>NZ_JBQTGJ010000013.1:0-114382 GCF_052400685.1 Geofilum sp. OHC36d9
AAAAAGGACGCCGTGTAGATACCTACATGGCTTCCCAGACAAAAAAGGACGCCGTGTAGATACCTACATGGCTTCCCCGGCGAAAAAGGACGCCGTGTACGTACTGACATTGTTAAAATATTGAAAAATGAAGCTTTGTACGTATGTAAACCTTATCCAACCAAATCAGTTTTTTAATGCTTATTCATACTGTTTATCGGTATGAAGTTTGGCACCAAACGTTGAAAATCCAGAGTTACGTTTTTGATTGATTGGATGAATTGTACGACCTCTTTGAGGTCGCAGGTTTGTAGCCAATATTTGGCTACAAACATCAGTACTCCGGCGGAGTCCGACAATGGTAAACGATCATTTAGAGGACAAACATAACACAGAAGTTGCACTTTTACTACAAACACTTAGTTTGTTACAAGCACAGTTCAGCCACCGCTTGCGCCCACATGTCATTATCGTTTAAACAGGGGACAGTATCATACTTTTTTCCGCCGGCTTCCATGAATGTCTCACGGCCTTCCACATGAATTTCTTCCAATGTTTCAAGGCAGTCGCTCACAAAGGCCGGACTTACCACCAACACTTTTTTAATGCCCTTTTCGGGGAAATGAGTCAGCACATCACTGGTGGCAGGCGACAGCCACTTATCGCGCCCCAACCGGGATTGGAAAGATAGCGTAAAACGATCATCAGACAACCCGAGTTCACGAGCCACCAGGCGGGTGGTTTCGAACACCTGATGCCGGTAGCAGGTAGCGTGTGCCGGCGATGCAACGGAACAGCAATCCTGTCCCTTCAGACAGTGACTGCCGGTTGCGTCACTTTTTAAAATATGCCTTTCGGGCACGCCATGATAACTAAACAACACCTGATCGTACTGCTGGTCTTCCAAATACGGGCGTATGGTTACAGCCAGCGAATGAATATATTTTGAATGGTTGTAATAAGGCGCTGTGGTTTTGAGGCGAAACTTAAAACGACCTTCATTATAAACATTTTCGACATGGGCCACGGCAGTTTCATAACTACTCATGGCATAATGCGGATACAGCGGGAACAAAATCACCTCTTCGGCATCGGGGTGTTCAGATTCAATTCGTTTTAAAACCGACATGGGCGTAGGATCACCATAGCGCATACAAAAATAGACAGGGCGCTGCGCAACCTTTTCTACTTTTTTAGCCAGCTTATTGGTGATAACAATCAAAGGAGAGCCTTCGTCAGTCCATATCGTCCGATATTTAGCGGCACTTTTAGGCGCCCTGAATGGCGATATAATACCCCGCACCAACAAAAAACGACCGATAAAAGGCAAATCAATGACCCGTTCGTCCATCAGAAACTCATTCAAATAACGACGCACATCTTTTACCGACGTCGAATTAGGGGAACCCAAATTGGTTAATAATATTATTTGTTTTGACATCCGACCATTCTATTAAAAAAAATAAAGATAAAATACTTTTCAGGGTTTTATCCACCTACAACCAATAATTCTATGAATCATCGTTTCAAGGCAAGCAATAATTTTTCTTCCGCACTGCCGGGTTCCGGTACAAAATCATAATCCCAACGTACCCTGGGTGGCAGACTCATCAGTATGGACTCTGTTCGGCCATTGGTTTTCAAACCAAACAGAGTCCCTTTATCGTAAAGCAGGTTAAATTCAACATATCTGCCCCGTCTTATCTCCTGCCAGTAACGTTGCTTCTCGCCATAGGCCATCTCCTTTCGTCGTTCAACAATGGGAATGTATGAATCAATAAATTCATGGCCCAATGAAGTAACAAATTCGAACCAGAACGATCCGCTGTGCTCTTTATCAGCACGCAGATAATCGTAAAACAGTCCGCCAATACCCCGTGCTTCGCTGCGGTGCTTGTTATAAAAATAGTCATCACAAACCGCCCTGTAACGGGGATATAAATTCAAGTCCAAACGATCACAAACCGCTTTCTGCGCCAAAATAAAATGCGCTTTATCGTCCTCAAAGAAATAATAAGGCGTCAGGTCGCTGCCACCCCCAAACCAAAAGTCAACCACTTCCCCGTCATTATCGTACAGCTCAAAATACCGATAATTAGCATGGACAGTTGGAACATAAGGATTTACCGGATGCAAAACCAGAGACAGACCGCAGGCAAAAAAATGACTAAAATCCGTCTTCAGGTACTTCATCATCGACTCAGGAAGCATGCCATGTACCGCAGAGGTGTTAACCCCACCTTTTTCAAAAACAGCCCCATTGGCAATAATACGGGTACGTCCCCCGCCACCGCCTTCACGTTGCCATAAATCCTCCTTAAACCGGGCTTTACCGTCTATGGTTTCCAAAGTAACACATATCTTATCCTGTAAATCATTAATAAACGTTTCAAACTCAGTTTTAAACCCTTTCATTACTATCATTTAAAAACCATTAATCTTAATCTATTGTGTACCCCTATGCCTTCTACAACTTTTTTTGGGCAAACTTGTTTACCAATCAGTACTAATTTCCTTCTAAAAAATGGTTTAATTATGGCTTTTACATTAGATCTTAAACAGAAAGCACCCGACTTCAACCTCCCGGCTACCGATGGGAAAAATTATACCTTAAAGGATTTCTCACAAGCAGACTGGCTGGTCATCTTTTTTACATGTAATCACTGTCCGTATGTAATTGGATCGGATGAAATAACACGCGCTACAGCCGAAAAATACAGTTCGAAAGGGGTTTCATTTGTGGGCATCAATTCCAACAGCGCAAATACCTATGCCGAAGACAGCTATGAAAATATGATTAAGCGCATGGAAAAGCATCATTTTCCATGGATATACTTACGCGACGAAAGTCAGGAAGTGGCAATGGCCTACGGGGCATTGCGTACCCCTCATTTTTATGTGTTTAATAAAAACAGAGAACTGATATACACGGGACGCGGCGTTGACAGTCCCCGCGACACCACAAAAATGAAGGAAAACACCCTCGATATTGTTCTGGAAGCGTTAACCTCTGGCAAACCGGCGCCATTTTCAGTCACCAACCCCATTGGCTGTAATGTTAAATGGGATGGTAAAGATCCACATTGGATGCCTGTTGATGCCTGCGATTTAGTATAATACAATGCTCAATTACAAATAAATCATTTTACGGGTCATACCGCCGTCTACGCGTATTTCTTCTCCATTGATAAAATCACTATCGGGTTGACATAAAAATTTCACCACAGCAGCTATATCTTCAGGCTTTCCAACGCGTCCTGATAAGTGCTGCGCATGGTCAGCGCGAGACAATTCGGCGTAATCGCCGGTATGAATCCAGCCGGGAGCAATACAATTCACCGTAATTGCGGTTCCTGCCAGTGAGTTGGCTAAAGCATGGGTTAACGAAACAAGCCCGCCTTTACTGGCCCCATACGCCTCCCCGCCGGGCTCCGACATAACATAGCGCGTAGAAGCAATATTCACAATTCGCCCAAATTGCTGACGCGGATGCCGACGGGCAAACTCACGCGCAAAAATAAAAGGAGCCCTTAAATTCACATCCAAAATCTCATCCCAATTATCGGTACTGGTATCCGGCAAACTGGTGAAACGACTGATCCCTGCATTATTAATCAAAATATCGCAATACCCCCACTCCTTTTCAACAGCCGACCAGACGTGCAGTATTTCTTTTTCGGAGGCAACATCCGCAACATGAATCATCATGCGGGGGTACTTATCTTTCATATAAGCCAACCCGCGCTCATCCTTATCCACTATTCTCACCAGACAATCCTGACGATAAAACATTTCCGCAATAGCTCTGCCAATCCCGTTGCCGGCACCGGTCACTAACACTTTATATTTTGTCATAAATACTTATTTTATAAACACTATTGTCCGGTAAAAAATATATTTTCCATTTAAGTGCTCAAGCCGCACGGGCTTTTACTTTTTTTCTACAGCAAAAAAAAGTAAACAAAAAATGCCGCCGCTGCAAGTAATTTCCTAAAAATCAATTTCATTGTCTAAAATCCGGGAACTCGCTTCGCTCAGACAGCCCGGATTTCTTTACGCCAATAAAATTGATTTTCTTAACGGAAATTCCTTGAGGCGGAAAGCAACCCCAATATCTCCTAAAATATCTGGCTCGCACATTGGAGCTGGGTTCTAATCATTTCTCTAAATTTTTACCGGACACCAATGTTTTATAAACTAATAATTAATGCTTGCAAAGAAAATCATCGTCGGCGCTCTGCCAGTTTTTAAAATGGACATTTATCACAGTAAACAAACATTTTTCAAACCCGGTAAGCCTAAAAAAATGGAACAATCTTACCGGCTACAAAAGTTTGCGTGCAGGCGCCGGGCAATAAGGTTTATTTTAGCGCAGGCTAATCTCAACCACATAATTTTTGATAAATCAGAACCAGCCAAATATATAAAAAAGGCCGTTGACATCAATTTGTCAACGACCTCCAGTCGTCTGCTAACACCAAAATCCGCAGAAAATATTACGTTTAACCGATGGTCAGGCTTGCTCTTAAGTTGAAAAATGAAGCATCCCTTCATTTATCGAAGCGTCCGGCCTGACAAATTTTAAGGCGTATTAAATTATTCAACAAAAAAAGAATTCAGCATCCAATCTTCCACATCAATCAAACGATCCGATTCTTCAATATCCTCGGCCAACATCCAGTCAGCAACTTCAATTTCATACTCCACTTCCCCCCAGCCATCTGCGACATCCACCATCCAGGATTCTATCGTTATATCAGACTGAAAATTCAACAAAGCCCTCTCAACCTCAGGTTCAAAGCCAAGCATCCATTCCATAACAGGCTTGTTAGCCGAATTAGCGGCCATTGAATAATCCTGTATTAACCAGTCCGGTATTTCCTGATGATCGTCAGAATTACAAAAACAAGGAGTGCCCATATAGACATCGAGCCATTTCAGATCAGACGAAGAAAAAGAATCATCTTGTGAACCGGAGAAAGAAAGCATCCAGTCCTCAAGTTCAATTTCAGGTTCCGAAAAGAGATAACGATACTCAAAAGAATAGTATAGAGGTTCTGGCAAAAAAGAAAAACTATTCTGAGAAACGCCGGTAGCACCTGCTGAAAGCATAAACAGCAGGCCCGCCCACAAACCAATAAACATCGCTTTAGTTTTCATATAACATCCTCCAGTTAATATTCGGATATTAACGATGAATCAATTTCGATGCCACAACCTACAAACAAAAACTAATCAAGCATTTAGATCGAATCATCTTAAAAAGGCTATTGGCTAATCCGTTCAAAACGAACGCCATTCTGTTCATATACGAACACCCTTCTTTCACGTTTCAAATAAAGGTAGAACGAAAACGAGGAGAAAGCAATGATTTTTTACACCGAAAGAATTGCTAATTTCAACAAAGCGGTTAATTTTGCAGTCGCAAACAATACCTGTTTCAACAAAACAAAATTTAGTTGTTATGCGGAAGTAGCTCAGTTGGTAGAGCATCAGCTTCCCAAGCTGAGGGTCGCGGGTTCGAGTCCCGTTTTCCGCTCCACAAAACCCTGCATATCCTGTGCAGGGTTTTATTTTTTCATCCCATTAAAAAACTATTAAACTTCGTTTCGCCACTAACAAAATAAACGCTTCCCGAAAAGAAACAAACAGAGATATTTAAAGACAGCCAAAAGCGCAACAGGAGAAATAATCCGCCACATAAAGACTTCACATTATTCAAGTGGCGAAACGAACAGGCTTGCAGAAAAGGTCAGCCTTGTATTCACAAAAAGAATTGACACATCAAAAATAAGAACCCAAAACTGCGCTATCGCTAAGGTATATTTCGGTCGAAGATAAACTCACTGTAATCAACCTGGTTAATTGGCTTCAGGAGCTCGTTGTGAATAAAAATATCCTCTTTTGATTTGGGTCGAAAATCATCAAGCCACCTGAAACCATTTAAAAGCCGGTTCGCTTCCTTGACCAAAAACGGCGGATTCAGATTCCCTGCCGGCTGATTTCGAAGGATAATACCTACAACCTGTTGGTTTTCGAGCAATATGGACAAACTGGACGACTCTGCTTTATTCATCCCAATAATCATCCCTTTATCCTTGGGATAATAAATGGCCTGTCCGTTACCATCCACATCAATACGATACAACTTATTATTTCGAATATGCCCGATCATGTCACGACCTTTGATTTGATTATACAACCCGAGTGAGTCTTCGGGCGCAATAACAAATGCATTATCTTCAAGCTCGGCTTTATAAAGCGCCCTATTGCGTGTAAATAATTTAATAACACTGGCACTCAGCTGATTTCCCATGGCCCATAATACCGGATCTTTATAAAACGTATTGATTGAATCCTGAAGGTTATAGACCATTGAGTCGCATCGTCCCTGAAAATCGTGACGGAAAAACTTCACATTATGAAAGGCTCTTATCATCTGAAATTCTGTGCTATCGATGGGATCAACCCGCAACGTATCGGCATGTAAAAACAGCGTATCAGCACCATAAATCTGCATCATCACGGCTTTTTTGGTTGCTACACCAGTATGTTTAAGCTCATTGTAATAGCCATAATTGCCCGTAACAATAACATGATTCGTTGTGTCATGTAAAGCCATACGGGAAAAGACCTCGCCAAAGCCACTCATACGATCATAAAAAATAGTATCGCCGTATAATTCCTGCTCCCCGCCTTTCACAGAACTATTGCGTTCAAGCTGGGCTACATTATTTTGGGTATCGTAAAATCCGGCTTCCGAATAAATGGTATTGCGCTGACTAACAATGGAAGTAGGACCAACAATCTTAACAATTTTAGGGATGGTAAAATACTGAAGCGTATCCGAATACATCGTATAATCAGGATTAACCACCACCACGCTGTCGCGAAAATGCGCCTCTTCGGTACGCGGATAGTAATAGCCCCACAAACTGGTCAACCGATTGTCTCCATTCGTTATCTCACCCCCATCATAATAATAAGCCACATCGTTTTTACGGTCGTAATCGAGAAATTGAGTGGTCAACACCACATCCTTATTCACAAGGCGCACATCTTCGCGTACCATTGCTTTATCCTCATTGCCCAAATAATTGAGCCGTTTACCGTACAGATGTATTGAATCGGACTGGATAACATGGATAGAACCATACGCCTGAACCATATTCGAGTCACGATAAAAAAAGGCACTGTCGCAGTACATCACAGTTTGAAGATGCCGGAAACGAACGGCCCCAAAAAGCGCCTGAACACCCTTTCCAAAACGCTCCGATCCCTCCATATAGTCGGCATGTTCAATATGGACCTGTGCTTTCTTTTGTCCATTAACCGATAATGAACAACCAACCAACCAAATGGCAGTCAGTAAGCAGCCTGACAAATTCAAAAACCTCATTCCAGTATATTTATGGGGCCTTGATAAAAATACAATAGGATTATTTAAGCCAGCCATCAAATTCGAACTGGCAGTTGGCCCAATTTGGGCTGATGGTAATATAGGTCTCTTTCTGTTTATTAACAATCCACTCATTAAATGCTTCTTCACGTTTTACATTTTCGAGCAACGTTTGCAAAAGCTGATAGTCATCGGTCGAATTAGCCCGGTGAGGTGGTGTTTTAGATTTCAGCTTGACCACAGCAAAATAATCTTTTCCTAAACGTTCATCTTTCATCATAAAAGCATTGGAGATATCTCCCTGCTCCATATTTTCAAGTTTTTTATTGATGGCTGGCGCAATCGACTGAATATCCATTTTAGTGGACTGGTCATAAGGATTAACCATTAATCCGCCATTCACCCGGGTATCTTTATCCATTGAAAACCGCAAAGCCGCCTCTTCAAACGACATTTTTTCTTCACGGATAAGATCGGCAATGGAATCGGCCCTCGCCTGAGCAGCAGCAATGGCCGCAGGCTTAGGCTTAGGACGCATCAAAATATGGCGCACATTAACCCGGTCGCCTTGCCGCTCAATAAGCTGAATAATATGATATCCAAATTCAGACTCCACAATTTTAGACACCTTGCCGGGCTCCTGCATATTAAAAGCCACCTGTGCAAAAGCAGGGACCAGTTCCCCGCGTGTCATAAAGCCCAATTCGCCACCTCTGGCAGCGCTGCCCGGGTCTTCGGAATAAAGGACTGCCAGCGTCGCAAAATCACGACCTTCATTCACTTGTCGTTGAAATTCACGAAGGCGACTCTTCACACGATCCACTTCTTCCACATCAAGTTCAGGATATATCGTTATTTGCTGCACTTCAAACTGCTCAGGAACCATAGGTAAACTATCGGGCGATGTTTTACGGTAAAAGGCACGTACGGCAGCAGGCGTTACCTTAACATTTTCGGTAATTGAAGCTTGCATCTGCTGCGTCAACATCTGGTTTCTTACAATGATGCGTTGCTCCTGTTTAATTTGGTGCAAAGGCTTATTGAGCCATTCTTCAAGCTTTTCTTTTGACCCTGCCCGGTTGATAAATTCGTTTATCTGGCGGTCAACCGTCATGATAACATTATTTTCACTGACCTCAATACTGTCAATTTTTGCTTGTTCCAGCAATAAATTCTGAAGCAACAGTTGCTCAAAAATATGACATTTCAAGTCACCGGCAAACGAAGACCCCTGCATCATAGCTTGCTGATACTGATATTCAACATCAGAACGCAAAACCGGGTTATCACCCACTACTGCAATAACTTCATCAATCACACTGCCTGATTGACAATAAATAAGAGATGCTCCGGGAATTGAAAATAACAGTAAGCTAAGAAAAAAACGTTTTATTGACAGCATATTTAATTATTTGAGTCCAAAATTAAAAAAACTAATGAAATATAATGAGTTTATCTTTCAGGGCTTTATCATACAAATCGTCGCCCAAATGATTAATAAACTCCAATCGCTTCTGGTTTAAAAGAATAGCACGTACCCGCTCTTTCACAAAGCTTAAAGGCGCTTGCTGTCCTGCCATATGATAATTATAAATAACTAAATAATAGTTGTACAACGAATCGGAGGTCTCATAGTACTTATTGTACTTCAAAAATCGTTCTTCGTTAAGAATCGGCTCGGGAAGCGAGCTATTAATACGACTAAAAGGAATCCATTCTTCAATAAACTGATCATATTTACGGGCGTACTGAAATGCGTATGCCTCCAAATTGACCAGATCCTCCGGTTCGCGCGAACGGTACCATTTTTTAAGATCTTTTTGATTAGGCACGCCGACGGGGATTTTCAAAAAAACCCCTTGAACAATATTATTCTGCAGTTTAAAATTATCCTGCATATCATTATAGTAAGTCTCAATTTCCTGATCGGTAACTTCCGGCAAATGCTTTTCCTGAAGCATTTTCTGCTGATACAAGTGTACCAATAAACTGGTTCGATACTCTTCTAATAATTTGTCCACATCCCTTTCCTGTGGCGTAAGATTCATCTCAGCCTGATGAAGCAACAATCGGGCCCTAATCCAACGGCTTATATAATCGTCGGCCAAAGCAACGCTATCCTGTGGACTGAGATTATCGGGGATAGCCTCATTCAACTGTTTCTGAGTCAGACTCCAGTCGCCCACGCTCACCACCGGCACATCACCCGGCGCATCAGGAACCGGGGTACAAGCTTCAAAAAGTACCACCCCACTCAAAAACACCAAGCGACCCCATTTCCAACTTTTTATCATCAATAAAATCTCCTTTTTCCCTGGTTATTATATTTCCGATTACAAAAAGAATCTATTTCTTAATTAACTTATAGTTGAACACCGGCCGATACTTCGTCCTCAAAGCTTTTACCCACTCTTCTTCAAGTTCTTTTTGCCAAGCACTCATAACCTTCCCTCTTACTTTCTGAAATGGCAGAGGATCAGCTCGTACCACTGTTCCACTCCAAACAACAGCCGAAGCATCGTGAAACGGATTTGTGTCAGGTAACAAATTACCCTGAGTGACTGGTGACAAATCATTCGCAAAATCAAAACGACCTTCCAAACACTCGAAGTCATCCTGCGAACCTTTCTCTTTCAATATTTGTACCACGTTTAACGATGGGTTTCGTTTTAACGCCTTCTGAACTTTTTTTGTCAACTTAGCTGAATTGATCCGGCACATCTCTCCTTCCAAAACAGGCGTTGGTTCAAATTGCGACAAATGCGTATCGTAATACTTTTGTAAAGCCAACGTATCATCGGCCACTTTTGACCATATTTCACGATTGGTCAAATCAAAAATCAAAAGTCCATCAAAATACTCATTTGACAAATATTTATAAGCTAAATTATTTGATGCCAATTGTGCACGCTCAACATCTAAAACCGATGCTTCCAAAAATCCATCCAATTGATGCCCAGTTACCAAACCATTGTTGGACGCTGCACCAGTCGCACCTCTTTTTGTTAAAAAATCATTGAGGGTAAAAGCTTCACCACGATAGGTTAAAAGCACAGTCTGTAAATCGGCGGACAATTTGATCCGAAGACTATCAGCCGTCATTTTGCCATTGGCGAGCAAACCCAATATCTCATTTTGAAGATCTTTATTAACAATATATTGATCCGAAGCCATACACTTTTTCACAAAAGCAACCTGCCCGGCTTTATCGCGGCCATCGCGGCTAAGCATTGACATAATATATTTTCTATCTCCCGAAGGTTGTTCGTTGGGAATCTTCTCCAGCAGCTTAATAATATGCCAACCATAATCAGTACGAACAGGTTTTGAGAATTCACCAACCTGTTTAAGCTGAAATGCGGCCTGTGCAAACTCAGGCACCATATTATCCAATGAAAAGGCATTCATCTCCCCACCATGCGAACTGGTGTATTCATCGTCGGAATATTGATTGGCCAAATCGCTAAAGTCGGCACCGTTAGCCAGCATTGAATAAACAGAGTCAACACTCTGTTTGCAAGCCAATTTTTGTGCTTCGGTAGCATTGTGAGGAAACATTTTCATGATGTGCGCAACCCGTACTTTCCCCGGATGCGGAATGCGTTTATGAACAAACAAAATATGATAGCCAAAATCGGTTCGAACCACTTCCGAAACCTGGCCGACTGGAGTTTCAAAAGCCATTTTTTCGAAAGGATAAATCATCCGAAAGGCGGAAAAATAACCCAGATATCCCCTGTTATTTTTGGCTGAAGGATCCTGTGAATAGTTTTCGGCCAGTTGATTAAAGTCAGCCCCCGCGATAGCCCGATTGCGCAGATCATTAATTTTATTCCACGCTTTCAATGTATCCGCGGGTACAGCGTCTGACGAAAGTGATATCAAAATATGACTGGCACTCACCATTTGCTCCATGTGGCGGGCAGCTTCATCAATCACCGCCGTTAAAGCAGACGAATCAACCAAAAAATCAGCTTTTAAATCTTCAGAGTATTTACCATACTCCTCTTTAAAACTGGCGGTTGTATCTAGCCCCTGATTAATAGCGTCAACCACTTTAAGTTTATAATTGATAAATCGCTCAGCAAAATCTGCCGGACTCTCATCAAATCCCGGAAGATTTTTGTTTTTGTTATATACATACCAGAACTCTCCTTCGGTATACTGATAATTAGCGATGGACAGAATTGTTTTGCCGGCATCCTGAGCTACAACCAATAAAGTTGTAAACAGCCAGAATGATAAAAATAAGAGACCTCGGTTGCGAAGCATTTGATTTTAGTTAAAGATTAATCAATAAATTAATTCACGACTGATAACGATCAAAGGCGATCATCAAAAAACGCGAAAAATTAATCAAATTAAACGTTTGTTGCAATTAATTTCATGGGTTAACGACATAAAAAAAAGGAAGCGAATGTGTGCTTCCTTTTTTTTATGAACCTCTAACTACCTGGAATAATTAGGTGCTTCGCTGGTAATGCTGACATCGTGGGGATGCGACTCGGCAACGCCCGCATTGGTAATACGTGTAAAACGGGCCTGATGAAGATCCTCAATATTTCGGGCCCCGCAATATCCCATTCCGGCACGCAAGCCACCAATCATTTGATAAATAACTTCATAGAGCGTTCCTTTATAAGGTACACGAGCCGAAATTCCTTCAGGAACCAGCTTTTTAATATCATCTTCAACATCCTGGAAATAACGATCTTTAGACCCTTTTTGCATGGCTTCAAGTGATCCCATTCCACGATAGGTTTTAAACTTACGACCGTTATATATAATGGTTTCACCCGGTGATTCCTCAACACCGGCAAACAATGAGCCAGCCATGACAGAGTGAGCACCGGCAGCCAGCGCTTTTACAATATCTCCACTGTAACGCAGTCCGCCATCAGCGATCAAAGGCACCCCGGTACCCTTCAATGCCTTTGCCACATCGTAGATGGCAGACAATTGCGGAACACCAACGCCGGCAATAACACGCGTGGTACAAATTGAGCCGGGCCCAATACCTACCTTAACGCCATCAGCACCAGCCTTCACTAAGGCAAGAGCCGCTTCGCCGGTAGCAATATTCCCCACCACCACCTCAAGCGTTGGATAACGGCGTTTAGTCTCCTTAAGCGTTTCAATAACCCCTTTTGAATGCCCGTGCGCCGTATCAATAACAATGGCATCAACATTTGCCTTAACCAAAGCATCAATACGTTCGTAGGTATTAAAAGTAACACCTATTCCACCAGCTACCCGCAAACGACCTTTTTCATCCTTGCAGGCCATTGGCTTATCTTTTGCTTTAGTGATATCTTTATAAGTCAACAAACCAATGAGTTTATTATCCTTATCAACCACCGGGAGCTTTTCTATTTTATATTCCTGAAGAATGGCAGCAGCACTTTCCAGATCGGTTGTTTGATTTGTCGTCACCAAATTTTTAGAAGTCATCACCTCATCAATGCGGCGCGCCATATTATTTTCGAAACGCAAATCCCTATTGGTAACAATACCAACCAGATAGCCATTTTCGTCGACCACCGGAATGCCTCCAATTTTATACTCGCTCATTAACTTAAGAGCATCGGCCACCGTTTTACCTTTGCGAATGGTTACGGGGTTGTAAATCATACCATTTTCAGCACGTTTTACCACCTCAACCTGCCGGGCCTGCTCTTCGATGGTCATATTTTTATGGATAACACCAATACCACCCTCACGGGCAATAGCAATAGCCATACGCGCTTCTGTAACAGTATCCATAGCCGCCGAAAGAATCGGAGTATTAAGAATAATGTTACGGGAAAAACGAGATACCAAAGTTACCTCGCGGGGCAATACCTCCGAATAAGATGGGATGAGTAAAACATCATCAAATGTTAATCCGTCAGAAACAATTCGATCTTCAATAAATGACATGGGAGAAGCTTTTGGATGTTTGAAATAAATTTTGGCAAAGGTACAAAAAATAGTCAATCGTCAGCATCCTGCCGGCAGTAACTTCGACGACACACTTTAGATGTAACACTTTTTCACAGTTTGCCCTATAAACAGTGGCTTTGAAGAGGCTATTAATTCAATTTTCATATATTTGCACACTGGGGAAACATTCAAACAAAAGTATTTCAGTTTTTTAAGCAACGTCATAATCATTACCACATCCTGATAATATAAGGATACAAATCGCACTCAGTCAATTGTAATAAATTATGAAACAATTAAAAACGGCAGGTCTAATTTTTCTTAGTTTGATGATTAGTTGTGGTCCTTCGCGGGAGGATGCCGCCAACGAACGCCTTCAGGAAGCGGAACAACTAACCAAAGAAGGGAATTACAATCTGGCAAAGCTAAAACTCGACACGCTGCTTTCACAATACAAAGATCAACAGACACAGGCTGAGCAGGCCACAAGAATGCTTAACCGAATCATTCTGAAAGAGCAGCAACGTAACGTCAGTTTTCTTGACAGCTTACTATCCGACGAACAAAAAAAGCTGGAACCCATGATGAAAAACTTCATTATCTCCGACGAATATGGTTCAGAAAAAATATTGATACACAAACGACAACGACCGGAAAATAGCTATAACAGAACATTCATAAGAGCGCATCCTGATTTAAAAGGAAATTTCTTCATATCGAGTCGGTATCATGGAACCAAATGGATTTCGCACCACCAGATAAAAGTTTATTACGATGGGAAATCTGCAACAACGGAATCGGTCCCTGAGGATGGATTTAACAACAGGCGTTTTGAAGACGGTGATTTTAAATGGGAAATAGTTAATTACAAGGATGGAAAAGACAACGGCGTCATTGATTTCATAGCAAAAAACTGGCAGGAGCCTTTACGGGTTCAGTTTATAGGGAAAGGTTACGAATACATCATTATGGAAAAATACGACCGGGAGGCCATACGTGATGGGTATGAGATATCATTCATCCTGAAAGAAATAGACCGGCTTAAAGCTGAAAAGAAAAAAGCGTTAAACACAATCAACCATTTAAAAAATAATTAATGTCATCAGTCTAAAAACTCTATTTCCCCCTTCACTCCCACTTTCAAAACAGTTTTTTACGACAATAAACTCACATTTTCGATTATTGTTATATTGATTTACCTTAAGGGCACATTACAAACGAAGGGTAGCCAAATACAGCTACCCTTCGTTAAATAATTTTTTTTATTAAAAAGGTAAATCATCACCCGATTCAGCCGGAGGAATTTCGGTCTCGGCAAAAGGTGGTGCAGGTGCATCCTGCGGAGCTTCAACGCCTGAGCTTTCAACACGCCATGCTTCAAGATTGGTAAAATAACTAACACGTCCATCTTTCTCCCATTTCCGTCCTCTAAGATTGAACGTCACCTTAAGACTATCACCCAGATTAAAAGAATCGAGCAATGCACATTTATCCTGCGTCAGCTGAAATTTCACAAAATCATTCCAATCACTGTTACGTTCATTGATGACTTCAATTACAAATTCGCGTTTTTTAAAGCTGGCAGTAATATCAACGGTATCATCCTTAACAATAAGATTACCGGTTATTTCGAAACTCATATATAACTATTTATTATGATTCAACAATTACAATTTTCTCAATCAGATCACCAGCACGAATGGCGTCGATGACATCCAACCCATCAACCACTTTTCCAAAACAAGTATGCTGACGGTCTAAATGGGCCGTGTTGCTGCGGCTATGACAAATGAAAAACTGCGAACCTCCGGTATCGCGTCCGGCATGAGCCATACTCAACACGCCCCGGTCATGAAACTGGTTCTCACCATCTAACTCACAGGGAATAGAATATCCAGGGCCTCCGGTTCCAACCCGTGGGTTGCCCGGCTCTTTGGAAAAAGGACACCCTCCCTGAATCACGAAATCAGGAATAACACGATGAAACCTTAGTCCGTCATAAAACCCTTCTTCCGACAGTTTAATGAAATTTGCCACCGTCCCGGGTGCATCATCATGATAAAACGCCACTTTCATAACACCTTTAGGGGTGTGTATTTCAGCACTCTTCATATATTCAATTTAAAAATTATGCAAATAGAAAAACAGCAGTAAAAGTAATGATAATCCCTCTATCAAACAAAAAAGAAAAAAAGGGAACCATTTCACATCAAAAAATAAGTATAATTGCCACCAGTAACAAGAACCATAATTTACTAAAAAAAACTACCTTTAACCCTAATTTAAAAGCTTGATGCCTTGGTCAAATTCAGACCATAACTATTTAATATATAGTCAAAAAAGACATCTGTAATCCAGGGCCGGGGTCGACAGACAAAAAGTGACAAAAACGCATTTTATAATGACAACTCACAAAAGTAGAGACATCGGCAATAACACAGTACAACATGAAAATGACACCTTTAGTATACCAGATTAAAATAACACTCGAAGGCATCCAACCCGATATATGGAGAAGGTTGTTTATTCAGGGGGATCTGTTCTTGCACGACTTTCATAAAATCATACAAACAGCAATGGGATGGGAAAATATTCATCTCCATCAATTTTTAAAAAACGACCGCATTTTTGGTATTGCAGACAACGAACCCGAATCACCGGAATTGTTCATGGATTACACATCAATCAGGGTAATGGATCTGTTAAAAGCGGAAGGTGACACACTACACTATTTATATGATTTTGGCGATTCATGGCTTCATAAAATAGATTTGGAAATTATAGAACCATACGATCAGGACATGTTTTATCCGATTTGTATTGATGGTGAACGGGCCTGCCCGCCGGAAGATTGCGGAGGAGTCCCGGGTTACAATGATTTGACACTTATAATGGCACATCCGGGGCATCCACGCCGCGATGAAATGGAAGAGTGGCTGGGCGATGACTATGATCCGGAAGAATTCGATGCAAATACAGTAAACGGCTATCTTCTAGAAGATGATTTCGGTTGTCTTCCATATCTGGACTAAGTAGTGTTTGTCTATAAAGTCAACTACTTCGTTACGCTTGTCATAAAAACAGTCATTTACAAAAAGTAAACTCCTTGATTTTGATGACTTCGCAAGCCTCGTATTTGAACTTTATATTTCAAACACTTAGTTTATGGACAGGCACTAAGTAGTGTTTGTCTATAAAGTCAACTTCTGCGTTATGCTTGCTCCCAAAATGATTGTTTGCTGGAGCAAGCTCCTATTTTTCGAACGGCACAAACCTTGATGTTAAACACCTGACTTTATCAACAGTCACGAAGTATAAATGCACTAAAAAAGCTCAGACAGGATGAAACCAAATCTGAGCTTTTTTTATGACAGATGAATCTAAATTCATCCATTCTGTTGTTATTATTTTACTATTTCAAGCAACTCAACCTCAAATATAAGGGTTGCACCTGGGCCTATTTTACCACCAGCTCCCTGATCGCCATAAGCTAAATCAGCAGGAATATAAAGTTTCCATTTGGATCCAACAGGCATCAGTTGCAAAGCTTCGGTCCATCCCTTAATAACCTGACTAACTCCAAAAGTTGCAGGTTCGCCACGGTCAACAGAACTATCAAACACTTCGCCATTGATTAAGGTTCCATGATAGTGACACTTAATACGACTGTCGGCTTTAGGCTTTGGACCATTACCTTCTTTGAGTATTTCGTACTGAAGTCCGCTTTCCAAAACAGTGACTTCAGGACGCTTGGCATTCTCAGCTAAAAAAGCAGCACCATCTTCACTCATCTTGGATGCGTCCTCTTTAGCCTGTGCATTTTTAGCCTCACGATGAGCGGTAAAAACCTTATTCAAATATGCATCGGCAGAAGAATCGTCAAAATACGATTTCTCATAAGCTACCTGGTTAATGTAAGCCGCTTTAAACACCTCAGCATTAAAACCGCCAAACTGGGAAGTCCGCTGCTCAATATATGCCTCCTTAAGCGCTACATCGGCAAAAATACGAGCTGCCTTTTTTAAATCCAATGTATCAAAAGGAGTATAGTTATTCATCATCTTCTCAAATTCTTTCCCTTCAAGATAACCTAATGCATAACTCAAACTATCCACTGAATCCGTCATTTTAACTTCACCAGCCCCGGGCACCCGGTCACAACTAATGCCAGCCAAAACCATTATTGCAAGGGCGGCTGCAAAAAAACTTCTTTTCATAAAAAAATCTTATTAAATTTTTATTCCAATAAAAAAACTAAGCAATAGCTAATAATTCAACTTCAAAAATAAGAGTGGTGTGAGGACCAATAGCCCCGCCGGCACCACGGCTACCATAAGCCAATTCAGATGGAACAAACAAACGCCATTTGGAGCCAACCTGCATCAGCTGAAGTGCCTCAACCCATCCCTGGATCACACCATTTACAGGAAATTCGGCGGGTTCACCACGTTGCACCGAACTGTCGAAAACAGTGCCATCAATAAGCGTCCCGTGATAATGACATTTCACTTTATCGGTAGCCTGAGGCCGTTCGCCATCGCCAGAGGCAATCACTTCGTATTGAAGCCCACTTGCTAAAGTGACCACTTCGTCCCGTTTTGCATTTTTCTCCAAAAAAGCTTTGCCCTCAGCAATTGCAGCTTCATGTTTTTTACTCTCCAGTTGGGTAAAAAACGTTTGAAGTAAATTGTTCGCTTCATCCACTGACATTTCGGTCTTACCACCATTTAAAACAGCTTTCAGGCCGTTAATAAATGCGTCTTCATCCAATTTCTCAAGACCCGAATTAGCCAGATTTTGAGCTATATTCATGCCCAGCGCATAACTAATATTCTTCATTACAAATATTTAAATTAAAAAATCGCTGAAAGTTACAATAAAAATTTGTGGCGACACAAGGGTCATACAAAATTACACCGGCTTTATAGCCCGAATCATTTCTCTTTTTCCGGGAGGGCCAGGCAAACGATCCACAACATAGCCAGCAGCCGCTAAAGCTCGTCGCACAGTCCCTTTGGCCGAATAAGTAGTAAGAATACCACCCGGATTTGTGGCCTCAGAAAGCTTAACAAACAAATCAGGCGTCCACATTTCAGCTTGTTTATCAGGCCCAAAAGCATCAAAATAAATAAGGTCGTAGCTGGCATCAAACTGAAACCGATTAAAATCTGTCTCTATCTTACGCAGAAAAAAACCTGATTGAATCAATTGCTCTGATTCCCAGGCACACTGATGCATTCTATCAAAGAATTCACGAGCGCCTTGAAACGGATAAACTTCAGGATAATTAATAGCCTTACCATACTCCTTAGGTAAAGGGTATTTCTCCAACGAATGATAATGACACTCGGAATTCCCGTTCATCGAAGCCAATGTCAGATAGGCATTAAGGCCTGTGCCAAAACCAACCTCCAAAAGATTAAATTTAGATTTATTGATTTGCTTCAAACCCGCATTAATAAATACGTGCAACGATTCCTGCACCGCCCCGTGAACCGAATGATAATGTTCATCCAAATCAGGCCGGTATAACGTAGTACTGCCGTCTTCCGACACCATCAGCTCTATTTTTGGAAAATCTTCCTCACTCATCTGTTTAAATATATTACCTCAAAAAACAACTCTTAAGAAATCGTTCAATCAGTTTATCAGACACAATCGACTCCTTCTATTTCTTTTTAATAAACCACTGTTGTCGTAAACGTGAAGGCAGCAAAACAATCAGACGAGAAGCAGGAAACCCTGCCCCTTCCCCATCGTGATGATTTAACACCCGCCGAAACCATAAAGGAGATATAGTACCTTTAAAAACACTGGTTATTGAAATAGCCCACCAAATACCAAATAAACCGAGCGTTGGAATCTGCATCAACACATAAGCCAGCGGGATTCGTAGCCCCGTAAAAATAATTCCTGTTAACGCCGGAGGAATTGTTCGTCCAACCCCATTAAAAGCCCCGCGAGTGGTTATTTCGTAAACCATAAACAACTGTGATACCGACAAAATACTTAAATAAACACCACCCAGATACTGTGAATTTTCCTGATCAAAAAACAAAGAATAAATATCGTCTCCAAAAAATATAAAAACTAAAGAAACGGGTAAAGCAAGACAGGTACCTATAAACAGAGTATAGCGGTATCCTTTACGAATGCGATCCCAAAACCCGGCGCCGAAATTCTGTCCTGTAAAACTACCCAAAGCGGTTGCAAAACCTGATGCCGTCATCCACGACAGCGCTTCAACCTGCCCACCAATACTTTGAACAGCAATCGCAACCGGCCCATACTGGGCTACAAAACGTGCCAATATCATTCCAAATATGGCAAACAGCCCACTCTCGGCAGCTACCGGAAGGCCCAAAGAAAAAATACGTCTGGAAATAATCCGGTCAAAATTAAACTGTCGCAGATGAAGCTTTCCCATTTCTTCTTTAATAACGAAACGGTACACAAAAGTAACAAACACGATCATTTGCGAGCCAAAAGTGGCCCAGGCAGCCCCCTCTATTCCCATGGCCGGAACAAACTTCCATCCAAAAATCAGCAGCGGATCGAGCACCAAATTCAAACCTACACCAATGGTCATATACCAAAATGGCAAACGGCTATTGCCCATACCATTATATATACCTGAGAAAGTGGGGTTCACAAAACTAAAAATAAAAGCCAGTGATACAATTCGCAGATAAGCCGCCCCATTCGTATTTACGGAAACAGAAGAAATACCAAAAAAACGGATCAACGAAGGGGCAAAGATATAGGTCACAGTTGCCATAGCAGCAGTAATAATGATAGCCCATAACAGAGCATGACGCACAAAACGCATAGCCTGTGGGGTATCTTTTCGTCCCAACGCCTGCGAAACGCCAACCTCAGCGCCAACCCGGGTAATCAACAAAACCGATATTCCCAGCCACACAAAAAAACCGGCAGCTCCAACAGCAGCGACCGCATTCTCACCCAAACGACCCAACCAAAGCATATCGGTGAGATTATAGGTCATTTGCATGAAAGAAGCACCGATAGTTGGTACGGCCAAACGAAATAAATGCCCCATGATAGGGCCTTTTGTCAAATCAGATTGTCGGATATTCATATAAAATAAAAAAGACACCCTTAAAAAAAGAGCGTCTGCAAAGGTAAAATAATCCTATTTAAAGCAAGAGAATAAAGCGTCCCGATAAAATGAGTAACGCATTAAAAGAACATCAACCAAACACCTTATTAACACGTGGTTGTATCAACCAAATTCCTATGGGAAAAATTAAGAGCCACAAAAAATCCATATAAAAATCAGAGAATTTTGCATTTCTTTTTAATTCGACCGATTTCAACCATTTTGCCACATAGAAAAAACAGTAAATTCTTGACAAAACAAAAATTATCTGCATCGGGATAATCACGTTTAAGGAAGCCATAAGCCAATTAGCCATGGATATTTTACCCATTCCCATCACTAATGAAGCAATCAACCAGGCTATAAAAACCAATAAAATTAGAATCATGGGCAGGATTACCAACCATTTAAACAATCGAAAACGTTTAGCCGAATGCGATTCGATACGTTCCGACAGAAACTGACCGCCTTTCCAGAGCCATAAATAAATGACTAATTCAGATATAACAACAGCTAAAGCACCAGAAATGAACACCATGGCCCCATTAAAAACATAAAATGGCACATTAAATCCCACAAACAATATTACAAATGGCAAAACAAAACCGCCCACAAAATAATGCCAATGCCTGGCCAATAAATATTTACTCATGATTTTTTAGCTCGTCAAACACCCCTACACAATTAAAATCTATCTCTCTAATCAAAGTCTGCGTATAAAGTCCAACTTCTGCCTTACGCTTGCTCTAAAATTGCGGTTTACACCAGTAAATACATATTCCCAGAGCAACACAAGCCTTAAATTTGAACATTTCTTATCAAACACTTGAGTTTTCTTGTGATACTAACTAACCATAAATGCCGTTATTGATTCGTTTTGTTAAGCAAAATGGCCATATGTTCTGTTATAACGTGAAAAACAAGGTTCGGTTACAATAATTACAGACAAAAATAACCTCAACGACAGTCAAAACAAAAAAAAATTATTAATTTAAACATCTGATTTCACAATACATAAAAACATTCTTTCCAAGAATTTTTAGAAAAAATGTTTTTTCCATCTAAAAAACATCAATTGTTTAAAAAAGAATTATCTTTAGACATTATTTTAATACTTTAAATACCTATAAATGAACATTTTTGTTGGCAGCTTACCCTTTCGGTTGGAAGAAGCTGAATTAAAAGAACTGTTTGAGGCTTATGGTGAAGTGGCATCGGCCCGTATTATTACCGACAAATTCTCAGGCAGAAGCCGGGGTTTCGGTTTTGTTGAAATGCCCGATGATGCAGCGGCTCAAAAAGCCATTGACGAACTTAACAATGCCGAAATTAGCGGACGTACCATTGTTGTAAACAAATCAGAAGAAAAAAAAGACTCTGACCGCAAGCGCTCCTTTGGGGGCGGCCAAGGCGGTGGCAACAGAGACGGAAACCGAAGAGGTGGCTTCAACAGAGAAGGTGGTAACAGAAGAGACTACTAATCGTTCAACAACATAAAGAAGCTTTAATTCTTTTGAAACGGGCAGGGATTTGAAATCAAATCCCTGCTTTTTTTACGCATCGCAAGAGTGACACGCCTCCTCTTCAAACTCAACAGCAATAGTAGGGTGATTAATACCCGCCTCCCGAATCAACACTTCGGCCTGCAAACGAAGCGCTTTCATCGTATCTGATAAGACTGCATCGCCTACCACCAAATGAAGACTCATGATATGATACGAGGCATCCATACTCCAGATATGAACATCGTGAATGTCATGAACTCCTTTTATGGCTAACAATTTAACCTACAGGTCGTCGTAATCAAATCCTTCAGGGGTAGACTGCAAAAATACGCGAAAAACACGTTTCAAATTACCCACCACATTGTAAAGAATAAACGCTGCAACAACCAATGAAAGCAAAGGATCGATGATATACCAACCTGTAAAATGAATCAAAATACTTCCAACCAGCACAGCCACCCAGCCTAATACATCGTCCAACAGATGCAGCATGACTGCCCGGTTGTTTAACGATTTCCCGCCACCCTGCAACCGTAATACAGCTATTCAGTTAAACACTATTCCAGGAACGGCCATCAACATCATGCCCGTCGCTTTCACTTCCTGAGGTTGGATAAAACGAGGGAGTGCTTCAAAAATAATAACAACACTACCAATCACTAATTATAATACTCGTTATTAAAGCACCTAAGATAGAAAAACGCTTATAACCACAGGTAAATCGTTTATCTCGTTTACGATCAGCAACTTTTTCGAGCCATAAGGATCCCCCCCAATGGCAACAGTGTCTCCTAAATCATGTATTGCATCCGATAAAATTGCCATTAAATTTGTAAAAATACCTCCAACAAATTCAATGACAGTAAACAATAAATTCAAAGCAAAAACCACCATAAGACGCTGCCTTACTGTTGTTGTTGTTTTTGATTCTCAACAGAATGATGAATATGCGCCATAAGAAAAACATTAATAACATCAAAACCAACAACCACCATACACCGCTATCCTCGTCAATCCTAATTGTTGTCTATTAATTTGATAAAAACAAATGATGAAATAAATAATTGTTAAAATGGTGAAAATACTAAGTAACGGTTCAATAACACCCGTATTCTTCCATTTAGTAACGCAATAATAAACCAGTTCTCAATTGGGAAAGCATTATAGCAACATATGTCATTGGCAGCCGGTTTTAAGCAAATAAAATATGGCATTGAAAGTATCACACAAAGAGTATTTACTATTACTTTTGTATTTTAAACAGCCATTAAATAGCCTTCACGGGCTATCAGAAAAACTGGTTGGATTGTGATTTACACAACACAAACAGACTGTAAATAAAAAGTTATAAACATAAACTCAATTAAATTACTTATAGTCACTATTTTACTTACTAAATTCATAAATTTAACAGCTACTAAGACTTAAAAGAGATGAAACGACCATGATAAAGAATTTTTCACACAGGGAGATGATTATTTTCATGGGAGTTCCATTTGGCAACTAAAATAAAATATAAACAAAAACGAACATGAATTTTAGCATTCTAAAATACACGGAGGAGAATGATTAAAATTCATCGAGAGTTCCATATGACCTAAAAAAACAAAATATAATCATATGAAACGAGCCATGAGAGTAAGCTCTCACACAGGTGAATGATTATTCCGGCGAGTTCCATATGGCAATTGAGAAACAAATTATAATCATATGAAAAAGAGATCTGAGAAAAAAATTCTTGACGCAATGAGTAAAAATCCGGATAATTGGAAAGGTATTTTTTATTATAATCGCAAGGACCCAAGGTTAATGGTTCCAAAGTACTATTCAAAATTTGGTTGGACTTTTAACTTTGCAAGTCCCTACAGTTATATTTTAATACTTTCCATTGTTTTGATAATTATTGCAGCCCAATACTTTATGTAAAAATCCATATAAAATACTTCTCTGCATAATTGTATTTCAAGCTTTTTCCCATTGCTGACGTTTATTTTCTGTAACCCAAGCGGCGACGCCGAGCGGTAATCTGTGCCACATCTGGCACACGGTTCACAGTTTTACCAAGGCTGAAAGAACAACAGACAAACATCTGACAATAAAATACTTTCAATTGAATAAAAGAAAGTTATGGCCTTAAGATCCGGTCAAATATCGATAGTAATGCTGGGGGCAAGTGGTGCTGTTGGCACAGAAACTTTACAAGCGTTACTTCAAGTAAAGAACATTCGGCCATTGACATTACTTGGCAGAAAGTTCATTTCAAATATAAATGTTGATTTTGTGAAACAGCACAAAATCAGCATATTCGAGAACAGTTTTAGTGCAAGTCGAGTAACTTATTTGTGCGAAACGAAAATCAAAAAGGTCAAAATTACTATTGATCATATATGAAAAAGAGATGAGCGAAAGTGGCTTTTAAAATGAATTTTTGGGGTAAGCATGAAAAAAAAGGAGTTGCATTTATTGCAACTCCTTTTTTGTTGTCCTGCTAGGGCTCGAACCTAGGCTCTTCTGAACCAGAATCAGACGTGTTGCCAATTACACCACAGGACAATATTTCAACAAGCTCAACGAAAATTCGTTCTTCTAAACAGACAACCGGACTACCGATAAGCAATGTGGTTGCAAAAATAAAGAAAAGTATGAGAAAATAAATATTCTCTTTAAAAAAAATGTGACCTTCACCAATATTATTTGCATCATTGGCCGACAGAAGCAATAGCCACAACAGGCATTGTTTTCATAACTACAAACGAATTGCTTCAAAAACAAAACAATACAGCACGTCGTTAATTGAAAATACAATACACTACTTTTTCGTAAAAAAAATTATCGCGAAAATCAGGATTAAGTTTAGGAACAACTCGGTGACCTGCAATGAAAAAACTGAACCAGGAGGCGATTCCTTTTTAAAATTAGTATTTTTAGATGATCGCATTCAAAAAATTTTAAAAGATTGTGTAAAATTTGGGGCGATGTTATGAAATGGGTAGTGTTTTTACCTTTTTTTTATCAAAGACATTTAATCACAATAACTTTCTGAGAACGTTGTGTTTCATGCATAAAGAGTTACAAATAATAAATTTATGAAGAAATTTATTAGATTAATTTTAGGCGCGATAATACTGGCTTTTCTGGCATTTTACAGACCTATTTTTAGTTTTTTAGACGAATCCAATTTCTGGGTTAGTGACATCATTATTTCCTTGAAGTATATTTTAATGCTAGCCTGTTCTTCTTGGATATTGATTGAATTTGTTAGAATTCTAAAGAATCGCCTGCTTAAAAAATTTGACATCACCTATGAAGACAACCTTAAATCAAGGAAACTGCAAACACAGATAAATCTACTTGAAAAAGTAATCGTTTTTGTTATCATCCTTATTACAATAGGGTTAATGCTGATTTCCATTGATAGTATAAAAAAAATTGGAATTGGAATTTTTGCATCAGCAGGAGTCGTCGGTATTATTTTAGGTTTATCTGCTCAAAAAATTGTTGGAGCCATATTGGCCGGTATTCAGATCGCAATAACTCAACCATTTAGAATAGATGATGCTGTTGTTGTTGAAAATGAATGGGGCTGGATTGAAGAGATTAATCTGACTTATATTGTTGTTAGAATTTGGGATAAAAGGCGTTTAGTTTTACCAACGGCCTATTTTTTAGAAAAACCTTTTCAGAATTGGACAAGAACAACGGCCGATATTCTTGGAACTGTTTTTATTTATACCGATTACACAATACCTGTTGAAACCCTGAGGGTAGAGTTGTCTCGTTTGTTAGAAGACTGTGAATTGTGGGATAAAAAGGTAAATGTCATTCAAGTTACGGATTCTAAGGAAAATTACATGGAAATTAGGATTTTGGTTAGTGCCAAAAATTCCCCCACAGCTTGGGATTTAAGAGTCTACATTAGGGAAAAAATGATTGAATTTATTCAGAAGAATTATCCGGAAAGTCTACCAAAAACAAGGATAAACATTGAAAATAAAAATACAAGGGAATTCAACAATTTATAAAATAACCGCCGATATAGAATTATATTAAAGGATGCTAGCTTGCTTTATGAATTGCTTTTTTCATTGATAAGTGCTACCGGGTAAAACAACAGATAGAGAATTCCTTATCAGCAGCAGAAATTGATCAGCAGCAAAACGATGGTTACAATGGCAGGAGCAGCCTGCACAAAAAATATTTTTCGCGCTATGGTAAATGCTCCGTATATGCCTGCAACAAACACGCAGCTTAAGAAAAACAACGATACGTACATGTGCCAATCAGCATTTTGTATAAAAAATGTCCAGATTAAGCCCGCTGCTAAAAACCCATTGTAAAGGCCCTGGTTGGCTGCCATTTCTTTTGTTTTTGCAAATAAATCATTGGGGAAACGGGTGAATATTTTTTTGCCTTTCGTTTCCCAGGCAAACATTTCGAACCACAATATGTAGCATTGAATAGCTGCTATTAATCCTACCAATATTTTAATTACCATTTCCATTATTATCGCTTATTTCCTTGATTATTATATACGTCTTTTCGTGTTTCAATAATTTCCTTCTTAAGGAAGTACATCCAGGTTGCTCGTTCGATGTTTCATTTTCCCAGTTCCATTTATCAACCGGAATATTATCAAGCAATTCCGGATCTAAAAATTTCAATTGGATCTTGTTTTAAATTCGTTACTGTTTAGCTATTTCGGTAATGTGAGTGATAAAGAAAGTGGTTTTCAGGACATTTGCAAACTATTTTAAGGTTAGAAGCGAATCACCTGTACTTCCAGCGGTTGTATCCCGTCGAAAAAACACCTAATCCTCTGGGTAAAAACGCCAACCTCGTCGAATTGTTTTTTCGTCAACTTTTATTTCGTCTATTTTCGTACGTAGATAAATAATATTAAAGGAGCACCTAAATCCATTTTTTTCACATTCACGATTGGGATATTGGATTTAGGCCTGCAAACAGGCAAGCTATAGTGCTTTAGAAACAGACAATTAAACACATTCAATTATGAAATTGGTACAAACATTTAAATCATTTAAGGGATTTCTTTTTTTTACCTTATTGTGTTCCACGACATTTTTTTCGGGATGCAAAAATTCTGTTACCAGAACAGGTCTCACGTATCCCATTGTGGATACCCAACAGGGGTTTTGTTACGACAGTTCCAAGCGAATTGATCCTCCGAAAGAAGGAGAAGCATTCTTCGGACAGGATACGCAATACACCGGAAACGTTGCCAGTTACAAAGACAACGATGATGCAACGATTACGGATAATGTCACTGGCCTCATCTGGGCGCAGGAGTTATCCACGTCATCCTATTCCTGGTCTGATGCTGTAAAATACTGCGACACCCTAACACTTGGCGGTTATTCCGATTGGCGCTTGCCTAGCGTTAAAGAGTTGTGGTCCATCCGCGATTTTTCACAAGGCTGACCATGGGTAAATACCGATTATTTTCATTTGGTGGGTGATGGTTCCGATCAGCGCCAGCAGCATACCTGGACCAGTAACCGCTACCTCGTTGTAAGCGAATATCAGAACGATCAGGTCAAGAGGGATCCTTCATTCATTGTCAACTCCTGGACAGGACACATCAAAGCCATGGATGGAGCCCGGTTTGTGCGTGCGGTTCGCGGCAATCCATCCTATGGGATAAATGCCTTTGTTGACAACGGCGATAGCACAATTACCGACAACGCGACCGGTTTGATGTGGAGCCAGAACGACAACGGCAAAGGATTGAGCTGGCAGGAGGCACTAGCTTATGCCGAATCGGCTACCACTGCCGGTTACGAAGATTGGCGACTGCCCAATGCCAAAGAATTGCAAAGCATCGCAGATTACTCCGGTGCTTTTCCGGCAATGGACACAACCGTGTTCAATTTGACAGAACTCACAAATATTAAAGGGCAGGTAGATTATCCTTTTTATTGGTCCAGCACGTCCAACCCCGTTGAAGGAAGTGATGGTGCCGTTGAGGTTGGTACGGTGTATGCCTGGGTGCTTGCTGCAGGCTATAACACAGACCCTGATGGGAACGATTTGCATGGAGCCGGCTCTGTCGTGTTCACACCAAAATCGGAAGAGGACTTTTCTGAGAGAGATCCCGAAATTCACCGTTACAACTATGTGCGTCTGGTAAGAGGAGGTAATGTAACTGAAACGTCCAATGGTAATCCTGACTGTATTAACCCCGACCGCGTTGTATCCTTTCCGGAAGGCATTACCAGTCGAGGAGGCAGACGTGGACCCGGTCACGAAGATGTATCTGACCGCGAAGGAGCACCCGATGGCGAAGGAGGTCCCGATTTTTCTCCTGCTGTCAACTATCTTTCAACCATTGGGATAACAGGAACTTCAGAAGAATTGGTAGCCATTGTGGCCGGACCTCCTGCTCCTTCGGCATCTGAACTTGTGGCTAATTTTGCAGCAAAAAAACTTGTTGTTACTGAAGTGCAGGCACAAGCCATGTTAGACCTACTTAAATTGCGATAAGCAAATTAAACGATTGCGGGGAAGGACATTTTTTATCAATAGACTTAAAAAGGCTATGTTCTGTGCGAGCATAGCCTTTACTTTCATTCCCGTTTTTCGCGAAACTGTGAGGCTGTCATGCCTGTATTACGTTTAAAAAATTGATTAAAATTAGTGCCTTCGCTAAATACTAAAGCATCAGCAACTATCGGTTTATCCATTTTGCTTTCTATCTTGAGGTACTTTTCGTACAACTAGACTTATTAAGTGCGCAACTGTCCGAAACAAGCATCTGGTTTGAGCAGGTGCAAGCTGTGATTAATCTGTATCAGGCGCTGGGTGGCGGCCGAGAAAAATAATTGGTTGCAAAGGGTTTTATATTCGCATAAAAATTGTTTTTTGCCGAAGCGATAGACACCTATGGCGTGTTTATTATGATTCAAAATAATATGAAACGACCATGATAAAGGAATTTTCACACAGGGAGATGATTATTTTCATGGGATTTCCGTTCAGATTAAAGATCTCCCCTAAAACCCTTGCCATTCTAGCAAGCCGGCACAGGCAGAGACTTGCACTCTCCTAGTTTATTAACATGCCTCACATATAAAAAAAATCGCATTTCCGAAATTTCGGAAATGCGACTAACCACATAAAACAAATAAAAAGGTAGCTGAAACGCCTTTTAAACTAATTAAAAAGAGCCAATTTTACAGCCGCTTTACGCATCATTTCCGTAAAATATTCCTTATCAGCAAATTTAGGATCCTGATATTCCCAACCTGAAAAGAAAGCATATTGGGAAGCAGTATCAGCACTCAGGCTGATGGCAGCCAAGTGAGTAAAAGTAACCCCATTGCCAACTTTTGGCGCCTCCTTATATTGTATGAATTGATTTTCAGGAATCAAAAGTCCCAGTCCCAGGTTCTCGCCTTTATAAGCCTGAGCGCCAAGAGTGGCATAAATTTTAAAACCGCTCTTTTCGGCTTCAAAAGCAGGCAGTTCGTGCAGGTCAACAATACCTGTAAACAATACCTCATCACCTTGCAATCCGTTCACCTGAACCGAAGAACGATAAAAATGGTCACCGGCACAAATTGAGATACGGTGAACCACATCATACTTACGATCACCAGCCGGAACGCCTTTAAACCAAAGTTCTATCACAGACCGGACAGGTCCTTCAGCCAACAACTTATAGCCAGCTTCATCACAAGGTCCAACGCGATAAATTGAGTCGTTAATACCAATGGCAATAGCACCGGCGCCCAAGGAATTTCCAACTTTAAGAATGTCCATTCCCCAATCGTCCAACTCGTGATAATTTTGTCCGGCAATACCAGCTTTATCCAATGACATGGCAGTTGTGCGCTTTCCGAATATATCAATACCATTACGAGCATCGTAATAATTTCTGAAACCGACCAGATCATTTTCCCAGGTAGGTCCTTCCATCTGATACACTGCTGAAATAGTAGGGCTATCAACTGACTTCAAACGAAGATCGGTTGAGACCTCCTCATAAGGCTCTGTTTGACGTCCAAACCTAACATTGGTTCGCACCGGAAACTGAGGCGCATCAGAAGGCTTTACTTCCGAAAAATAAAATTCTTTGGCTTCCCGAGCATCAAAATCAGCCAGAAAGACAAGTTCATCCCACTGTCCGTCTCCATCAAGGTCATCACATTGAGACGGCAGGATATTACCTTCAGCATCTTTTACCAAAACAACCAGTTCATCATTAGCAGAACCGTTTAAAGCCAACATTTCAGCTCTGGAAACAATCATTGCCTTTCCAGAAACAGCCTCATCAAATGGGTTAGCTATTTCCAACGGTTTTTGGGCCGATTGGGAGCAACCAGCTAACAAAAGCACCGCAACAACAGGTAATAATTTCATCTTTTTCATAAATCAAAATATTTGAAAACGAATAAAGTAAAATAAAAAAGATTAGAACATTCTGTTTCAAAAATACAGTTTAAATATCAACCCCTAAATCCTCTGAAAAGGGAAGATTTAGGGGCAATAAAAATTCATTTAATCAACAAATGAATTTCGGTGTTCTACTCCACACAAGCATTAAATATCATTCTCGCCTTTTACATAACCAAAGTTAGCGAGAATTCCGCCATCTACATACAAAACGTGACCATTAACAAAATTACTGGCGTTAGAAGCAAGAAACAAAGCTGCTTTTGCAACATCTTCTGGCTCACCCCAACGACCTGCAGGTGTACGAGTCATAACCAAATCATTGAACGGATGTCCGTCTACACGAATCGGGGCTGTTTGAGAAGTAGCAATATAACCAGGACCAATGCCATTAATCTGAAGGTTGTACTTAGCCCATTCGCAAGTCATATTGGCTGTTAAAAGTTTCAATCCACCTTTAGCAGCAGCATAAGCTGACACAGAATTACGGCCATAAACACTCATCATTGAGCACATGTTGATTATTTTACCGGATCTTTTCTCTATCATTTTAGGAGCAACACGCTTAGCCACGATAAGAGGGGCAACCAAATCCACATCAATCACTTGTTGAAAATCTTTTACAGGCATATCGAGAATGGGGATTCTTTTAATAATACCGGCATTATTAACCAAGATATCAACGTCACCCACTTCTTTTTCAATTTGGCTAATTCCGCGATCCACCTCTGCTTCATTAGTCACATTAAATACCAAGGTATAAGCATCAATACCAACTTTGGCATATTCAGCCTTTGCAGCGGCCAATTTCTCTTCAGAAAGATCGTTAATGCAAATTTTAGCGCCGGCTTTTCCCAGCAATTTTGCTATAGCCATACCAATACCGTGAGTACCACCGGTAATCAACGCAACCTTACCATTAAGGTCAAACAATTCATTAATAGCACTATTCATTATATAAAAATTTAGTTGTTTTTTTAATTTGCCATTCAATGGCCCAAAAATCAAATACAAACGGTCAATTACTAACCCGTATTTAAACTTTTTAAAGATGGATTTTTAACGACTTATAACACCGACTCCCACCAACAATTAAAAGAGCACTTGCTTACGATAGTTGAGACATCAGGCCAACCACAACTAAGCCTACAATACGTAGAATACAATTGCCATTTAAAACTCTTAAATATTTGGAGTCAAACCAGTGCCATCCATAAAATCAGAAGTTTGAGTTGTAGCATTCAAATTCAAGACATATGCAGCCCGAAAAATGTGAGTTTAATTAGTAAATGACCACTTTTCGAGCAAACATAATACAGAAGTTGCACTTTAGATACAGACTCTAGCTATTCTGCTATATTTATTTCAATTCATCAGGACGACGGATGTCCATATCACCATAGTCAAGATTCTCTCCGGCCATACCCCAAATAAATATATAATTGGATGTTCCGGCGGCGCTATGAATACTCCATGATGGAGAAATTACGGCCTGTTCATTTTTCATCCAGATATGGCGAGTTTCATCAGGCTGCCCCATGAAATGACAGATAACCTGATCCTTGGGAACTTCAAAATAAAAATAAGCTTCCATTCTGCGATTATGCGTATGCGCAGGCATCGTATTCCAGACACTTCCGGTCTTTAACTCGGTCATGCCCATTTGCAACTGACAAGTTTCGACCACACTATTAACCAGCAACTTATTAATCTGACGATGATTAGAAGTCTCCAGACTACCCATAACTGCCACTTCTGCATCAGCCAGGGTTACCTTTTTATTGGGTAATTGTTTGTGTGCCGGGGCCGAGTTAATATATAGCTTGGCAGGTTTTGAAGCATCTTCAGAAGCAAGCGTTACTTCCTTGTTTCCACTTCCTAAATACAAAGCCTCTTTATAGGCCAATTTATATTCCTTACCATCGGCCTTAATAACGGCGGCACCAAGCCCAACATTAATAAAACCAATTTCGCGACGCTGAAGGAAATATTCTGCCTTAAGCTCTTCAAAAGGCTCCAGCTTAAGTGCTGATTTCACAGGCATAGCACCTCCAACAATAAGACGATCGTACATGGAATAAACCATTTTTATATCGTCTTGCGGAAACAGATCTTCGATGAGAAAATCATGGCGCAGACGCTCAGTATCATAACTTTTGGCATCGCCGGGATGAGCGGCATATCTTAATTCCCATTTCATAATAAAAAAATTTAATATTTAAATTTTACCCTTACATTAAAAAAAGATGTGTTAAAAGAAACAAATCCGTTTCACTCCATTTTGACCTCACTATTGCGACTTGACGACTCACGAACCAATAATCGGACAGGAACAGTCTCTTCATCATTAACAATTGAAGAATCCTGCTGAATAACTTGCAACAAAGCCGTAGCAGCCTTATGTCCTAAGTCGTAAGCATTTTGTTCAACCGTTGATAATCGCGGCGATACCAAATCGGCAAACGGCTCATTGGCAAATCCAACCAATCCTAACCTACCCGGGATAGAGATTCCACACTCACGTGCAGCCTGCAAAACTCCCATGGCACTATAATCCCCGGCACAAAAAAAAGCATCAACCTGTTGACTCTTTATCAATGCAAATGCGATAGCATAACTCGTTTCGCTTGTTATTGTACCTTCAAAGACCAATGATTCGTCAAAAGGAATACCAGCCTCCTCAAGCGCATAACAATACCCTTTAAAACGTTCATCATAAACATTAACCCTTAATGAACCTGTAAAATGAGCAATACGACGGTAATTACTACGAATCAAATGCTTCACAGCCATATAGCCGCCGTTAAAATTTTCATTCACCACACGCGGTCCGGGCACCATTTTCGAAACACGATCAAACTGCACAACCGGGACTTTTTCGTTAACAGCTTTGATTATGTGATCAAATCGTATCGTTTCAACTGAATGAGACATAATAATGCCGGCTACACGGTTCTTCAACAATACATCAATGCACTGCACCTCTTTCACCAACCTTTCATGACTCTGACAAATTAGCAACGAAAAACCAGCCGGATTAAGAACTTCTTCGATAGCTCCTACTACATGACTAAAAAAATGACGGTTAATACGCGGAACCAATACCCCTATTGTATCGTTACGTCCCTTTCGTAATGACGAAGCCACCATATTAGGCTGATAATGTAACTCCTCGGCCTTCTGCTCTATACGTTTACGTGTTTCTTCATTCACCCGAGGACTACCAGAAAGCGCCCTTGAAACAGTGGATGGCGTTATGCCCAATGCATTGGCTATATCGATAATAGTAGTTCGCTTCATCAACTATTTTAAACGTTCTCTTTTTTAACTCAGGACAAAAATACAAACGTTTGCACAAAAAACACAATTATTAGATAAAAAAGTTATCATCTCATCCCCGCTTCATGCCTTATCCAAATTCATTAAGAAAAAAGTATAAATTCACCCTAACAGCAACCAACAAAACACACAACAACTTAACAAACAGAATTTTAAATAAAAAATATGAAAATTCAAAAAAGACTTTATCATAAATTGTGTAAAAAAACATTTGGAAAACGAACAAACCCTTTATATCTTCGTGTCCGTTAACGACAATTAATAATTATGGCAAATTTCATTCATCCAGACTTCGCTTTAGAAGGAAAAACAGCGAAAAAACTTTATCACGACTATGCCGAAAAGCTTCCCATTGTGGACTTTCACTGTCACTTGTCGCCCAAATTGGTTGCCAACAACCATAAATTTGAAAGCTTAGGCCAAATTTGGCTCGAAGGCGATCATTATAAATGGCGGGCGATGCGCACGAATGGTATCGACGAAAAATATTGCACTGGTGATGTTTCATTTCGCGACAAATTTCAAAAATGGGCCGAAACCGTGCCTTACACCATTGGTAACCCATTGTACCACTGGACTCACCTGGAATTAGCCAGATACTTCAATATTTATGAGGTGCTTTCGCCGGCTAATGCCGGAAAAATTTACGATCAGGCAACTGAGATGCTTCAACAAGACGAATTCAGCACACAAAACATTCTAAAAACAATGAATGTTGAAGTCGTCGGAACCACTGACGATCCCATTGATTCTTTGGAATATCATAAATCATTAAAAGGCTTCAGTGTTAAAATACGTCCGACATTCCGTCCCGACAATCTATTAAAAACAGAAAATGGTCAATTTTTTCTGGACTACATTAAAAAACTTGAATCGGTATCAGGTAAAAGCATCAAAACGCTTCATGATTTAATTGAAGTCGTTGATCAGCGTCACGCCTTCTTCGATTCAATGGGTTGCCGCGCGTCTGATCATGGATTAGACAGAATATACTACACCAAAAATTTCCGTGTAGAATCAGAAAAAGCCTTTACCCGTTTGCTTGCTGGTGAAACGCTTAGTGATGAGGAAACAGAAAGCTACAGAACCTTCATTATGTACGAACTGTGCAAAATGAACCATAAACGAGGCTGGGTACAACAGTTTCATTTGGGAGCCATGCGTAACAATAACACACGGATGTTCCAAAAATTAGGTGCCGATGTTGGCTTCGATTCCATTGGAAACTCTCAGGATGCGATCAAAATATCCCGTTTCTTAGATTTACTGGATTCCGAAGACAAATTGACCAAAACCATTTTATACAATCTGAATCCAGCAGACAACGAAATGTTTGTGACCATGCTGGGAAACTTTCAGGACGGCCGTACGCCCGGAAAAGTTCAATACGGTGCCGGCTGGTGGTTCCTTGACCAAAAAACAGGGATGGAAAAACACTTAAAAGACCTTTCAGCACTTGGATTATTAGCCCGTTTTGTGGGTATGGTCACCGACTCACGCAGTTTCTTGTCCTATCCACGTCACGAATATTTCCGACGAATACTTTGCAACCATCTGGGAAATGAAGTAGACAAAGGAATGATCCCCAATGATCAGGAATTGCTAAAAACAGTTATTCAAGATATTAGCTACAACAATTCCATGAAATATTTTGGTTTTTAACCACTCATAAAATCTAAAACTTAAATAACAAACACAAATAAATATGACACCACGAGTAGTTTCCTTTGGCGAAATTATGTTACGTTTATCCACACCCGGATATCAACGCTTTTCACAGGCAACTTCTTTCGATGCCTGCTATGGCGGAGGAGAAGCCAATGTAGCCGTTTCACTAGCCAATTATGGCCTTGACTCTGCATTTGTAACAGCACTGCCTAAAAATGATATAGGACGTAGCTGCCACATGGACCTGAAAAAATATGGCGTTGACACCAAAAACATTCAGTTTGGTGGAGAACGTCTGGGGATTTACTTCCTCGAGACAGGCGCTGTAGCACGAGCAAGCAAAGTTGTATACGACCGCGCTTATTCTTCATTTTCGCAGGTCAAAGAAGGACAATTCAACTGGGATGAAATATTGGAAGGTGCATCATGGTTTCACTGGACCGGTATCACTCCTGCTGTTTCACAAGGCGCAGCTGATGCATGCCTGGAAGCTATAAAAGTTGCCAACAAAAAAGGCATAACAGTATCCTGTGATCTCAACTACCGCAAAAACCTCTGGAAATATGGAAAAAAAGCCAGCGAAGTCATGCCTGAACTGGTAGCTGGCTGCGATGTTGTTTTAGGTAATGAAGAAGATGCCGAAATGGTATTGGGCATCCGTCCTGAAGGTGTTGATGTAACCGGTGGACATGTAGACGCTGAAGCTTACCGAAGTGTTTCAGAACAAATCATGAAACAATTTCCACGCGTAAAAAAAGTGATTACCACTCTTAGAGGTTCTGTAAGTGCCAACCACAATTCCTGGTCAGGCGTATTATTCGACGGAAAAAACCTTTATACAGCACCAACCTACCAAATTACTCACATTGTTGATCGCGTGGGTGGAGGAGATTCTTTCATGGGTGGTTTAATTTATGGTTTACTATCGTATAAAGACGACGAAAAAGCATTGCGTTTTGCAACAGCTGCCTCATGCCTGAAACATACCATATCGGGTGATTTCAATCAGGTAACTGTTGACGAAGTAGAAAAACTAATGGGGGGTGATGCCTCCGGACGCGTATCAAGATAAAAAATAACTGGTTGTCGAAAAGGGTTAAAACAACTTTTCGATGCTATCAATTAGCAAACAAGAAATTTAAAAGTCTTATTTCTTTCGATAACTATTGATAACTATAATAATGGCAAAATACAGTAGAAGTGAAGTATTTACGGCAATGAAAGCCACGGGAGTTGTTCCTGTATTTTTCAATGCCAATTTGGAAGTCAGCAAAAACGTGCTAAAAGCATGTTACGATGGAGGCATCCGCGTCTTTGAATTTGTAAACCGGGGTGATTTTGCCCACGAAGTATTTAGCGAACTCAACAAATTCGCATTAAAAGAACTTCCAGGAATGATTTTAGGCGTAGGTTCACTGGTCGAACCAGCTACGGCTGCGTTATACATTCAGGCAGGTGCCAATTTTGTGGTCTCTCCCCTTTTGAATGAAGAAATGGCCAAAATTTGTAACCGTCGCGGAGTAGCATGGGCACCAGGCTGCGGTACTATTTCTGAAATCAATAAAGCTCAGGAGCTGGGCGCTGAAATCGTGAAGTTGTTTCCAGCATCAGAAATAGGAGGTCCTTCGTTCGTAAAAGCCGTTAAAGGTCCAATGCCATGGACTAACATCATGCCAACAGGTGGTGTAGACACATCCGAATCAAACCTACAAGGCTGGTTCAATGCGGGCGTTACTTGTGTTGGCATGGGATCAAACCTTTTTCCGAAAGATATAATAGAAAAAGGCGATTTCAAGGCTCTGACACAAAAAGTAAAAGAGCTGATGATTACCATTGAAAAAGTAAGAAAATAATAATTTCTGGCCGTTGATTTAATTAAAATCAGCGGCCACCCTTTTAATTTTTCAAATAAAAACCTATTTAAATAATTAGTATCATGACAGCATCTGTAAAAGCGTTAAATGTAAAAGATAAAGTCGCTGTAGTAACTGGTGGAGGCGGCGTTATATGTTCCACCATGGCCAAAGCATTAGCTGTCCATGGCGTAAAAACAGCCATTCTTGATTTAAATCTTGATGCTGCTCAAAAAGTAGCGGCTGAAATAAAAGCCGAAACAGGCGTTGAGTCTATTGGCTTTTCGGCCAACGTACTGAACCGCGAATCGCTTGAGGCCGCAAAAAAAGAAATAAATAACCAACTGGGCAAAATAGACTATCTGATAAACGGTGCAGGCGGTAACGCTGCTTCTGCCACGTCAAAAGTTGAACAAATGACTCCCGGTGACAAGCTTGAAGACACCTTTTTTGGTCTTCAACTGGATGGATTTGACAAAACCTTCGATCTGAATTTTAAAGGGACCCTTCTTCCCACACTGGTATTTGCAACCGATATGGTTGAAAAAGAAAAAGGCGGTATCGTAAATATTTCATCCATGAATTCCTACCGGCCGTTAACACGTATTCCGGCCTATTCAGCTTCAAAAGCAGCAATCAATAACTTTACACAGTGGCTTTCGGTTCACTTCGCAAAAACCGGCGTCCGTGTCAATGCCATAGCTCCAGGTTTTTTGCTTACTAACCAAAACCGCTTTCTTCTGGTAGATGAAAAGACAGGACAATCAACCCCTCGTGGGCAAAAAATCATGAACGGAACGCCTATGGGACGTTATGGCGTACCCGAAGAACTGACCGGAACGCTTCTCTATCTGCTGTCCGACTGGTCCGAATTCATCACTGGTATAGTGATTCCAGTAGATGGCGGATTTAGCGCATACAGTGGTGTATAAAACAAAGCGCCAAAAATTGTTCTGTCGTATATTCCAGTCAAGAAACCCTAAAATTGTATAACCATGAGTATCGAACTGAAAAAAAAATTCAAATGGTCGTTAATAGTCCCCACAAGCATGGGCGTACGCATTACCCCAGCCAACGGACAGCCAGTTCATAGCAGCGACACATTCACCATGCAGGCAACCAGTGCTGAAACCAATGTTGCCAGTATCTCATCATATCTGGGACTCCCGGTTAAAGTGCTAACGACATTCGTAAAAGGTAGTCCCATTGCCAGTTTCATAAAAAGCAATCTCAAAAACCGTCACATGGATTTTGAAGGTGTGGAAGTGGAACAAGGTGATCCTTGGGGTTATCGTCATCAATTTAACATTGCCGACAGTGGTTATGGCTCGCGGGGGCCGCGCGTACAAAACGACCGCGCAGGTGAGGTTGGACGTACCCTCAACGTAAAAGATTTTGATCTGGATCGTATTTTTGGTCAGGAAGGCGTACAAATCATTCACCTGTCGGGCCTGATTGCTGCCCTGTCACCCGACACCGGGACCTTTTGCCTTGAGTTAGCACGTGCCGCCAAAAAGTACGGGACAAAAATCTCTTTCGATTTAAACTATCGCGCTTCATTCTGGAAAGGTCGCGAAGAAAAATTACATGAAATATTCGCCGAAATAGCTTCTGTTTCAGATATTCTAATCGGGAATGAAGAAGACTTTCAATTGTGCTTAAACATTAAAGGCCCCGAAGCCGGCGGTAAAGGTATTAGTGACAAAATCGACAGTTTCAAAGAAATGATTATGCGCGTAAAAAAAGCCTTTCCAAATGCTTCTGTATTTGCCACCACCCTTCGTCAGGTGACTAACGCCAACGAACATTTATGGGGTGCCATTATGCTCGAAGGTAACAACTGGGAAGTAGTTGACCCCCGTCCTATACGCGTGCTCGACCGCATTGGTGGTGGCGACGGCTTTGTTGGCGGTATGCTCTACGGTATTTTAAAAGGCTGGGAACCTCAAAAGTGGGCTCAATTTGGCTGGGCCAGCGGTGCTCTGGCAACGACCTTCCTCACCGACTACGCACAGCCGGCCGACGAAGAAATGGTGTGGAGCGTATGGAGTGGTAATGCAAGAGTAAAAAGATAATTAAGCACAAGCTGAGTCACCGACAACAAAAAACAATTCGGACACTCAGCAAAAAAAAATACAATCATGGTACTATATCAACGTGGTTCGGAAAATGAGGAAATTTCATCCGCCGATTTAAAGTCGGCGTTGTTTGAAGCCCTCCAAAAGCTTGGCCCCCGCCAAAAAGTGCTGGCTATTCCGCCTGATTACACACGTTTTCATTCACGTGCAGGCGAACTAACCTCTTATGCGTATCAATTTTATAAAGATAAAATGACTGATGTGTTGCCTGCCTTAGGCACACACACGGCTATGCGCGAAGAAGAAATAAAGCACATGTTTGCCGGCGTACCGGAAAAGCTATTCAGAGTACACGACTGGCGCAACGATGTAGTAACACTGGGTATTGTTCCGGGTAGTTATATCTCAGAATTAACCAACGGACGCATAAGCTACGACTGGCCCGCTCAGGTAAATAAATTATTGGTGAATGGGGGACATGATCTGATTCTCTCCATTGGGCAAGTGGTGCCTCACGAAGTGATTGGCATGGCCAATTACAATAAAAATATTTTTGTGGGCACAGGCGGCTCCGAAGGTATCAACAAAAGCCATTTTATTGGGGCGGCTTACGGCATGGAACGCATTATGGGACGGGCCAGTAACCCTGTACGTAAGGTGCTGAATTATGCTTCAGAACACTTTGCCAAAGATATGCCAATTATTTATGTACAAACCGTTGTGGGTCGTAACGACAGCGGACAGCTTGTTACACGCGGCATATTTATTGGCGATGATGAAGAAGTATTTAATCTGGCAGCCGACCTATCCATCAAAGTAAATTTTGAGATGGTGCCGAAACCTCTAAAAAAAGTGGTGGTTTACCTTGATCCTTCGGAATTTAAAAGTACCTGGCTGGGAAATAAAAGCATCTATCGTACCCGTATGGCTCTGGCCGATGGCGCCGAATTAATTGTTCTGGCCCCTGCCCTGAAAGAATTTGGTGAAGACAAAACCATTGATAAACTCATTCGGAAATATGGCTATTGTGGCACACCGCGGACTTTAGAATATGTGGAAAAAGAAACAGACATGAAAAATAATCTGGGCGCAGCAGCTCACCTCATTCATGGTAGTTCCGAAGGACGTTTCTCCATTACTTATTGTCCGGGTCATTTAACCAAAGAAGAAATAGAATCGGTTTACTTTAACTATGCCGATTTAAAAGAGATGACCAAACGTTATAATCCTGAAACTTTGAAGGACGGATTTAACAAGATGCCCGATGGTGAAGAAATTTTCTATATTTCAAATCCGGCCGTTGGCTTATGGGCACATGAAGACCGGTTTAAAGATTAATTATCTATTTTTAGGGCCGCAACTTTCATCTAAAAATGATTGATAAAGGTTCTAAAACAAACATCGTGTCTCCAATATTTAAGTAATAAAAAACAATAGTAATATGAAAGCATTATCAGACATAGGTCTTATAGGCCTTGCAGTTATGGGAGAAAATTTGGTACTGAATATGGAAAGCAAAGGTTTCCAGGTATCAGTATTTAACCGCTCAACCAATAAAGTTGACAACTTCGTTAACGGTCGGGCCAAAGGCAAAAATATTAAAGGAACGCATTCTCTTAAAGAATTGGTTCAGTCGCTGGAGCGGCCACGCAAGGTCATGATGATGATAAAAGCGGGCAACGCTGTTGATACAACCATTGAGAGCCTTATCCCTTTGTTGGAAGCAGGCGACATCATTATTGACGGTGGAAACACCCACTATCCCGACACCAACCGCAGAACTCAGTTGGTTGAAAGTAAAGGACTGCTTTATATTGGTACCGGTGTGTCAGGTGGTGAAGAAGGCGCCTTGTTAGGACCATCAATCATGCCGGGCGGATCACCCAAAGCATGGCCTGCTGTAAAACCAATTTTCCAGGCTATATCAGCTAAAGTAGAAGATGGGACTCCCTGTTGCGACTGGGTTGGCGAAAATGGTGCCGGACATTTTGTGAAAATGGTTCACAATGGCATTGAATATGGTGATATGCAGCTCATCAATGAGGCTTACCATATCATGAAAGATGTTTTGGGCATGTCGGCCGATGAGATGCACGAAACATTCAAAACATGGAATGAAGGCCCGCTTGATTCCTACCTCATTGAGATAACACGTGATATTTTAGCCTACAAAGATGAAGACGGTGCCCCATTGGTTGATAAAATACTTGACACCGCAGGACAAAAAGGGACGGGTAAATGGACGGCAGTGACGGCCCTTGACCATGGCATTCCGTTGACATTAATTGGCGAAGCTGTTTTTTCCCGCTGTCTGTCAGCACTCAAAGAAGAACGGGTTGCCGCATCAAAAACGCTAAAAGGTCCAAAACCAGAATTTAAAGGCGACAAAAAACAATTTCTCAAAGATATTGAATCGGCTTTATATGCCTCAAAAGTTGTGTCGTATGCACAAGGATACGCCTTGATGGCAGCCGCGGCCAAAGAATATGGCTGGAAACTGAACTACGGCGGCATTGCCTTGATGTGGCGTGGTGGTTGTATCATCCGCTCAGCCTTCTTAAGTAAAATTAAAGACGCATTCGACAAAAACGAAAATCTCACCAACCTGCTGCTCGACCCATTCTTTAAAGATGTGATGGACAAGGCACAGCAAGGATGGCGTAATGTGGTGGCTACGGCAGTAATGAATGGTATTCCTACCCCAGCTATTGCAACGGCTCTCAATTACTTCGATGGCTATCGGAGCGAGCGTTTGCCAGCCAACCTGCTTCAGGCCCAACGCGACTATTTTGGGGCTCATACCTACGAAAGAGTTGACAAACCCCGCGGTGAATTTTTCCATACCAATTGGACCGGTCGTGGGGGCTCTACAGCTTCAACCACGTATAATGCCTAAGTAATAAAGTAACGGTTGTATGCTTCAAGGAAGCGTACAACCGTTACTTTTATTAGTGCCAGCAAGAAACGTCATTTTTTTCGTCATACTCGCTTTCAAAATGATGATTTACAACAGTAAACTCACATCTTTCAAGCCTGGAAACGAACATGCTTACAGGAAAAAAATTATAGAGTTAATAAAAAGGGGCATGTGTGCCATTCAACCTATGAAAAAAATATTTAAGCATGAAAGTCTAAAAAATGAAACTTTAGTATCTGCCACAGGCGTTTCCCCGGCACACACTAATTATTTGAAAAATATTTGTCTGAAAACACAAATCATTTACTATTCCGCTTTAGGTTGTTAAAGTTTTAGGCATGACCATACAAGCCAAATAGTGCAACTAAATACCAAAATATTATAAAATGAAAAAAATAATAGCCATAACGACGCTGGCTATCAGCATACTAACAGGATGCGGATTAAAAAGCGACGTTAAAGTCCTTAAGCTGGGGCACAACCTTGACACCAAACATTCCGTGCACATTGCCATGGAATTTTTGGCCAAAAGAGTCGCCGAGCTCTCCGACGGAAAAATACAGATCGAGATATACCCCGGCGGCGTTTTGGGCTCCGAACGAGAGAGTCTGGAACTGCTTCAGTTGGGAAGCCTGGATTTGACAAAAGTCTCCACAGCCACCATGGAAGGCTTTGTTGAAGAATACAAAATTTTTGGTCTACCCTATATTTTTCGCGATAAAGCCCATGCTTTTACTGTACTTGATGGACCAATAGGCAAAGCAATGTTAGCTAAAGGCGAACAATACTGGCTACGTGGACTATGCTTTTACGACGCAGGCGCTCGTAGTTTTTATGCCAGCAAACCCATTAATACACCCGCCGATTTAGCCGGTCTTAAAATCAGGGTAATGCAGAGCATCACTGCGGTAGAGATGATTAAAGCAATGGGCGGGTCAGCCACGCCAGTATCGTGGGGTGAACTTTACACAGCATTACAAAGTAAAGTTGTCGACGGTGCCGAAAATAATCCTCCCAGTTTCTATTTGTCGCATCACTACGAAGTATGCCACTATTACACCCTCAATGAACACACGATGATTCCTGATGTACTGTTGATGAGTACCCATGCGTGGAAAAAACTGAATGAACAGGAACGCAAATGGATGGATCAGGCGGTGAAAGAATCGGTCGTTGTTCAACGTAAAGAATGGCAAAAATCGGAAGACGAATCGTTGGCCGCCCTGAAAAAAAACGGGGTTGAAATCATTATCCCCGACAAAAAGCCCTTTATGGAAGCGGTTAAAGGCGTGTATGATATTTACAGGAATAATGATAAAATCTATCCTCTGATTGAACAAATCAGAAACACACAAGTGACTGAAGTTGATACAACCACTGTTCAACCAAACTAACTATTACAATGATTATCCTCTCCTTGATTGGGAGTTTTAATATTATTATCATGACTATCAGAAATAAAATAGATAAAGCACTGGAATTTTTACTGGTGATACTGATGGGATCACTGGTACTTGACGTGGTGTGGCAGGTAACCAGCCGTTTCATTTTCAAAGACCCCAGTTCATTTACCGACGAACTGGCCACATTCCTGCTCATATGGGTCGGGTTGGCCGGAGCCACCTATGTAAAAGGCAAAAATGAGCACTTGGCCATTGACATACTTCACACCAAATTGTCGCCTCGAAATTTAAACCACATGATGATCTTCATTAACCTATTGGTTATTGCTTTTGCGTTATCCGTAATGGTAATAGGTGGCATATGGCTTGTTTACACCCGTTTTGTACTGGGACAACTATCCGCTGCTCTTCAATTGCCGGTAGGATATGTCTACATAATTGTCCCCATCAGCGGTTTGTTGATGTGCTATTATGCCATCGATGACATTGGTCTATTAATCAAAAAATATAAAACATTAAAATAAAACGCTGTTATGGATGTATTAGGAATTGTTGTTCTGGTACTATCGTTCGTCTTTTTTTTAACGATAGGTGTACCTGTTGCATATAGTATTGGATTATCAGCTCTGGCGACTATGCTGGTAAGTTTTGATGCCCTACCGGCATTTTCAACATTAGCCCAACGAATGGCCACGGGTCTGGAAAGTTTCTCATTATTAGCCATCCCGTTCTTTATATTAGCGGGGCAGTTAATGAACTCAGGTGGAATAGCGTTGCGACTAATAGAATTTGCAAAAGTTATGGTAGGCCGTTTGCCAGGAGGATTGGCTTTTGTAAATGTAATGGCCAATATGTTATTTGGGGCTATCTCGGGTTCGGCCGGCGCTTCAGCTTCAGCCATAGGGTCAATCATGGGACCGCAAATGAAAAAATCAGGCTACGAGGACAACTTCTCAGTTGCCATCAACGTCACCTCTGCCACCACAGGATTAGCCATACCACCCAGTAACATTTTAATTGTTTATTCGCTGGCCAGTGGTGGGGTTTCAATTGCCGCTTTATTCATGGCAGGATATGTTCCGGGTATTCTAACAGGACTGGCACTTATGCTGGTTGGTGGAGTTTATGCTTACCGCAAAAAATATCCTTTAGGCGAAGTTATTCCTTTCAGAGCAGCTGTTAAGAAGTTTTTGGACGCAATCCCCAGCTTAATGTTACTTGTTATTGTTATTGGCGGGATCATAGCCGGTTATTTCACAGCCACAGAGGCATCGGCCATTGCAGTCGTTTATTGCTTAGTTCTGGCATTTATTTATAAGGAAATTAAGGTAAACGACATACCCAACATACTTATAAAAACCGTAAAAACGACTGGTATTGTAATGCTCCTGATTGCCACTTCTATTGGTCTGTCATGGGTTATGTCATTCGAAAATATTCCACAAACGGTAAGCAACGGCTTGTTAAGTTTATCTTCGAATCCGTTCGTGATTCTTCTGATGATCAACCTTATTCTGTTATTTGTAGGTGTTTTCATGGATATGACCCCGGCGGTTCTTATTTTCACGCCAATCTTCCTGCCTATTGTAACCAGCCAGCTTGGTTTGGATCCTATTCACTTCGGTATTATCATGATTCTGAACCTCAACATAGGGTTGTGTACACCACCGGTAGGTTCGGTATTATTTATCGGATGTAGCGTGGCCAATATGAAAATTCAGAATGTCATAAAACCGATGATACCATTTTATATTGCGATGATTGTCGTGTTAATGATTATTACCTTTTTCCCATCAATAACCATGTTTGTTCCTCATTTGTTTGGTTTCTAGCATACCTTTCAAACATAATTAATTGCGTAGCGCTTTTTGCGCTGCGCAATCTAACAGGAATAACACAATTCTGGAGATCGTGTATCTCTTCATAGATAATTTTACCATCTGGCTTACAATGCTAATAACCATAAAAAAGCACTGCCGGAAACCTGTCAAACAAATAGAAAGATCGAATGAAACAGGTTCGCATCAAAGATATTGCCGCTAAGGCCGGAGTCTCCATTGGAACAGTCGACAGGGTTTTACATAACCGTGGCGAAGTAGCCGAAAAAACCAAGGAAAAAATTCTGGCTATTGCCCGCGATATGAATTACCAGCCTAACATAGTTGCACAAGCCCTCACAGCAAAAAAACAGTACCATCTGGCTGCTTTAATACCACGCGGAGGCAACGATAATGTGTTCTGGATATCGCACCCCCAAGGCATAGATAAAGCGCTAAAAGATTTGCGTCCGTTTCTGGTCGACATTAAATACTACTTTTTTGAATTGCACAACGAAACCGATTTCATGCTGAAATCGCAGGAAATGATGAACGACAACCCGGAAGGAGTCATTTTCGCCCCAATCCTAAAAAAAGAATCGGTATCACTATGCGCAGAATTGGATCAACGATGTATTCCATACATATTCATCGATACTTACATCGAAAATGCCAACTGTCTCTCATTTATTGGAGAAGATGCCTATCAAAGCGGACGTGTGGCTGCAAGCCTGATTGATTACGGTGTAAATCCCCAAAAAGATATTCTGATTGTAAACATAGCCAAAGATCTGGAAAACACACAACATCTAAACAGGCGTAACCAAGGATTCATGAGTTATTTCCTCGACACCGGGAAAAACCGGGGTATGAAAATAACCGTTGAAATACCCTCGACCGAACGCAGCATTGTGGACCAAAAAATGGACTATATTCTGCAATCGAACCCCAATATTAGCGCAATTTTAGTGTCGAGTGCCAAGACCCACGTAATAGCCCGGTACATCCAAAACAAAAAAATGAAGGATATCCTGGTGGTTGGATACGAACTGACACGTAAAAATGTAGATTACCTCAAAAAAGGTGTTATTCAGTTCTTAATAGGACAAAAACCGATGGAACAATCCGAAAAAGCAGTGAAAAAATTATTTGATTATCTGACGGCCCGTCAAATGCCGGCCAAAAGGGAATTTCAGCCCGTAGAAATTATCAACGTTGAAAATGTGGATCTATTTTAATATCAATTAAAAATTAACAACCATGAAAAAACTTTCTAAATATTCGGTCGGCATGGGTGACCGTTTTGCCCATGAGGCCAAATTTCAACTAAAAGCAGTGGTTGAAGCCTCCCGCAAAGGCTACGACATCTCCCCTGTTTGGAACAAATCAAACCGGGAGCATACAACTATAGGCAGCGAGCCCATAGATGCGCGTAAAGCCGTAGATAAAACCATTAAAGAAATGGCCTGGGACAAGCCCTACTTTGTAGATGCCGATCACATTAACCTCGACACAGTAGATCGCTTTATGGATTCTTCGGATTTCTTCACCATTGACGTAGCTTCATACATTGGAAAACAAGGTGACTGTGGCCAAAAAGAGGCATTCATAAAATCTATGAAAAAATACATTGGAACATTCACCATTCCTGGAATTGACAAGCCCGTTAATATAACCGCACAACAAGTCGATGAAATTGTCGACCAATACTTGTATGCTGCTTGTATGGCAGGCGAGACCTACAAAAAAATTGCGGCAGCTAAAGGTGTTGGTAATTTTATCACTGAGGTTTCGATGGATGAAGTGCCCAACCCACAAAAACCCGTTGAGTTGTTTTTCATACTGGCCATGCTGGCTTATTATAATGTACCGGCACAAACTATAGCGCCCAAATTTACCGGTCGTTTCAACAAAGGGGTTGATTATGTTGGTGATATAAAAGTATTTACCGAAGAATTTGAAGCCAACCTGATGGTTATTGATTTTGCTGTAAAAACTTTTGGTTTGCCTGATGAACTAAAACTTAGCATCCACTCCGGTTCCGACAAATTCAGCATCTACGATCCGATCCGTGAGCTTACAAAAAAACATGATAAAGGATTTCACCTAAAAACAGCCGGTACTACCTGGTTGGAAGAAGTGATTGGTCTGGCTTTGGCCGGTGGCGAAGCGCTTGACTTTGTCAAAGAAATATATGCCAAAGCACTTCAAAATGTAGAAAAATTATGTGCACCATATGCAGATGTGATTGATATAGACGAAAGTAAACTTCCTTCAGCCGCTGAAGTAAACAGCTGGAGCAATGAAGATTTTGCCAATGCCATTCGACACATTCCGGGACATCCGCAATACAATCCGAATATGCGTCAACTGGTGCACGTTGGCTACAAACTGGCAGCCGAAAATATTAATAAATACAATGCGCTACTCGAACAACATGCCGATATAGTAGGTAATTGTGTCTTCGAAAACATTTACGAACGCCATCTAAAAAGATTACTGGCGCTGTAGTGAAATTAAAATGATAAAAAACTAAACGTTTGTCAAAAAACACGTTAGTAAATTAAGCATCCGGTGAGACTTGTTTCACCGGATGCTTTTATTTTATAGACAATAGATTCCTTTTAGGTTGACAGTATAAAAATAGAATCAACTAGAATACATATACTCTCAGAATACATCAATAAGGACCTTGAGTGAAACAAACTTATTTGCAAAAAAATAACATGGTTGTTTCATTCAAATTTTAGTTGTAGAATACTACATCATCACCAGACCGTTAATATACATTTCAATATTAGTATACTCTCTGGAAAGAGAATATAAGGACTGGTCGTCATCATTTTTGGGATTTAGGCCATTCACTATTTCCCACTCATCAGGCATCCCGTCGCCATCTGAATCAGAGGCAATCGTATCAGCCGACAAAACAGGCCATCCCCCAACGTCCTCCTGACTGTTAATAATTCCATTATTCCCGCAGGATGACAAACCATCGGCGACTTCGCGGACTATACGAGAATCCACGGTATCCCTCACACGACTTGCTCCAGCAGATTCTAAAACTTTCTGATAGGCTACCGACGCCTCTTCAATAACTAAATCAGAAACGGTAAACGGTTCTGAAGCAACAGCATGGGCACGTTGTCCCTTTTTATTGTTCATGCCCAAAACATTATTTTCAGTTACTGTCATAGATCCGTCCATCACATTTCCCTGCAAATAAAAATGACCACACGGAAGATATGGCTCTATAAATAAAACACGCTCATCCTTAGCAGTGGCAGGACCCGGCTTAAAATAGTTGGCAATCATATTATAAGAACCCCCTTCACCTGCATAAGCAGCTTTTTGACCCCAATTATAAACCACATTATTAACCATCTCCACCAATTCCATTTGTCCCTCTTTCAAACTACGGATTCCCTGAAAACGAGGATTTCGACTTTTATGATGCGCCAATAAATTGTGATGAAAAGAAGCTTTATTGCCGCCCCAGATTCCGCCGTAACCGTGCTCGCCTTTATGATGATACGACAAATTCAGACTTTCACTAATAATGCAGTATTGTAATGTTAAATTTTCATTATTATACAGGGAACACGCCTCATCGGTACTCCAACTCATACTGCAATGATCAATTATAATATTTTTATTGCCTATCGCAGACAAGGCATCCTGCTCCTCAGCATAAATATCGCCCGGTCTGATACGCAAATAACGCAAAATCACCTCATTGGCTTTAATTTTTATGCCATATCCCTGCAAACAAATACCATCCCCTGGCGCCGTTTGTCCGGCAATAGTGATACTATCCTTATTAATATCGAGCGATCGCTCCAAATGAATTGTTCCCGCAACAGCAAAAACGATGGTACGTGAACCACTTCTATGAACCCCCTTTCGAAGACTCCCTTCACCATCATCATTCAAATTAGTGACCACATAAACCTGACCGCCACGTCCACCGACAGTGTACTTTCCTGCCCCCCCGGCACCAGGAAAAGCCAATGATTTATCATTAAACTCCGTCTGACTGTTAACGGCACATGACAAAAACAACATAGATGCCAACAGTACTTCAACTTTCCTCATCATCGTAATATCAGTTAAATTAAAATTCTCCCTTACTTCATTCCGCTTGTAATGACATCTATAAAAAATAACGTCACTACCATAAAATCATTCTCACCCAGGATTCATTGCAATATCCAAAGAACGGTTATCTGAAGGTATTATTTCCCATTACAAACCGTCTACTTCATCTGCTACGCCAAAATCAATTTGATCGCTTACTAAGCTATTTAAGTAGATTTCAAGATTGGTATATGAATCACTCAAAGTATATTTCTTACCGTCGGAAGCATCCTGGGCATCAAGATCATTTTTTATTTCAAAATCGTCTGACATTCCGTCGCCATCGCTATCAACGGCAGCTTCTCCCGAATCATATACAGGCCATCCTCCAACAGTTGACTGCGTATCAATAATACCCATTGCATCACCCCAAACGCCGCCGTAAGTAGCCGTTCCTGATTCAACTTCATTAACAATACGCAAATCAACAGCATCACGAGCTAAACTCATCCCGGCATGTAAAATCACATTTTGATAGGCCTCTTCAGCCGTTTCAGGGCTCACCTGAATAATATCAAACCGACTTTCAGCAATGACATCATCCACCGAACCTCCGGCATTTAAATCAATTCCTAAAACATTGTTATTGGTAACATCAGCATAACCATCAACATAATTGCCTGACACATAAAAACGACCATATACCGTTTCCTTGTAAGGTTCAAAAATTCGGTCAGGATGCTTCACCGTACCTGGGCCAGCCTTATAATAATTTGAGACAATATTATACTCGCCACCCTCACCGCCATAAGACGAATTTTCGCCCCAATTATAAATTACATTATTAACCATTTCGGCTCTTTCGCGTGTAATACCATCTCTTAACCCATAAAACCTGGGATTACGACTTTTGTGATGTGCCAACAAATTATGGTGAAAAGTGGCATTATAACCACCCCATAAACCTCCATAGCCGTGGGCTCCTTTATCGTGAACAGATTCGTTAAGACTTTCAGCAACAATACACCATTGCATAGTAAAATTCTCATTATTGTAAAATGAAGCACATTCATCAGTACTCCAACTCATTGAACAATGATCTATGATAATATTTTTATGGTTACGGCCCCAAATAGCATCTGACTCTGCTGCTGCTTCATCCCCCATCCTAAAGCGCATAAAGCGAATAATAACATTATCAGCGTCCACCCGTAGTGCATAATTTTTAATGGTAATACCATCACCCGGAGCTGTTTGACCTGCAATGGTTAAATCGCCATTTGAAATTTTCAATTCTCGGGATAATTCAATGACGCCACCAACCGCAAAAACAATCGTGCGAGGACCACTTTTGTCCAAAGCCCAACGTAACGTTCCTGTATCGTAAGTATCATCCAGGCGATTCACAATATATACCTCACCAGCAGCACCTCCTGTGATGTACTTACCACCACCCTCCGCACCAGGGAAGGCAGGAATCTCACTTCTGTCCGGAACATACTCTTCCGTAATTTCCTCTTCTTCAACAGGCGATTTATCGTCAGAACATCCTAACGCAAAAACCATTAACAACAAAAGAATCAACAAATCAAATATTTTCATTCTTAGATATTTTGTTTTTATAAAGTCGAATGTACCCCTTGCTTACCATTTTCATGAATAAACCGTGTCATCCCAAAATTAAAAGAGGGACGGATAATTCCGTCCCTCCAATTTTAACCCAAAATCTTAATCGATCCAATTTAAGCTTCCAATTTGATAATATATTAAATCTTCATTTGAAATGGTGAAGTCACCATTCTCAGCATCTGCAAAACCGGGATCGACAGTGGTGTATTTTCCAGTATCGGTAACGGTATTCTCACTATAAAACCCTTCCGCGTTAAAATAATTATTAGCATCCATTTCGACCACCGTAGTCGCAGATTGGTTGGAATAATAAGCGCCCGTCTCAGCAAAAATATTTTTATTAATATGAATGGCATGAGAAGCCAGACGAATATAAAGGATACGCTTTCCATCGTTTGAAACATTATAAAAAGTATTATTCTCGATGAAAAGCTCACTATTTTCTTCCGGGAAATTAGATGATCCGCCGGCGTCCATTCTAAAACAATCACGTGCCAAAGCACAATTATAAACCGTATTATTACGGAAAGTGAACTGCCGTGTCATGCCCTGACGGAAATCAATAAAATCGCCACCGACACATTCAACATTAGCATAGGTGGTGCCAGTAATGCTAACCGACTCAATTAAAGCTACTTTACTCACGTAAAACACCCCTTTCACATAATCAGATATTTCACAATCTTCAATTGAAACGGCAGGATAAATGTTATCAGGATCGTTATCGTCATAAACAATAACCTGATTTCCATCTGAAGTGCTACCATTCAGAATTAATTCTCTTAAACGAAGTCCTGCACCGGATTTCATCCTAAAAACAGCACCATTAATAACAGGTTTTTCAGTAGATGAAGCACTAAACAGACCCACCGAATTATTAATTTCAATATTACCGGCTACATCGTATACACCAGGTTCAAAAGCAATTTTTGACCCGGCCTCAGCATTTCCTATAATTGTTGCAACATCATCGCCAGGTTGAACAACTATTGCACTTGAAAGATCAATCCATGTTTCAAAATTTAAAACACCACGTTTACTATCACCACGATACATCGTTACTGTATAGTCGGTTTCAGCTGTTAAACCTGAGATAGTAAGCTCACCGGCTGCAATCTCATCGTCGGAAATCGGACGTTTGATCTCACCGGGCATCACCCAGAAATAATCAGCTTCTTCGCCTTCGGGCCAACTAACCGTCACGTCAAAAGTTCCGATATCAGCCTTGGTCAGGGGATTAAGAATCTGTTCAAAATCTGTGGTAAACATAGCAGCCGTCCATTTTGAATCGAGAATATCCTCTCCCACTGCTTTTACTCTAACAGCATAAGTAGTCTCGCCGTCAAAGCCCTCTACAATATAAGGCAAATCGGCATTGGTAATACCTTCTAAAACCTTAACCGACGTTCCGCTAAAATCGGTGGTATCTGCTTTATAAAATTCGACAGTATAACTAACCGCTTTAGAGTTCTTTGTCCAGTTCAACTGTACCTGTATTTGATTTTTTACACGCACCTCTAAATCTACCGGCGAGAATAGTTGGCTCACCTCCACCTCTGTAATTTCAGGATCGATATCATCGGAGCAGGCTGCGACGACCGTCAAAACCATCAATCCCAATAAAAAAACAGGAATTTTATATAATTTATTCATTGCTTAAAATTTTCGGGGTTCATAATTAATTAAAACCATAACCATCGTTATTCAACATGCCATTACTGGTATCAATAAATGTCTGCCAGATTGGCCAGTACTGTTGAGCATCAGGATCTTTCATATATAAAGCGTCCCAATACGTAATTTTATCGTCACTTGACACCATTGTCCATGTTTTATTTTCGGTATAACCGCCATCAGCACCTTTATCATCGGTATCGCCAAATTCAAGGCCATATATATCGAGTGTTTCACCATCGTCCATCGTTTTGTAATATATTTTTTCGGGCAACGACGCATACATCCCTTCGCGATTTTCGAGCTGTTGTAATTTGGTCTTTGTCTCAGCCAATTTCTCACCCAAAAGATTCCAACGAATCAAATCTGATTTACGCAACATCTCGCCTGCGAATTCAAACCCCCGTTCATTAACAATAGCGTTAAAAAAGGCGTCCTTACTGGCCGTTGCCTGCGTCATAAAAGCGTCAACTTTTTCCGGATTTTCGGAAAAAGCTCTTTCCCGCACCTCACGTAAATAAGGCGCTGCATCGTCCGGGCCATCCAATTCATTAATTGCTTCAGCCAACATTAACAGCACATCCGAATAACGCATATAAATCCAATTCAAACCATCATCATTAGGTGCGGTAACGCGGCGACCCGCTTCTTCAAACAACCACTCATAACGAAATTTCCCAAAATACCATTTCCCCAAACTGGTTGGAACCTGCATGCCTTCATTCCATTCATAAGGGATACAGGTAATATCCCGACGTACATCATCTTTGTCATAATCGTAAAAAAGAACCGGATTCGGGCCATCGGTTCCGCCTTTTGCCTGCCCGGTATAATTATCAACTGTGACGTGTTTTACGCCCAAATCATAAATAACACGACCACGCCCCTCATTAAAAGGTATTTCCCATAATATTTCTTTACCGGCCACATAATCTTCACGGTGAAGAGATCGGAATACACCTTCAAAAGTCTCGAGAGAAGCCGTTTCGCTCAAATAGATATCCATGCACTCATCTTTTACTATCTGATACATTTTTTCGGGGGCTAAATCAGGATCAACACTGCGACGTACTGTTCCATCGGCACGTAAGCCATAGCCACCGGCAGCCAGCGCCAAACGCGCTCTTAATCCTTTAACAAAGGCTTTGTTGATTCGCTGGGTTGTCGTGGTAACCTCAGTTTCACCCGGCCATGCAACAAGGTCAGCAGCCTCATCCAGATCAGCCAACAATTGTTTGTAAATCACATCTCTGTCTGAGCGAGGTAAATAGATCGTTTCGGCATTAACGGGCTCAAAACGGGCCGGAACATCTCCCCATGCTTTAAGTAAATCGTTGTAAATAACGGCGCGTAAAGTTAGTACCTCGCCAAGAATCTGGGCCATGTCCGGATCATTTTCAACGTCACCGTACAACCGCAAGCCCCGAATGGCAATATTGGCTCGTTCGATCCCTTCATAAAACTTAGCCCAGGCATTATTTTCGGTATCCATTTGGCCATTGTTTGCATTAGTGTTATAATTAGACAAACGCGCCTTGTCTTCGTCAATATTCTTAAGAGAATTATAGACCTCAACATCAGTATTCATACCATAGTAAACCAAATAACGACCACGGTATGAATTTGTTTCGCCAAAAGAATGTATAATACCGGCCAAAGCACCCTCGGCCAAACTCTGATTTGAAAAAATGACCGATTCTTCCAGCGTAGATTTTGTCTCCACCTCAAGGGTATCTTCACAGGCACTCATGCCACCGACAAGAAACACCCCCATCAATATTCTATATATAAAGCTTTTAATTTTCATAATGTACTATAATTAGAAAGTTAAATTCATACCCACCACAAACGAACGGCTCTTAGGATAAGCCGAATAATCAACACCCGGTGTTAATTGAGTCTTACGACGGGTTGACACCTCAGGATCAAAACCTGAATAATTGGTCCATAACCAGAGGTTGTAACCACTGGCATAAAAACGAAGATTACTGATTCCAACCCTCTTAACCAAATCAGATGGCAAGGTATAGCCCAATGTCAAGGTATTCAATCGAAGGAATGAACCATCTTCAACCGCCCAGTCAGAGAACACAAAACGACTCATATAAGGCGACCACATCGTTGTATTTTGATTCATTTCGGCCAACTGCACGGGATCATTGCTTATGGTACCATCAGATAATAGATTCGTCCATCTCTTGCCGTCCGCCATGGTCGTTATCATATTCCGGGAGTGATACTTACTGGTAGAAGTATACTCTATTTTATTGGCATTATAAACGTCATTGCCATAACTCCAGTTAAAAGCAGCCGATAAATCAAAACCATAAGCCCTTGCATTAATGGTTAAACCGCCGGTATTAAGCGGATTGGCATCACCAATAATAGTCCGGTCGTCAGCGTCGACAATCGTCTCATCACCACCTGCATTTTTCAGCTTCATGGTACCGGGACGCACGGTCCCAACAATAGGAGAACTATCAACCACACCATCTTTCAGCACCCAGACACCATCAATATAACCTTCAAAGTCGTCCACTTCATAACGACCATCATTCAAATACCCATACATGGCGCCAACAGAGCCATCTTTAGTCACATAATAATCGGCTCCTATTTCTGAAGAAGCCCAACCTGAAGTTCCGGTAAAGGAATCCATTAGTCCTAAGGAGACAATTTTATTGCGATTAAACCCGATATTACCGCTAAAGCTTAAACCAAAATCAGGCAAATCCAAAGCGATCCAATTAACAGAAACTTCCAACCCCTGATTTTGTGTCTCACCCATATTTCGATACTGGTTATCGTAACCGGAACCAGGTGTTAAGAACTGTATTAATAAATCCTCGGTTGTATTTCGATACAATTCCAGCGAGCCATTCAACCGACCGCTTAAAATAGTATAATCCAATCCGATATTACGTGTAATGGTTGTCTCCCATTTCAAATCGGGGTTGGCCATAGTCTTCGAAGCTGCCCAGTAACTATCGTAGCCATCGACATAATTAGTTGTTTTAACTTCTAAAGTCTGCACCAACTGGCCTGACGGAATATTATTATTACCGGCCGTACCATAGCTCAAACGAAGTTTCAAATCATCCAGCCAGGTTTTAACCCCATCCATAAATGGTTCGGAGGTAATACGCCATGCCACAGCGGCAGAAGGGAAATACCCCCAGCGGTTGTCTTTCGAAAACTTGGAAGACCCATCAGCTCTGAATGTAGCACTCAATAAATATTTATCCTGAAAGGAATAGTTCGTTCGACCAAAATAAGATAACAACACATCATCAGGACTTAAATAATTTTCAATTGAATGAGCTTTGCCTTGAGCTGAGAACGATCTGGCATCATCAAAGGTAAACGCCATTGGGAAACCATGAACAATAGTCGTATGCTCTTCCTGCTTGCGTATGATGTATTCCTGACCAACCAGCACACTCAACCGATGCTCTGCCGCTAAAAGATTATCAAAACTATAATTAACCGTATTTGTATTTCTAAAAGTCTGACGTTCCTGCTTATCAAACTCAATGGCCGGCATTCCTTTATAGTCGGCATCCGGTCGGTCTTTCACATAATAAGTCGTAACGCCGTAAAACCGGTCATCGGAACGTCGGTAATCGTCCAGACCAACATCTGTTTTAATCGTTAAATTATCTATCATCTCCCAACTCGCGCTACCGTTCATATTATAACTTTTACGCTTTTGCAAGCGATCATTATCGGCCAAGGCTTGAACAGGGTGATACAGACTAAAAGTTTGGTCTTCCTCATCATTGTCTGTTAATCCGGGAACAGGGAAAGGTGGATAAATCATGGCATATTTCAGACGGGAGTCGGCCGAGGAGACTTCATTCTGCTCATTGGCACCGCCTCCTTCAATTTCGATATCGGAATAACGAATTGAAAAATCCAATTTCACCTTTTTATGAGGCCGATTAGTCAGCTTTAGAGTCAAATTATCCCGCTTATAGCTTGACATTTGCATTATCGCCTTATCATCAATATGACCGTAGTTAAAAGCATAGGCTGTTTTATCATTCCCGCCAGTAATGCTGAGGTTGTGATTAAAAGTAAAACCGGTGCGTCCAAAAACTTGATCCTGCCAGTCATTACCATTCACTTCCTTATAAAGATCCATATCCTGATAATTACCAAAATAATCGGTATACTTCTCAGGCTCACCTGCCAGTTGAGCCCTTTCATACTGCCACTTCACATAATCGTACGAATCAAGAACGTCCAGTTTATTGGCCATTTTTTTCCAGGCAGCGTAAGCATTATAATTCACCGAAACTTTGCCTTCTGCGCCCCGTTTTGTTGTGATAATAATAACACCATTGGCTCCACGAGAACCATAAATAGCTGTAGATGAAGCATCTTTCAACACGTCGATTGACTCAATATCAGAAGGCGCAATATCAGAAATAGTTTCCACCGGAAAACCATCCACAATTAGCAGAGGTGTATTATCGCCGGTAATGGAGCCGCCGCCTCGAACCCTGATTTTCATTTCAGCATCGGGTGATCCTTCGGTGGTCGTGATCTGAACACCGGCTAGTTTACCTGTTATAGCCTCAGCAGCCGAAGCCACCGGTATTGCTTGGAGCGCTTCACCGCTTACCGAGGCCACTGAGCCAGTGATGTCACGTTTCTTAACTGTTCCATAGCCAATGGCCACCACTTCTTCCAACCCTATGGAAGAAGACTCCAATGACACATTTATGGTAGATTGTGTTCCCACAGCCACCTCCTTTTCTTTAAACCCAATAAACCGAAAGGTTAAAACAGCTCCCGGAGCATTGGATACCTCCAAACTGTAGTTTCCATCAAAATCGGAAACAGTACCATTGGTAGTGCCTCTAATAATAATATTTACACCTGGCAGGGGTTCACCGTCAGTGTCCGTGATCCTCCCACTAACCAGCCTGCTTTCCTGAGCATACATGGATAATCCAAAGATCCATGCACCTAACAGAAACAACATACGATAAAAGTTTCTTTTTCTCATAGCAATTATGACTTAGATGTATTAATTAAATTTAAACTGATATCTACTCGTACTCACTTTGTGTTTAATCAATATGATATATCGGCAAGAGTAACAATCGTTAACTTATTATGTGCAATTTATACACAAATAAACTCCCAGACCGTAGATAGACTATCGAAAAAACCGTTACAAATCATCAACACAGACCTGACACAAAATAACAAAACACTATTTTTCAATATAATACAACAGAATCAATAATCGTCACAAAAAAAATCATTTATTAAGACTATCATGTCTCATACAACGAAAACACTCGCAGAATGAATACATAAATAAAAATCCACCACCGGAATACTCCGGTGGTGGATTTTTAAGGCACGTCAGCCCAAAAATTAGTCTTTCAAAAAAGCAGCTAAATCAGGAACCTTGGTCTCTATTTCTTTCTTTACTATATCGCAAACTTTACAAGCGCCATAGGGCGATAAATGGGTATTATCAATTCGGGGTTTGCTCATATTAGTATATTCCAGAGTATCGATATGCAAATACAATTTTTCAGATAACGACTCTCCAAAACGACTAACCATTTCGCGGGTACCCTGATTCAAGTCGAACAAAATAACCTCCATCTCATTGGCCACATTACGCATAGCCTGCGGATAATCGCCATGTGTAGGGACCAACTCACCGTCCACAAACTTACGACGAACAATAGGTGTTGCCAAAATGGGCGTAGCGTCTTTGGCCCGAACATCGCCCACAAAACGACGCAGATTGTCGGCATAGGTTGTGTTAGCTTCAGCATAACGATCGGGCGACTTAACTTTCGAGTCGTTGTGCCCAAATTCAATAATGACGTAATCGCCCGGCTGAACCTTAACCAAAAGACTGTCCCACCGGCCTTCGTCAATAAAACTCTTGGTACTACGACCATTACGGGCATGATTGTCTACCTTCACCCCTTCATTAAAATAAAGCGGCAACATCTGACCCCAGCCTTTTTCTGGGTTTCCATCTTTAAACGGTTTATTGGCCATAGTTGAATCACCCGCCAAAAAAACAGTAATATCCTTCTTGTCTGTCTGACAAGCTATCGCTGTCATTAACAAAAAAGAAACAGTTAACAAATTAAAAATTTTCATTGTCGATAAAATACGATTACAAAACACTATTATAAGGTAAAAATCTATTATTCATTTAAATAATCAAGCCGCAAGAACTTTACTATCGTACTCAGATGGTGTTTATTTTTTATGGTATTTATGATCCGATGCAATCCAGCTACAGCAAAAAGAAATACACTAAAACTTTTGAAATGAACCCTGACACCAATAAATGGTCATATTGAGGACAGCATAGCACAATAGTTATACTTAGAAACAGAGTCAAATTAAAAACTTTTAAACTGGAAATGCAATATAACAGAGAAATTTTAATAACAACTTTCCCCTGTTATACTGCACACCTAACAAGAACTTCCAATTCTAAAAATTGCGTAGTTCTACAAACCTTGTAACATAAAACACAATCCCGGCCTTTCATCGCCAGACCACTAAAAAATCACTATTACTTCCAAATAATGGGGTCTGGCTGCTGGCCTCTGACTTCAATCTGAGATTCAGGTTGGGTAAAATCCTCTTGCTTTAAGAAAATACTGGAAGACTTCGTTCCCGCAATCACCAATACAGGTGATTCATGTTGCTGATATTTAAAGTTCTCAAGACTAATCTCGCTGCTATTAAAAATGGTAACAACTGATCCTTTCTCTGCCTCAACCCGGACGTTAACCAACTCAATATTCTGCGCGTCAACCATGGTTATACCTCTCGCAGCCCGCAGCAAGGCATTTTCCAGACGTACATTATGCAGTTTCATCTCAGGCAACCCCATAAAAAAAGCGGCATCACCGAATCCGTTGGCCACAATATTTTTCATATAAATATTACGAAAAGACGGTGTTTCTTCGTTTACTGGCATCAGTTGCACCTCATTATCGGCTGAAAGTCCGTTATTCCCATCATCCAACACCGGCGATTTCCCACCATAAAACAAATTAAAACGGATGGGTTCGGCGGGAATATCGATCATATTAATATCTGAAATATAAATATTTTCAACTACTCCTCCGCGGCCACGGGTGCTTTTAAAACGAAGCCCCACATCGGTTCCCATAAAAGTACAGTCTGAAATGTGCACATTACGCACACCTCCCGACATCTCGCTACCAATAACAAAGCCCCCATGCCCGTGGTAAACCACGTTATTTTTCACAATAACATTTTCGGTCGGAATATTTCGCTTACGTCCATCGGCATCCTTCCCCGACTTAAAACAAATAGCGTCATCGCCCACATCAAAACTATTATTATAGATAAGCACATTTTTGCACGACTCCAAATCCAGTCCATCTCCATTCTGGGAGTACCATGGATTTCGAACGGTAAGATTGCGAATAACAACATCCTCACTCATAAGAGGATGAAGGTTCCACGCCGGTGAATTCTGAAATGTTGGTCCATCAAGTAAGACTCGCTTACAATTAGCAATACTCACCATAACAGGCCTTAAAAAATCTTTAACAGCTTCGTACTGCGCCTTATCTGAAAAATCGGGCACATTAAAATTATCATTGGTATCGCCTCGCATCGATTTTTCGGAAGGATACCACGTATCACCCTTTTCATTCAGCACCCCCCCTGATTTAACAAGATTTCGCCACTGACCAGCGGTCATTTTACCTCTTTTAACAGGTCGCCAGGCATTGCCATTTCCATCAAAAACCCCTTTACCCGTAAAGGCAATATTGTCAAGATTGTGTGCATGAATAGGCGACATGCAACGATAAGTTTCCAATCCCTCAAAATTGGTTTTGATGAGTGGGTACAAATCGAAATCAGGGCTAAAACGAACCACAGCTCCCTCTTCCAAATGAATTTCGATATTACTTTTCATTACAATGGGCCCGGTAAGCCAAATACCGGCAGGCACAATCACTTTCCCCCCACCTTTAACGCTCAGCTTTTCAATGGCAGCGGTAAACGCTTCGGTATTTAATGTTGCGCCGTCAGAAACGGCACCAACTTCTGAAATATAAATCGAATTATCAGGAATAACCGGTTCAGACACTTTGGGCATATCAAACTCAATGCCTTCATAAACCCAGTCATCGCCATCAGCCAACTGCGAGGCCCCGGGACACGAACAAGACGTTATCACGCTCATCAACAGTGTTAGCAGTGTACCGGTCTTCATCATTTTCAAATAATAATTTTCCATGCCATAGTTTTTTAATTTGTCATTGGCCGTAAACATGCCAACTCCATATGGTTTAAACGTTATATTTATTTTGCATTTAATCGTGCACGCGGATCCCAATTATCATCGCCACCCAACACTTTTTCAATGGTATAGGCCGACCTTTGTTCGCTTGTAAGTTGATGCGCCCATTTTGCTCTCTCTCCTTTTACCCCAGGCCCTTTAGTGCCATACTCTGCATAAAAAGCTGTTACTTCCGCCTCTTTCTTATTCCAGTTATGCCAACCTTTCGAATGGATAACATCACCCAAATAACAATCGATGAAAACTGTTTGGGCATAATTACGCCATGGACGTCCAAGATATACCGTTCCGGCAGGGGCATCGCCGGTGACCCGACATTTATTAAAAACAAAACCATAGGCCCTTTCTTTTTCTGTTGAAGCAGCCGTTACATAACCAGGCGCTTTACAAAAAATATCGCATCCCTGAAACCACACCGTTGCCCACCCGAAAATAAAATCCACCGTTCCTTCGATATAACAATTACGATAAAACTGGCGACTACCATCTTGATTTGGATAAAGCGTATCCTGAAAACCCAGAAAACGACAATTATCAAACACCGCCCGATCGCCAGAAACACGAACAGCCACGGCCTGGCCAACAGGACCAGCTGAATTTTCAAATGTTATGTTACGGGCCAGAAAATCGTCCCCAAAGACAAAAAAACCGGAAGACCCCGTAGTTCCCATTTCCTCTCCAAACCTGTTTTTCTTTTGTGCAAAATCATCATTGGTCAAAATCGTTCCTTCTTTCGACTCTCCTATTAGTGTCACCCGATTTTTTGACTGCGGGAGTATCAACTTTTCCTTATAAACCCCATTTTTAATGAAGATGATTGTTTCCACCTTTCTAAAATGAGGTACCGCGTCAATAGCATCCTGCACCGATACAAAGTCGCCACTGCCATCGGCTGCCACTACAAAATGAGCATTCTGTTCATCCCCCATAACGGGCAACCATACAAAAGTCATCATCAAGCCTACAAATACTAAAAACTTCATTATAATTATTTTGATCAGATAAACGTAGTTTCCAGGTTGCTTTCGAACAGAATAACAGATTGTTCATCCAACATTTCAACACCAAATATAAACCTCCTTTATTTCAACTTACTCATTTCAATAGCAGCCAGGATGAAAGGCCCAACACCTTTAGGATCGTTATCACGCTTACGTTCATTCACATAGTATTCGTAACTGCCATCGCGATAAGGATTACCACCCAACCCAGCCACAGCACAACATTCAGTAAGATTAAGACTTCCATCTTCGCCGGTCTTTATTAAATGGGTCATAATACCAGCATACGCTTTTTTGGCATTCTCAAGATATTTGGTATCCAAATAGCCCAGACGTACCCCTTTCAAAAGGAAATAAACCATCATAGACGAAACCGTTGCTTCGCGATAGTTACCTTCCCGTCCGGGCTGATCCAACACCTGCCACCATAAACCGGTTTCATCATCCTGATTACGAACCATTCCTTCGGCTATGCGGTTAATCATCTCAATCATAAATGCTTTATCAGGATGCGCCTCCGGAAACCACGACAAGGCATCCACGGAAGCCATTGCAAGCCATCCCATGCTACGGCCCCAGAAATTGGGCGACAAACCGGTTTCGGGATCTGCCCACTGCTGTTGATGACTGGCATCCCAGCCGTGATAGAAAAGACCTGTTTTGGGATCGTACATATTAGTATTAACCAAACGAAACTGAAGTGCGACATCGGCAAAGACGTCGTATTCGCCAAATACACTACCATACTGCGCCAAAAATGGACTTCCCATATACAAACCATCGAGCCACATCTGGTTGGGATATATTTTTTTATGCCAAAAACCGCCTGCTTCAATCCGCGGATGTTGACGCATTTGATCACGCAACAGATTTATTGCTTTGAGCAATCGCTCTTCACCGGTAATCTGATACAACTCAATTAAAAACTTACCAGGATTCACACGATCAATATTATAATCAGTTTGTTTGTATGTTTTAATGCTTCCGTCTTCATTCACAAACATATCGGCAAACTTCTTTACATAGTCGAGATAAGCCTCATTGTTAGTTTCGTGGTACAACGCCAAATAAGCATTCATCATTAATCCGTGCGTATATTCCCATTTTGGTTTTTCACGAAAATCAATCATCCATGGTTCCGGATTTCTGGCCATGTCACTCACCGCCATTTTTTCAGCGGTTAACAACGCTTCATTCGTATTGCCGCCACACGAGCAGGCCAATACCGTCATCAGTCCGCCAATTAAAAAAGTGTTTAGTGTTTTCATGTGTGTATAATTTGTTTGTTTTTGCCACATGAAACTCGCCGGAATTAATCATACTCCTGTGTGTGAAGTAATTCCCATGGCTCGTTTCATCTGTTTATCATTTGTTTCTCAGTTGCCATATGAAACTCGCCGGGATAATCATTCACCTTTATGAGAGACTACTCTCATGCTCATTTCATATACTCGAATTATTTATTTTTTAAGATAATATGAACCAGTTTGTATGCCCCATTTTACAATATTAAACCCCATTAAAACAATTATTCTTTAACTTTTATTATTGGTCGAATAAACCCACCATTCATAATTTCTCTCTGAAATGCTGCAAATACAGCACATCAATGGATACACCCTCACTTCAAAACCATTTGTGGTTTCCAAAGATCAAATCCGGCCAAAACATTATCCACCGTATAGGAGTCAGCTTCCTGTTCCGTTAGCAGCCGGGCCCATGCCACTCGCTTGCCGGATGGTTTTCCAGGCCCGTAAGAACCTGATTCCGCATAAAAAACAGTTTTTTCAGCTTCAGGACGCCGCCAATTGTGCCATCCAACAGGAACTATGTGCGCTCCCATTTCACAATTAATAAACACCGTACGGGCATAATCACGCCACGGACGGCCCAAATAAACACGGTTAACACCCTCGTCAGCCGTTAGTTTACAATCAATAAAAACCAACCCGAATGGAATTTTTTCTGGTGTAGAAGCGGCTGTTATGTAGGAATTGCTTTTACTGTGAATGATGCACTGATTAAACACAGCTGTGGACGGGCCGAAAATAAAATCGGTGGTACCCTCAACATAACAATTATGAAACAACTGTCTGGCGCCCTCGCGCCCAAGATAAACGGTATCCTGATTACCCAGAAAACGACAATTATCAAACACCACACGATCCCCTTCAACGTGAATGGCCACCGCCTGCCCCACACGGCCCGCCGTATTTTGGAACGTTACATTCTTCACATAAATATCATTACCTGCTATGAGCGTTGTATAAGAAGTGAAGGTCGTCATACCCGAAACTTTTCCGCTATAGTCATCCCAGCTAATAATTGTGGTTTTAGCGTCGTCACCCAAAATACTTAAACTCGTCATCCAGGTAGGAATCTCAATTTTTTCCTTGTAAATCCCGGGCTTCAAATAAATAACATGCGCTTGTGGCGTAAAAGCTCTGAGGTTATCAATTGCAGCCTGAATTGAGACATAGTCGCCTTGTCCGTTGGCTGAAACGGTCACAATAGCACCCTGCGAATTAAACGGGGGCAAGAAAAAAGCAATTGTTATCAATACCAATTTCCAAACCATAATAAACATCTATTTAAACTTACATTTTCCCATTGCAAGATAACAGGAACCATCGTTTAGGTCGTGGTATAAATTAACCGAAAAAGTATAACAAATTGTTCGCTCGTTCATCGACCTAAACCGACAAATCCATAAAAATCAAACAAATGAGAAACAGGTCAATTTATCCCCCCTTTTGCCCGCCACAAAAAATAAAAGTCGTCAAAAAAAAAGCGGCCGGGAACACTTAGATAATCACCGGTCGCAAACACTACACAAAACATAGTCGCAAATTATTCTTTCACCACTTTATGAACCTCTGCCCGTCCATCATCAAAAACAACCCTGAGGCAATACACGCCGCCGTTAAGATGCGCAAGAGGTAAGGTTACCGTGCTATTATCAACAGTCCGATTAATCAACAACTTACCACTGGTTGTATAAATCATTACCGACGCCATTATATCAGAAGATGATAACTTGAGATCACCGGCAAATGGATTTTCGCTTAATTGCACGGCCGCGTCGATCATTTCAACCGATTCGGTAGAGGTATAAACATCAAACTTATCGGTATAATTGGGCGTACCCGTACTATTTTGAGCCTCAAGGACAGGCGCTACCAGACTATTAAGATAAACTTCAACATTGGTAAACATACTATTGATAGAATATAAAGATCCATCAGTAGCATCGTTGGGGTTCAGGTTATTGGCCTGCTCCCATTCATCAGGCATACCGTCACTATCGGTGTCAACAGGGGCTGACGTCGACAGATAGTCGGGCCAGCCACCCACGTCGGCTTGCGAATCAATCAAACCATTGGTACTACCATTGGAGCCGGTATAGGTAAAAGTACCGTTACGTGTTTCGTCAACAATACGATCATCAATTGCATCACGAAAGAAAGAGGCGCCGGCATAACTCAGTACAGCTTCAAAAGCATCTTCGGCCGAATGAGTTGTAATCTGTCCGCTGGCAAATTCAGTGGTCGACTTCAACTCATCTTTACTTTTTGTGGACGGTTTGGGTTGTATCCCCAGCCAGTTGTCAGCCGTAACAGCGGTACTACTATTCATATAATTACCATTGACATAAAAAAGGCCCCATACGCCTGCAGGCTGGTCATTGCCGCCGTCATCCGGATAAGGTTGAAAAATACGGGTGCGGTTACTGCTGGCCGGCCCGGGTTTATAGTAATTATTAACCATGTTATAGCTGCCGCCTTCACCGGCATATCCGCTGTTGGCACCCCAGTTGTAGATCACGTTATTACGGAAATCCACCAATTCAAGATCGGGCTGATTGGAATAACGGCTACCGCAAAAGCGAGGATTACGACTATCGTGATGTGCTATCAGGTTATGATGAAAACTGGCATTTTTACCCCCCCAGATACCCATATATCCATGCGTTCCCTTATCATGAACCGAGTTTCGCAAACTCTCAGACAAAAGGCACCATTGCATGGTAAAGTTGGTATTATCATAAAAAGAGGAAGCCTCGTCTGTACTCCAACTTATTGAACAATGATCGAGTATAATGTTCTGATGATCACGGCCCCAGATAGCGTCGTTCTCGGTAGCCTTTTCGTCGCCCATTCGAAACCGCATATATCGAATAATCACATTATCGGCTTTCACATTCATCGAATAGTTTTTCAATACAATGCCGTCGCCGGGTGCTGTTTGTCCTGCAATGGTAATATTCCCGTTTTTAAGGCCCAGTTGCGACTGCAATGCAATAATGCCTGACACTTTAAACACCACGATACGAGCGCCTGAGGCATCAATAGCCGCTCTTAAGCTACCGGTACCCGAGTCATTAAGATTCGTCACATAAATGACACGTCCACCCCGTCCGCCTGTGGTGAAACGGCCAAAGCCCTCTGCGCCGGGAAAAGCCACCGGCGTTGTATTAACATCCTGTGCGGCTGCTACAATTGAAAGCATCAGCAACAAGACTAATAAATTAATTCTCGTCATAATATTTATAGTTAAAAAAAACTTATTCAAATATACCTGTTTGATTCTGTCATTATCCGGGCCTCACGGAGTTAGACTAATTTGTCCACTCTTTTTAAACAATTTGTCTAACCTTCATGCGAACCATCAAATGACAGACAGGTAACAAACAAGGAACGATGGCGTCGTTTGAAACAACCATTTTCATGTTTCTATAATTTAATTTTTAAGGTCACATGGAACTCACCGGAATTAATCTGTGAAGCAATTTTAATGGCTCGGTCCGGCAGTTTTCAGGAATGTAAAAAAAGCCGCAGTTGGATTTTACCCCTAAAATGGAAATTGGAAAAGACAAATAGATATTTAGCTATATGCGCATCAGATGATTTAATTTCGCGAAATAGAAAAATACAATAAGCACTTTCTTCCCGCATAAAAAAACAGCACACCTTATAAACGCAGGTCAGCGCTTGACAACCTAATTAACAAAACATTACACCAGGGCTTTCAACGCACAATCAATCACAACAATAAGCACAGATTTTGAGATAGTAAAACAACAGACTGACCTTATTTCTGACAGTTCTGCGCATGTTTGCTTGGCAAATAGCCATAAAGGGCTTTAAATTGACGGCTAAAATAGCGGGCATCGGTGAACCCTACTCTAAAGGCCGCTTCAGACACATTATACCCCTGAGCCAACAAATGTGCGGCAATTTTTAATTTTAACTGACGCACAAACTCAACCGGACTATGGCCTGTGAGCCCTTTTACTTTATTGTAAAATACCGTTCGACTCACACACATCTTATCAGCCAGTGTCTCAATGGAAAATTCTTCAGAATAGTTATTCTCCACATATTCAATCAATTTTTGCAGGAACTCTTCATCCTTACTATTCACCTTAAGCGTGGCCGGATCAATGGTTTTATTGTCACGGAACTTATTGATAAGATTTCTTCGCTGCTCCAATAAATTTTTGACCGACGCTTTTAAAAACCCGGCATTAAAAGGCTTGGTGATATAAAGATCAGCTCCTTGCTCAACACCGGCAATCTGATCTTCGACCGACGATTTGGACGTCAGTAAAACAATGGGAATATGGCTTGTGGAAAAATCATTGCGGATATGCTGCGTCATAACCATACCATCCATCACCGGCATCATGATATCTGAAATAATCAGATCGGGATTTTTGTTTTTAAGAACATCAATGGCCTCTTCACCGTTACCAGCCTGGCAACAGTTAAATTCGGGACTTAATGAGCGACAAATATAATCTCCGATCTCATGGTTATCTTCGACCACCAAAACCAAAGGCACACCGTTCAACTCCGGCAAGTCACCCTGAACAGGAGCTTCTTCAGCAACAAGGGGCTCATCGGCGACCTCCCCGGCATGAGTTGGCACAATCATTTCATCACGTCTGGTAACCTTTGCGTCGTCAATAAAATGATCATTTCCATTCTTAAGTTTCAATATAAACGTACTACCCTTCTCAACTTCCGACTCCACCAATATATCGCCATGATGCAACCGCGCCAGTTCATAGGCCAAGGACAGCCCAATACCGGTACCTGCCAATTCCTCACCACTTAAAATGGTAAACCGCTCAAACAACTGCGGCAGAGATTCGCGTGCTATGCCACGCCCCTGATCCTTCACCACCACCTCAATACCCGCATCGGCATTCGATACGATTGTCACCGTCACCTGCTTATTGGCATCAGTAAACTTCAACGCATTAGATATTAAATTATAAATAATCGTATCGAGTTTTGACGGGTCGGCCCAAACATATAAGGCGTCATTACTAGTATTGAACCTGTAATCGATATTTTTATGATTGGCTAAAGGAATAAAACTCTCATAAATATTGCGGGTAAATTTTACGATATCAAATTCACAAACCTGCAATACCATCTTATTATTCTGAATCTTCCGGAAATCGAGCAGTTGATTGGTTAACTGAAGCATACGTTTTCCGTTGCGCCCAATAATTTCGAGCTTTGGCTTATCGCTGTTATCCAGCTGTGATTTACGCAACAAATCATCAATGGGACCAATAATTAAGGTCAACGGGGTTCGTATCTCGTGCGAAATATTGGTAAAGAAACGCAATTTCTCCTCATTAACACGTCGCTCAATTTTTAAATCGTTGCGATACTGATTGACCTTATAAATGGTAGAAAAAATAATGTAAAAGAAAAGAATAACCAAAACCGAATAGGCGATATAAGCAAGGGTTGTTTTGTACCAGGGCGGCAATATATCAATGGTTACCGAACGCACCTCCGACGTCCACTCGCCATTACGGTTGGTGGCTTTAACACGAAACACATAATGACCAGGCGCCAGATTGGTATACGATGCTTTACGCTGATTATTCACATAAAACCAATCCGCATCAAAATTTTCGAGTCGATAGGCATATTGCGTCTTTTCGGTATCCATATAATCCATGGCCGAATACTCAAAACTAAAGCTATTTTGATTGTACCGCAGTGTAATTTCATCCGTAAACGAAATACTTTTACTCAAGGGAGACTGATTGCCTATGGGCACCTTTTTATTAAACAGATGAAAATCGGTTAACTCAACCCCTTTACGGTAGGGTTCAATCTTTATTTTTGCGGGGTCAACCATTTCAACTCCCATAAATCCACCAAAAAGGAGCTTCCCATCGGGCGTTGTAATGGCCGTATTTTCCGAGAAAGTATTAAAATTCAGCCCATTATTCGTATTAAACACCTCAAAAGTCTGGTTGTTACTATTTAAGCGGCTCAACCCGTTTTCGGTACTAAACCACATATTCCCGTCGTCATCTTCCACGATGGCATACACCACATTATTACTCAGTCCGTCGGTTTGCAGATACCGTCGAAAGGTGGTCTTGTCACCGTTGGTTTCAACCAGTTGGTTAATTCCACCACCAAAGGTGGCCAGCCAAATATAGCCCCGATGATCTTCGTACACATGAATCACGTCGTTCATGCTCAACGAAAAGGTGTCCTTACCGGCAAAAAAGGATTTAAATACTGGTTGCTCATCTTTCCGGGGCAATGCTTCCATTAAATTAAGACCATAACCTGTAGCTACCCACAAACGATTTTTAGAATCAAACATTAAATAGCGCACCAAATTACCCGACAGATTGGTGTTTGCCGCATTAAAACGTCTAAAGGTCAGTTGACCATCTGCATCTCTCACGCCTTCACTCAGACCGTTGCCATAGGTTCCCACCCACATATTCCCCAGTGAATCTTCAGCCAACGAATAAATATTAAGATGTCCGACCGTCGTAGAATCACTGTCGACCGGTTCATAATTCACAAAAGTAATGGCCGACAAACCGGCATACTTATTAACCGGGTATCGGCTTATAAGCAACCCGCGTCCTTTTGAACCGAGCCACAGGTAACCTTTCTGATCGATACTGATGGCATAAACATTAACACCGGTAAGAACTTCGCGCTGCGTCACAAACTTGTCGAACGTATGCAACAGCTGACCATCTTTGAACACATGAAGCCGGCCAGCTTTAGTGCCCATCCATAACCGCCCCTGCTGATCCTGGTATAAAGCACGAACCATATTATCAGAGATATGCCGTTGGCTCTTAAAAGGGATAATCTGCTGAAAAGCCGGTTCTTTAAGAATTACGCGCTCCAAGCCACCCTGAAATTGCCCGGTTCCCACCCACAACTGTCCGGAATGATCTTCGGCAATACTCAATACAATATTTGCCGACAACGAATTGGCATCTTTAGGGTCGTTACGATAGTGTATAAAAGCATGATTCCCGCGGTCGAAAAGGTTAAGCGCTCCTTCGTGCGTCCCAATCCAAAGATTATTTTTACTGTCTTCAAAAAAAACATGACGTTCTTCGTCGGGCACGGTATTTTCAGCAGGGTCAAAAAAGCGATAATAAGCGGTATCGCCGTTATCAATCTGAACGGCTGTCACCCCAAACTTCTCGGTGGTCACCCACAACACATTATAACGATCTTCGTACCAGTTCACCACATTTTGGCCATGCAACGGGACGTCTCTCCACACCATGGATCGCTGGTCGTAATACTGTAATCCACCATCTTCAAAAGCAGCAAAAATCTTCCCGGTAAGGGTTATTAATAATTTGGCTATATGATCGGACCGTAACGTGGCATTGGTATGACTATTAATATAGGCATACAGCTGCGATTGTTTGCGAAAAGTAAGAATGCCAGAGTGCTTTGTGCCGAACCACAACCCGGTGGCCGTTTCCAGAACGGAAGTAAAACTATTTTTTTGGAACAGATGTTTAAAAACCGGCTTATGAGCCTTGGTAAAGGTAGCCAGAGTCAACCCTTTATCGGTACCGACCCAAATATTACCGTTCTTATCCTTATGAATAAACGATACCATATTGTTGCTGATGGCATTTGGACCGCTTGAAGTATACTGCTTAACGGTGTAATTGTGAGTCGCGGCATCAAATACCAAACGCAAAACGCCCCTATTGGTGGTTCCAATCCATATTTCCCGGTCGGAATACTGTATAAAATCGCTGAATACGGCATGAAATGCTTCGCTATCGGTAAAATAACCTGCCAGAGAAGAAAAACACTCGCGCACAGGATCGAAGTAATGATAATAACCATCGTGCGTTTCAAACCAGATAAAACCCAGATGATCTTCCCAAATTCGTACCACACGGTTGTGCGTAAAATTACGAACGCCATTTTCCTCGTTCATAAACACTCTGAACTTGTTGCCGTCGTATCGGTTAAGACCGTTGTTGGTTCCCACCCACAAAAAGCCCTTGGAATCGCATAATATGGATGAAACCGTATTTTGCGAAAGCCCTCTGGAAGTATTAAAATGTTCAAATCGAAGAATATCCTCAGCCTGACCTTTGATTGTCAAACCCGGTATAATAAGCACTAATAAAAAAATAAGCCGAAATATCGTCGCCATGTTAACCACCTTTTTTTTGCCTCGGGAAGTATTTGTGTCTGTATCGAACGTTTTCATAAGTTGGTTAAAAATAGAAAATATTAGTGGAAAAATTCAATAATTAACAACTCAACGTCTAAAACGAGTGCCACCCATAAGCATAATGCCTGATTACATCTGCTACACGCCCAACAATTGAATGGCTATTCCCGACAAAAATATGACCAATCCGGCAATGGTATGGCTAAACTTTTCCAAAGGTTTTACAGCCACAAGACTTAACCCATAGGAAAGAATAAAGACGGCAGCCAACATGGTGGCTAAGGTGGTAACCCCGAACACTCCGGCAACGGTTAAAAGAGTGCTCATACTTTCATTGGCAGCCGGGTACATTAACACTGGTATTAAAACTTCGCAGGGCCCTAAAACAAAGATTATAAACAATACCCAGGGTGTAACAGTCTTTTCTCGCGTAAGCCCGTCCGGGCGGTGAATATTACGTTGCTTTCGCCAATGTTGCAGCCCCCAAACAGCATAAACCAATCCGAATGCGATCAAAGCCCAGGCTGCCAGATTACCTCTAAACGTTTCAATCCACGTCAATTTCTCCAGCTGCGCCCCAATGGTTATGCCAACCAGTCCTATCACCACCGAACTAACCACATGCGCCACACCGCACATAAAAGTCAATCCCAAGGTATTACGCAGTGGCCAGTTGCGGGCCCGTCCAATCATTATAAAAGGCAAATAGTGATCGGGCCCCAGAACAGTGTGCACAAACCCCAACGAGGCCGCAGTATAAAGTAGTATCTGAAATTCTGATGTCATCATTAATTTAAGGTATGAGTATTTCAACAACAGGCGTATCATCACAATACGGCCAGTTATTGAACCGTCTCAAAAATATAAAAATTAAGCGTTGGCGCAAACGTCTTTGCCTTTAGCCAAAAAAGAAATCAACCAATTTGAGAATATAAGGACTTTTAATGACTACCACTTTTGAGCATCAAGGTGGTAGTCACAACGACACGTCTTCACCCCCTCTTATACAGTCATCTATTAATTTACTTAACCCATTTTACAAACAGTATTGATACTTTACCCAAAAAGTATTGATACTTTACCTAAAAAGTATTGATACTTTCACCTAAAAGTATTGATACTTTTGCCTAAAAGTATTGATACTTTTGCCCAAAAGTATTGATACTTTTTACCCCCTTCTGTATAGCCCAAAAAATAAGGGCTTCACAAAACTGTAAAACCCTTAAAAGCCCACTTAAAAATTAACTTTATGAAATCTTTTGGAAGGTCAAATTATTGAGCATTGTCTTGATATCCACCCCGGGGCGGAAAATCACTTTTTTACTGGTAATTAACGATGAAGTAAATTTATCGGCTGTTTCGGCTCCTTTACTTCCAACGGATATCTGGAAAGAACCAAAATCACTAAAACGGACAATCAACCCCTCACTTAAACGCATGGACAGCACCTGTGTCAGCGCTTCCAGAACAGCAAGGGTATCGGCATAATTAACGGTACTGCGCTGCGCTATGTCTTCACTTAACTGCTTTAAAGTTATTTCGCCGGCACTTTTGGCAAGCGCATACCACTTTTTAGGATCCTCTGGTTTCAAAGGATTCCTTCGCTCTGTCAAAACATATTTTACTGACATAATAAAAAATTTAAGAGTTATATAAAATAAGGTTATGTGGGCTTCACTATTAAAAAATGAATGGGTTAACTCTCAAACGTCCTCTACCCGCCTTATTAATTTTCGATTTTCTTGAAAACCGATGGTTAATTTATGAAATATTTTTAAACAAAAACAATTTTTCATCAAAAATTTTACAGTGTAAGAGTCTGAGCAGAAGGGTTTGGCAGAAAAGACAAGGCGGTCATGCAACAAATAAACTTCGAACATGGCTTATAAGTCGCCACAAAATTGCATCCTAACTATTATCCATTTTTATACAATATCTTACAAATAATTATCATTTTTCGTCGTATTAAGCATGAAAAATTTCGTCTAATTCTAAGCAATACGGTAAAAAAAGCGGACACCCATAGGATGTCCGCTTTCAAAAAATTGTAAACTAACTTAGTTAGTGTCTTATTCTACGATACCTCCAACAAGAGTAAAATTAACAGATTTTGAGGCACCATAATCACCGCTGATCATGAACACTTCCTCATCGTCATAAGTCAAAGTAACAGAACCCTCTTCGGGATATGTAAGACCATCCCCATAGACATCGTTAATAGTAAAGGTATAAACAGCCTCATCTTCCAAACATAATCGATGATGAGCAGACTCTGTACCATCTGCATATTCTTCACTTTCATAAACAATCTCATCACTGGCATTTGTTATCGCCCACGTACATTCGCTAGCATAACCATCAAAAAAAAGATTTAAGTAAACAACATTAAAAGCACAGGGCGGATAAATAATAACCTCAGTTTTATAAACACTGGATTCTGCATAATATGGATTTAAAAGCGAATCGTCAAAAGCCAAAGTCAAACCAATTGGCGTTTCGAGCGGAGCCGTATCTTTTAGCGTGGCATCAAAAGTAATGGTATCTACACCAGCAGGAAAAAAGACACTTTCCGGTACATTAAAATAACTTCCGGTATCCGCAACAGTCAGTGGCAATGTAAATTCGCTGCTGCCATTACGAACCAATGTTATAGGGAATGACATCACAGACGTAAGAACTTCAGTCTTTGATAAATACTCATCAGAAAATCGCATACCCTGATTATCAGTTATTACAGGACTTGGCTCTTCAGTATCCGTGTACTCGCTACAAGCACCTAATAGAATAACAAATAGCATTGAAAATGCTGTAACTATTTTATTGTATTTCATAATCTAAAGATAAAAATTAAACATTATAAATCAGCCACAGGCTCGGGTGTCGATCCGGCAGGGTTGTTATCTGTATTACTCAACATCTGATTAGCCTCAATTTCAGCCTCAGGTATACGCCACAACAAAATAGGATCAGTTGCAGAGATGTTAAATATCATACTTGCATTTGGATAACCTCCACCACGTCTGTCTACACCTGTTTTCAAACGCATAACGTCGAACCAGTTAAGCCCTTCGCCCCATAATTCAATTCTTCGATGACGGAATACTTCCTGTTGAACATCTTCAGGTGAAGAAACCGAACAAACATAATCTGGATCGCGAGAACTTTTAATAAACGCTTCTAATGTCCCTTTACCGTCACCTCCACTCATAGCTAAAGCCTCGGCCTTAATCAGATACATTTCTTCAATACGCATTAAAGGAATATCGTTGGCATTGGTAGCAGTTGCTACTTCATTTTTATAGGGTGCAAACTTGACCTGAGTATAAGGCGCATAACCTTTAGCTTCAACATATTCAGCCATTTCTTCGTCAATATTAGGGGAAGTAACAGCTTCATCCAACCACCAACCTTTACGGGCATCGCTTGAAGATATTGTGTTAAAAAGCGCTTTATTAATCTGCCGCCCTTTGGAATAATTGGCATAACCATAGTTGAGAGAGCCCATATGTGAAATCCAGTTAACAATACCGGATGTAACAACTTCGTCGGTCTCTTCAATAATAATACCCCACATCCAGTTAGTCTCATTCACTGTCCAAAAAGCAGGCTTACTGGCCTCTTCGATAGATGAAGGTTTCGCATCACTAACAGAAATAGCTGAATCAGCATCAACAGCCGCTTCGGCCCACTTTTGCATGGTTAAATTAACCCTGGCACGCAGGCCATAAGCTACAGAAAGATCAATATAACGCTTATCAGCACGTTTAATGCCTGCTTCTTTCGAAACAATTAACAAATCAATAGCGTCATTTAAATCGGAAATAATAAAATCATAGACATTCTTAACTGTTTCACGAGGCAAACCTTCAACAGCTGCAGTTTCAAAATTTTTATCAGTAACAACAGGAACGCAAGGAGCGTCTTCATTTCCCACATAAGTATACTGAAACAGCTGTGCTAAAACCCAATAGCTAAAAGCTCGGGTAGCAAGACTCTGCCCCAAATAACTTTTTAAAACCGCATCTTCAGAAAGAGGATCTACGGCACCAATCACATTATTGGCCCCCTTAATGATAGAATACATATCATTCCACAAAATTTGACTTTCACGCGAAGTAGCGGAACGATCGGTAAAATCCAAATTATTACCCGACCAGTTATAGCCATTATCTTCTGACACCACATCATACCCATTACCATCCGTAAACATCATAACAGAAGGATAACCAAAGTCGTTGTGACGCTCTGCATTTAAAGCATCTTTGTTGGGCATATATTGGCTAAACAAAGCAAATACAGCATTTACCCCTGCAGCTGCCTTAGATGGATCCGAGGCAACCACTTCTTCTTTCTGCCCAGTAGTAACAATATCACCATCTGGCAGCGTATCCAAATTATCATCGCACCCTGCAAACGCAAAGAAAGCAGGTGCTAATAATGCATATATATATTTTTTATTCATACTACTCTATTCTAAATTATTAAAACACCAAATTTATACCTCCAGAGATGGTTCTGATAGGAGTATAACGAGCTGTGGTAGCAGAGGTAAAGCTTTGACGAGGATCTAAACCATTACGGCTAGACCACAAAGCAACATTCTCAGCTGCAAAATAAATACGCAATTTATCAACATGTATACTTCTCACAATGTTTGCAGGCAAAGTATACCCTACCGTGATATTGTTAAGACTTAAATAGTCAGAACTGGTAATGAACCGATTAGAAATAGAATTGGCATATTTATCACCGGCATCCAAACGAGGAACATCGGTATCGGTATTGGTAGGCGTCCATGCATTGTAAATATCTTTATGCCAGTTATTACCGGCATAACTGGAAGTTCCACCATGCATTAAACGGCTGTAACCTGAGTCATAAATTTTACCCCCTAACTGATACGCGCATTGAATGGAAGCATCAAAACCATATGCATCAACAGAAGTTCCAAAACCGCCATAAACTTTAGGCATTAAATCGTCAGTAGCGACTTTATAATCCTCTGCAATGTTATAATCACTGGTTTCGTAAGGGTTGCCTTCCTCGTCTTCTGCCCAATACATGGCCAAACCGGTTGCTTCATCAACCCCGGCATAATCAACCAGATACATGCGATACATAGATTCGCCTTCTTCATAAATTCTGGTATCATCAATTAACTGACCATTTAGTGAGCTATCCAACTCATTAATTTTGTTCTTTATAAAAGTTCCATTTGCGGTAACAGCCCATTTTAATCTACTGGCATCTATAATAGTATATGATAAATCCACTTCCAGCCCAGAGTTCGTCATCGAACCAACATTCATTGGAATTGAAGTGTACCCATTACTACCTGATACAGGTTTAAAATAAAGCATATCGCTGGACGTACGACCAAAATACTCGATGGTCCCAGCTAACCTATTACCAAGCAAAGCAAAGTCAAGCCCAGCATTATACGAAACAGAAGTTTCCCAGGTTAAATCAGGGTTCCCCTTAAAAGACAAAACACCATCAGAAAATACGCCATTAGCCCCAGTAACATTGTATTGATCCATCCAGGGATAGTAATTATTTTCGCCATTCACTTCAATGTCATCATTTCCTTGCTCACCAAAGGATCCTTTCAATTTCAACATATCCACCCAAGAAACTGAAGACATAAAAGGTTCGCCACTGATCATCCAGGCAGCACTAGCCGACCAAAAATCACCCCAACGATTGTCCGGGCTAAAACGTGATGAAGCATCGCGTCTATATGCTACGTTAGCAAAATAGATATCTCTATACGAATAGTTCACCCTACCAAAATAACCTTCAGTGGCATATGTATCTTTATAACCACCACCAATTAAGTTATCAATGGTATTGTTGATATAATAACTCTCTGGATTATACAGGTTTTGCCCACTGGCATACAGATATTGACGTTCGTAACGATAGCCATCATAACCTGCAGTAATGTCAAATTGTTGCATGTTATCAGCTAAATCAAACTGATAATTAGCAATATACTGTTGGTTAAAACCTGTATCTCTGGTCTGATCCTGATAAGCAGTACCTCCATAAGAAGCACTTTGTCCCATATAGGCATTTCCCAGATCATTGTAACGGGTATTGTCCACGTTCAAACCATAACGGGCTGTAAGTTTTAAACCAAAAACCGGTGTTACCTCAGCGTACCAGGAAGAATTTAAAATATCCTTTAAATAAAGGGTTTTATTATAAGTTAAATCACCTGCCGGATTGGCAATAGACATAAATGATCTTGAGAAATTAGTACTTTCTCCATCACCATAGTCGTAAAGCTTACGACCTTTATTATACATTATTTCCCCATCAGCATCACGCACATACAACGGATATATGGGAGCAATAAAGTTTGCAATAAAGAATGCATTACCACTTGAGTTGGTTGTAACCTGCTCACCCGGATAATCACTTTCAATATTATTATAATTGATATTAGCCCCAACTTTTAACCAGCTTTTCAACTGTTGATCGCCTTTAAATCGGCCACTAATACGCGTAAATTCAGAACCGGAAACAACCCCTTCATCATCCAAATAACCAAAAGAAAGATAATACGATTGCTTATCAGTACCGCCCGACATTGACAAATTATACTCTTGGCGTAAATTATTCTGAAAAGTTTCGTCAGCCCAATCATCAGGTGTATAATAATATTCGCCATCACTATAACCTAATTCTGCATTCGGATTCAACTTCCCGTTGGTTCCAATCAATAACTGTTTTGAAGGCAAAGTATAAATAGTATACCCTAATCCACCATCAGTTTCACTACCAAGTTTAGAATTGGCATAAGCATTTGCCGTGAGAGCATCATAACCATTGTTATAAACACCAGCATTATAAATAGCCTGGTAAGCTGTCTCCATATAGTTTTTCGGACTGGTCAAAACATCATAATTTTTAACAGACCGAGAATTAACGCCGACCTTCATATCAAAAGTGATATTTGACTTTCCGGCAGAACCTTTTTTTGTTGTAACCATGATTATCCCGTTAGCACCACGAGCTCCATACAATGCAGTAGAAGCAGCATCTTTCAAAACAGTCATTGACTCAATGTCAGAGGTACTAATAGAAGATAAGTCGCCATCAAAGGGAACCCCATCCACAACATATAAAGGGTCAGAACCGGCATTTATAGATCCGACACCACGTACTCGCAACTTGGCTGACGCTCCCGGTTGTCCGTTATCACTCAGCACCTGCACGCCGGCTACTGATCCAGATAACGCATTTGAAATATTTGACACCTGACGCTTTTCAATTTTAGCTGCATCCATAACTCCTGCAGAACCGGTAAAAGCACCTTTAGTAGATGTACCATAAGCTACTACAATAACTTCATCCATAGCAATAGCATCACTACCCAGCATTACATCAATAACACTACGGCCAGCAATTGGTTGTTCCTGGGTTTCCATCCCCACAAAAGAGAATACTAAAGTTTCAGCATCCTGTGGTACGTTAATCGAATAATTACCATCAATAGAGGTAACGGACCCCATAGTGGTTCCTTTTACAAATACGGATGCGCCCGGGATGGGGGCTCCGTCATCACTTCCTGTGACTGTTCCTGTAATGGTTCTTGTCTGTGCATTAACTACAGACAAACCCAACGCCATTACGAACGAAAGTGCCATTAGAACTTTCTTCATAAAGTTAAAGGTTTAAATTAATAAATAGGATAAACAATTCATTTCCAAACGGCATATTAACGCCTTTTTCTCTTCTCTCGCACCGGAAGTATCAATTTCTAAAAATCAACCAGAGATTCCATCGGAACCTTCTTCGATCTGTTTTTATTAAAAGAGCCCCCCCGACACTTTAACATAATCCGGTCTATAAAAAACAACCGAAATAAAAAATGGTTTACAAAATATAAGTTAACCACTTTAGAGATGCAAATTATAACTTTTTGACAGTAAAATAACGCTTTTACTTAAAAAAAAGCGCCATCCTGATATTTATCATGCTTTATACTATCGAACGAACAATAAAAACGCCAAAAATGTTTTAAATGCTACTGCAAAAATAGCATTAATATTTTAATTCCATAGACAAAACCATATTTAATTTATAAATCACCTATACCCCCCAAATTTATGCTCATTAAACAGCAAAATCACAACAATATCACAATAGCCCCCCACAATTTTAGATGACATTATTAAATATTATTATTTTATCAGTTTCAAACCCAATTAAACTAAGCAGAAACCAATCCCAAATGCCTTTTTTCAGCATCTCCGGCTTCCCAGAAAGTTAGATGAACAGCCGCTTTTGTTTCATTTTTATCAATAAAAGCAAATAAAACTTAAAGTTTGAAAGCAGCGATTCGCAGTTCAAAATTATCGGGTCCATCAAAAAAAAAGGAATCAAAATACCCATGTAAAATTTTAGATAATTTTTATGACTTTTATCAATATTTAGACATGACAATTATCAGTTATTCAACTCATTACAGTACAATCAGACACACCCCAATGCATATAACTAATTGTATATGATATAAATACACTAACCTAATATGGGTAACAGCATTTTCAATGGCACCGTAAAAAGGCATCAATAGGCATACAACGACATCACCATTTTACGGAAAAAGCCATCTTCCACCAGCATTAATTCTTCATAGGTTCCGGTTTCAACGACTTTATGCCCATCGAGCACCACAATGGTATCGGCCATCTGAATAGTGGAAAGACGATGACTAATTACGAACGACGTGCGCCCGTGAATAATAGAGCGAATATATTTCAGCAGTTTGGCCTCGGAGAAGGCATCAAGAGAGCTGGTGGGTTCATCGAGCAGAATAATCTGTGAATCATTAAAAAAAGAACGGGCCAGAGCCAGACGCTGCCACTGTCCGGGACTCATGTGCTCACTGCCTTCGAACAAGGTTCCAAGCGTGGTTTCGTAGCCCTGATCAAAGTCGGAAATAATCTTATCAATACCTGCATCTGCAGCCGCCTGGCGTATGTCATCGTCACCGGCCTTTTTACGGATATCACCAAACCAGATATTTTCGCGCGCGGTGACATTATAAAGAATGAAATCCTGAAAAATGACACTAATATTGGCCACTTTCTCATCTTCGTTGATGGTCTGTATGGGAACTCCATCGATGGTAATACTGCCTTCCTGCGGCGAATAAAGGCTACACAGCAGCTTCATAATGGTTGATTTACCGGTACCATTGGCCCCCACCAGGGCCACCGTTTCACCGGCCTTCACCGAAAAACTGACATCGCGTAAAATCCATCGTTCGTTGGAAGGATAATGAAAGCCCACCTTTTCGAAACGAATACCTTCACGTATAGGCTTGGGAAATGGCACTTTAAGCGCCTCCGACTGAGGGGTTTTTACCACCTCCTTAAGATTAATAAATTCAAACAAATTATCGAGAAACAAAGAGTCTTCATACAACCCGGCAATACGCCCCAACAGCTCCTGCAAATAGGCATAGCCACGCTGCATAGCCATAAAATAAAGGACCACTTCGCCGATTGAAATCACCCCATTAAACGCCTGTTTGGCAATTAAGGCATACACAAAGAAAAAAGCCGTCGCCGCCAGTAACTGTACACTCATCTCCTGACGTGTTTTACGCTTCAGCATGCCAAACTGCGTCTTTCTCCAGTTTTTCTTCTTCTCTTCGTAACGTTTATGGAAAAGTGTACCCAGGTTAAAAACCCTCAATTCCTTGGCAAAATCAGGACTGGTGAGAAGTCGGTTATAATAACTAACCTGACGCTCGAGCTTTGTATTGTTTTTTCGAAATTGAAATAAACGCGCCGAATGCCGCAGACGTATAAAAACCACAGGCAACGTAATAACCAACAGGACAAAAAGGACGGACCAATGCACTGACAATAGAACAATGGCCATAGATATGAGGGTAATCTGATTTTGCAGAATCCCCATAACCCCGTAAAACACCTTCGACGGTCGAAATGAAGCCTCATTAAGCGCCCTGTAAAAGGTATCCTGATAGTCGGGATGTTCAAAATAGCTGTACTCCAGCCGAGCTGTTTTACGGTGTACCAGGTTATCGAAAAAATCGGCAATAACGTATGATTGCTTTTGGCGGATAAGGATACTCACCGATGCCGACAACGCATTCACTAAAAATATGATCCCGGCAGCCACCAAAACCCACATCAATTTGTGAATGGACCGTTGGTCGGCCGGCATGAGTGCCACGACCTGAATCTCATCGACCAACAGTTTAACGAGAAATAACAACAAAAGTGGCAACACCCCCCTTATTAGCACGAAAACCGCATTAAGTAGTGTCCATCCGGGGGAACTACTCCAGATGTACTTCAAAATTGTTTTAACTTTGGTAATGGATCTCCGCATTCAGTATGGGTATATGCGATTATGTGGTTCAGGGACTATAAAGTGTCAACAAAAAGGCTCAAATACTTGATAAGAAATGTTCAAATTCAAGGCTTACGAAGTCCGAAAAATTCGAGTTTACGATGGTAAATGACCATTTTGAGGACAAGTATAACGCAGAAGTTGGACTTTTCTGGCCAGCACTAGATGCTTTGAAGTGTTTCAACTAAAAAGCACCAGAATTTTTCAACAGAGTTAATATTTACTTTCTCATCGGGCGAATGAGGGTGTCGAATGGTCGGACCAAATGAAATCATATCCCAATTGGGATAGGCACTCCCCAAAATGCCACATTCCAGCCCTGCATGAATGGCTTTAATTTGAGGTTCCACGCCCCATTTATTCATATATACCTGCTTCATGGTGTTAAGAATGTCACTTTGCATGTTGGGTTTCCAGCCAGGATACTGGCCATCAAACCAGACTTCAGCGCCGGCCAGACGAAACAGACTCTCCAGAGTAGATTCCAGATCACGCATGGCACTATCGACTGAGCTACGAAGCAATGCTGACACTTTCACCTCTTTATGATCCGACTTAACAATAGCCACATTCAATGAAGTTTCAACCAACCCGGGCATATCGGAACTCATACGAATCACCCCATTGGGACAAGCCTGCATGGCATTTATCAAATCGTCCTGCGTCATCTCGTCCATCACAAAGGAAGGGACGTCAACTTTTTCAGCCCTTAGCTTCAATCCGGTTTCAACAGATCCTATTTCTGATTTCATAAGCGCTTCAAAATCGTTGAGGCCGTTCATAAAGTCGACGGCTTTGGACGCAGGAACTGTAATAACAGCATAAGCCTCACGCGGAATGGCATTGCGCAAATTACCACCCTCTATGGACGATAGCCTGGCACCATATTGAGACACGGCTTGCTTCAGAAAACGAAATATAATTTTATTGGCATTACTACGTCCAATGTTAATATCCATCCCGGAATGGCCCCCTTTAAGGCCACTTAAAATAACCTTATAAGCACTGACATCGACGGGTACAGGCGTCTCTTTAAACGAAAACACCATATTACCGTCACTTCCGCCAGCACACCCCACATAAAGCTCTCCCTCATCCTCCGAATCCAGATTCAAAAGGATGTCGCCCCTAAGAACACCGGGTTTCAAATGATTGGCTCCCGTCATTCCGGTTTCTTCGTCGATGGTCAGTAAAGCTTCGACAGGACCGTGTTTAATAGTATCAGATTGCAGTACAGCCAAAATAGCGGCCACTCCAATACCATTATCAGCTCCCAGAGTGGTCCCATTAGCCGTCACCCACTCGCCGTCGACAAAAGCCTCAATGGGATCGTGCTCAAAATCATGTTGCTTATCGCTGTTTTTCTGCGGCACCATATCAAGATGCCCTTGCAAAACAACGCCTTTTTTAGATTCATAGCCCGGTGTTGCCGGTTTACGAATAATTACATTACCGACCTCATCAACAATGGTCTCCAACCCCAGCGAGAGCCCAAAATCATGTACATAGTTAATAACGGCCTTTTCATTTTTTGATGGACGAGGAATCTGTGTAAGCTGATAAAAATGCTGCCACAATAGTTCCGGTTTCAATTCTGAGAGATCTCTCATGATTTTATTATTTAGTCTTTTATAGAATAATTACGTACGACCTTCACCAAAGCACCGGTTTCGGGTTGTAGTTGCACGCCCATTTGCGGTGTATCGAGCAAATCGGCCGGTAAACGCAACAACTTACCAAACTGAGCCAATAATACCTGTTCCGAGGTCAGTAATAATGTGCGGTCGATAATTTTGACCTGTGCCGCTACCGGTTCGCAATAAACCAGCCCCCTGTTATCGGACTCTTTCTTGTCTTCCTGTGCCACATAATTAACGGCTTCGGAAGTTGACGCCTCAACCTGAATGTAAACCGGCGTACCGGTCAAATTACTTGCGTCAACGAAACCTTTAGCTTCGGAAAAGCGAAACAACACGCTATTCAAATCACTGCCGGCCGACGGGGTATATATATAGGTATGCACAACTTCCTGCACTTCCTTTTTGCCGATAAACAATTCAAGGCAGGCCTTCTCCAAACGGTTTATTTCATCCAGCGTAATACGATACGACTGGCCATCGGGTGGTAACTGGTCCGCATTTCCCTCAAGGATATCCTGACGCAAAGCCCGCAACCGGTAAATCTCTTTGGCGACCTCTTCGGCCATGGCCGTGGTACTTGTTTTAATCAACTGATCCTCGGTAAAAGGAGCCTCATTAAAATTAATCGAATTTAAATCTATTTCATTACCGGGAACGTTCACAGACATCAGCCTTTTACGTTTTACAGGCTGTGCATTCACCGACAACAATACGCCGTCGACAGAACGATTCAAAACCGCCATTCCTGGTTGTCCCTTAGTCGAAATATGAAAAAGCCGGGACCGATCAGCCACGCCTTCAGTTGAAACTCTGGCTCCCGTTAACACCCATTTTTCGTGATCCTCTGTAATCACATCCGTAAGATTCAAAAATCGTTGAGCGTAACGATAAAAAGGACCCGATTTTTGCACCTGTTTTTCGGCCGTCACCGTCACCTTAATAACCGTTTTCGGAAGGTAATACCACAATCCGTGCCCATTGGGAGACTGAGAATCTGATTGGGTTACAATACCAGAATTAACCACTTTCTGACCGGTAGAACATCCAACCATTAAGAAAGCTACCAGTACCACTGAAAGAATATAACGCATAATGTTATTTATTTTTAGTGAATGCATATAATTTAAGAACCTTTTCGCTTTTGATATTTCACCTGCCACTAAACCGGTATCTTTTTAGCCCCTAAGCTTCTAAAAACAAATTTACATAAACCTTATCAGCTCAGCTCTGCAAAAACGAACTATATTAAACAAATATCGGGTTTCAATCCTTCACTTTTATACTGGACACGCAAATAAACTTCTTATCGCTATCCATCCGGATAGAAACAAACATTTCTCTCCATTTGTTTCTATCCCCCTCTACAAAAAGAACGATCCCGAAGAACAATTATTGCAGTTCTTTAAAAGCAATCCCCAAATGCTTTATTAAATCTGTCGTGGTCAAGCCATCGAACCCTTCGTCCCCGGCGGCCATATCTCCAGCCCTTCCATGAATATAAGCCCCAATTATTGCGGCATACCGGGCATCAATACCTCTCCCGAGTAGAGCCAAAATCACACCTGTAAGCGCATCTCCACTGCCGGCCGTAGCCATGCCTGGATTACCTGTCGGATTAAAATGGGCGGTTCCGTCGGGCCACACAACTGTTGTAAAAGCCCCCTTAAGCACCAATACCACGTGATATTTGCGACCAAAAGCAATTGCCTTTTGCAGTCGGTCAAAATCACTGCTCCACTCTCCAACCAAGCGCCTAAACTCACCCGGGTGAGGTGTCAGGACAGCACCCTCAGGTAACTTTTCAAGCCATTCAGGATGCGCTGCCAAAATATTAAGACCATCGGCATCTATCACCAAAGGCCTGGTGCCTATGCTGCCAAGTAGTTCGATGAATGCTTTGGCCGAATTGGCCCCTTTTCCAATACCCGGACCGATACCCACGGCCGAATAAACCGACAAATCGGGAAATTCGGTAAACATCAAATCCGACCGATCGATACTAACCATAGCCTCGGGCACAGCAATTTGTAAAATATTACAACCATCGTGCGGCACATGAGTCGTCAACAAACCAATACCCGACTTCAGGCAGGCCCGTGATGCCAAAACAGCAGCTCCCATCTTTCCAATACTGCCCGCAATCAACAAAACGTGTCCCATTTCACCTTTATGGGTAAAACGCTCCCTTGTCGGAAACATCTGCTTAACCTTTTCCGGACAAGTATAAAACCATTCTGTTTTGGTTTGCTCAATCATGACGGGATGAAGCCCTATGGGCAGAACTTCATAACGCCCCACGTAACGATTCGTATCAGGGAAGAAAAATGACAATTTGGGAAACTGCAATGTCAATGTCAGATCTGCCTTTATGATACCTTCCGAATGGTTATTAAAATTATCTTCCCCCATTAAACCCGACGGAATATCAATGGCAATGACAGTGTTTGACCAGCCATTGATCCGTTTCACCAACGCAAGCGCCTCTTTTTCCAATGGCCGGTTTAATCCGGAGCCAAACAATCCGTCCAATATAATGGTATTGACTTCGGGTTGTAATAATTCATCACCTTTATCAAGTTCCACAATCTTTGCCTGTTGAAGATGATTCAGCCGGCTTCGGTTCAATTGCGCATCGGACGACAAACCTTCACTTTTCAACATAGCAATGGTAACATCAAAGCCATTTAATAATAACATTCGGGCAACGGCCAAAGCGTCGCCTCCATTGTTCCCGGGACCAGCCAGTACCAAAAAGGCACTTCCATTATACCGATCTCGTAAAACATCAAAAATCTTACGAGCTGCTCTCTCCATCAGGTTAACCGACAGGATAGGCTCATGTTCAATGGTATAAGCATCGATTTTTGAAATTGTTTGAACCGGAAATATTTTCATATTATATTACAATAAATCACCTTAATAAAAATAATGTTTGCACTATGAGGTCATGCTGCAAACCGACATTTTTAGTTACCAAAGGTCAAATTTACGCTGTTCCATTGATATTTCTCTCAGTTAATCAATATTTGTCAACATGGCATTAAGTATCATTTGAAAATTCTGGTTGATCGGCGTATCATCAAAGGATATATTCATTATTACTTCTTCAAAATTCCATTCTGTCAACCTTACTTTAATCATTAATTCAAATTAATCAATAAATTCGCTGTCTGCTTTACAACCTCCTGCCAGCATTCCGACATTACAAAGTCCGATCATGATGAAATCTCTCTGCAATATCAATAATCGCGACATATGTATCTTTTAACAAATCGTTAGTGTCCAGACGGAGTATCTTCTTCTAGCCCTGCCTACAACAATTTTATAATAACAAATTTAGAAATAATAGCGGCGGATAAAAATGAAACAAGGTCTAAAATGTTTATAAAATAATAAGGTAATAATGAATAGCAATAGTTCATATACAGCCAAAAAAAGATGCAATCCCACAAAGGCGATTGCATCTTTTTTTAACATAAAAAATTCTAATAAAATTCTCAGTTCACCTCATTAATGTTCGCCATGCATCCATTTTTTCAGGACAGGAGAAATCAACAACACAACAAAGCCCACTGAAATAGCTACAAGAAACAGGTAATAAAAGACCTTACTGTAAATATGAATTGTTTTGGAAGGACCAACAAATGTATTCAGAACATTTCCAAAGCCTATATAGCCGACCTTAGACTCCTTAACAACCTGCAAATTGATCTTTTCGCCGCCTGGCATGAAGAAATTATTCATAACATTGATGGTACTCTTTGACTTTTTAATAGCTGTGGCCATAGGCACTTTCACATTCATTTCAGCCTGAACCAATGTTGGTTGCAACACACGATGATCATCAACAGTCACAATCAGAGCCACATTATGACGACGGGTCGGCACATCCGTTTCAAACACCTCATACTGCAAGGTATCAACCAAAGGAAATACCATTGCCGAATCAGGAACCGATGCCTGATAACGGACGGTGTCGCCGGTTACCGTGATATTTCCATATTTCGTTTTCGGTTCAAAATTAATGGTTGTCAAATCACCAGTGGGATCAAGATAAGGCACACGCAAATTCACATCAACAGCCTCACCCGGCTTCACAGCCCGATAAATGTTAAAAACATCGGGTTTTATAAACTCAGCTTCATCCACCTCTTTAGTCACATCAATATTCACTTTAAGCGGTTTCGAATAAAGCGTATCGCCTTCGTTCACATAGTAAGAACGTAATAACACCTCATCGCGTCCTTTAAAACCGGATTTTGCCTCATAAGAAAGGCCGGTCTCCATAAATTGTTCGGTTGATGTAAGCTTTGCAATCGTACCACCAAGATACTGAGCCATCGCAGTAGATAAAAACCAGGCACCCATAATCATGGCAACCAAACGAGCCGGAGCCAGTCGTGTTACCATTGACAAACCGACCGGCGACAAACAAAGTTCACCCATGGTATGCAACATATAACCAAGGAAAAGGAATAACATAGAAACCTTACCATCGTCACCAGCTAAGGAAGCGCCAAGAACGAAAACCCCAAAACCAAGTCCCAGGTTAAACAACCCCATGGCAAATTTAACCGCTGTATTAGGTTCTCTATTCCGCTTGGAAAGTGCTAACCACAAGGAAGAAAATATTGGTGCCAGCAAAATAATAAACAACGGATTAACCGACTGATAAACAGAAGTAGGAATGGTAAACCCAAAGATACTACGATTCACATTCAAATCAGTAAACAGCGTAATGGAACTCCCGGCCTGCTCAAAGAAAGCCCAAAAGATGATGGTGAAAAAAGCCAAAATCAGAATCACCCATATACGCTCACGCTCTATTTTGCTCATTCGTATTGACATATAAATGATCCCTGCAAACACGATTACCACGAAAGGTGTCAGGAAATAATTCATCATATCATAATGCCACAACAGCAGACCAATTAAAGGGATTGAAAGGAAAGTGCCGAGATAAATAAGGATTTCCTGACTTAAACCAGCAAACAAAGGCTTCCGTAACGATACGGGATTTGGCGGAGTTCCATTGTCAGCATTAAAATATTTTTGTGCCGAAGAAAAAACGATTAAGCCCACAATCATACCGATACCGGCAAGGCCAAAACCGTAATGCCAACCAAAAATCTCACCCAACAGGCCACAGGTCAACGGCGAAAAAAATGCGCCAAGGTTTATACCCATATAAAAAATTGTAAAACCACCATCGCGGCGCGGGTCGCCCGGCTCATACAATTTACCTACCATGGACGAAATATTCGGCTTAAAAAAGCCGTTACCAATTATAATGAACGACAAACCACTATAAAAGAAAAACTCCGAACTAACGGTCATTAAAAAAAGGCCGACCGACATTAATGAGCCACCCAAAAAGATACTCTTCCGATAGCCAAGAATCTGATCCGCAATTACACCTCCAATAAAAGGAGTTGCATAAACCAGAGCTGTGTAGGCCCCATAAATACCATAAGCCGCCGTATCGCCATACAGCATCTGGCGGGTCATGTACAAAATAAGAAGGGCGCGCATGCCATAAAAGCTAAAGCGCTCCCACATTTCAGTAAAAAAAAGGTTATATAACCCCTTCGGATGACTGTTTCCCATAATAGTATATTCGTTTGATTTTAATTCCTGCCCAAATTTGTCTATTGGGACGTTTTAAATCCTAATCGCCATAAAAATCAATAAAAAACTCCCAAAAATATAACAAATCGCAGGTTTTTTTTCTAACAATTGTCAGGTTTATAAAAAAAACGGATATCGTAACCGGTATCCGTCTATCAAAAAAAATTATAAAACCCCTCAATTTTTAGGTAGTCCATGCAGTATTATCATGGGAAATTCGGGTTGTAACACCATCTTTTTTGTGATACTGGGATGAAATACTCTTTCAAAGAAGCTGTAATTGTATCGTATCATTACCACCATATCGGCACCATTGTCACCTGCAAACGAACAGATGCCCTTACAAATATCTGAATCGTCGATAAAATGGAAACTCAACTTCACATCAGGGAAATAACCGGCAATAGTTTCCTCGGCTTCCAGACGATTGATGTACTCGTCTTCCAATACATTTACAAACATGAGTTCAGCATTAAGATACCTCACCAATTCAAACAACGGAAGCGCAATGTTATCATCGATTGTTTTCAAATCGGTTGCAAACACCAATTTTTTCGGTTTTCGATAAGAACAAGTACGCGGCACAACAATAAGTGGCATATTAATGTGCCTGATAACGTCGAAAGCGTTACTTCCCAAAAGAAAATTTTCCAAAGCGCTTTCTCCACGACAGCCAAGAATCACCATATCGGGCATCAAACCAGCCTCTGACATTTCCATTCGAAGCACCTCTATCAGAGACCCATAACGTGATATTAAATGAATGCGAACATTGGGAAATTGACGATGAAGAATAGACAACTCTTTTTTTAATCCCTTTTGGCTCTCCTCAGCCATTTCATCTTTCACCTGCATGATGTATGGACTACCGCTAAACTCAACATCAAAGGCATGAAAAAGATAAAACTCTGCTTTTTTTTCCTGAAACATCTGAATACCATATACCGCAGCATTTCGGGCCGTTTCGGAAAAATCGGTTAAAAGAACAATGCGTTTCATAAGGCCAATTATTAACGATTAAACATTGTATTTATGCTAACGAGAAAAGTCCTATTTCGATGTTATACTTGTCCTAAAATGACCATTTATACCAGTAACATCAGTTTTTTCAAACTTCAGAAACCCCAAATTTGGACTTCCCTGCTTAAACTCCCGACTTATGGATAAACACTATTAAATAGCATCTTTAAGTTACAACAATAAAATATGAAATACCAGTTCCTTAAAATAAAAATACGGCAGGCGATGGAAAATCAAAGCACATCTCAATATCGTGCTTACAAACAAAATACAACTCCTGCGTTACACCTGATTTCAAAATACTCATTTACAACAGAATACACACAACAATCAAGCTCCAAAAGCCTTAAAAATGAAGTTTATGTTTATGAATCAGAGTTTTCGGGCCAACACCAGACGGATTAATGCTCCAAGAATCATTCATTATAAATCAATATTGAACCTTTGTTCATAGATTTTTACCAAACGGCGTATAGAAGCGCTACTGATAGCGTCATAATCAATATCCTTAAAGGCAAAAAATTCATATCCTGCAACATCGTCACTCGGGGAGATGTGACCAAAATCCGCCACTTTGCAGATAAATCCAAAATCAGTCGTAAAAACCGAATAACCGGAAAAAATATATTCATTCGGGAAAGAACCCAGATACTGCGTCTCAGCTATTTCCAGATTCAGTTCTTCTTTCACCTCACGGCGCAAAGCCACTTCGGCAGCTTCTCCCGGATCCACAAAACCACCGGGCAAATCAAGCATCCCCTTACAAGGCTCAAACGCCCGATATGTCAACAACAACTCATTCTGATCGTTAACAATCAACGCCGCCACTGCGGCAGCCGAATTTATAAAAAAATGAAACCCACAATCGTCACATTTAAACGACTTAAAATCCATGGCAGGAAATTTCCCCGAACCGCAACGCGGACAATACTTAATAACTTCAGATGGATGTGTCATTATAGTTTAATTTTAAATTTCCCGACCAACAAAATTCACTTGACCAGCTCACCCAAGCATGCTATTAAGGGCTTGCAGGAAAAATCCAAATTCTGCGTTACGCTTATCCTCAAAATGGTCATTTACTCCGGTAAAATAACAATTTTCGAGTCGTGGAGGCATTAAAAATGCAACTTTCCTATCTGCCACAAAACGTTTCGGACAAGCACTCAATAAAAAACAACTACGGAATCCGGTTCATGCATTGCAAGAAAATTTCATTTAATAAAAAGGAAAGTCCATGCAGATTGTCAAAAATATATTTTTATTCACAGAATGCCGTATTTTAGCGCCCTTCAATCCGAACCAAAAAAAAGAATCTTCGTAGAGACAAGACAGACCAAAAAAAATCAGAGATAATTGACAGTATCAACTATACAAACCATATCAATCACAACGTTTCATCCAATCTGTACCAATAAATAATCATTTCCGATGAGATCAACACTACGACTAACAATCTTATTTTCAATTGCATGTATAATAGTAACATCGTGTGCATCAAAAAAATACATGAAACAAGCCAATCAGTACGAATCAGCAGGACTGTATGAAGAGGCCGCCGATCTTTATATCCGGTCACTTCAGGCCAACAGCGATAACATGGAATCAAAAGTCGGACTAAAAAAGACAGGACAACTGGCCCTCGATAATAAACAAAAACAATTTTCACAACTCTACCAATCGCGGCAAACCAAAGAAGCTGTTTACGCTTATATTGATGCAGAGAATTACCTTCGGCAAGCTGAATCATTGGGTGTTTATCTAAACTTTGATCAAACAAACAGATCCCATTTCGAGGAAGTAAAAACAATCTATCTGGATAAGCTCTATAAAGAAGGAGTCAACTATCTTCAGCAGGAAAACTTTATGATGGCAGAACCCCTATTGGGCGAAATCAGGAATATTGATAACAGTTACAAAGACACCCGGGAACAATGGATTATCGCCAGATATGAACCTATATACAGGGATGGTATCAACTTTACGTCCACCGGTCTTAATAGGAAAGCTTATTACGCTTTTGATCAGGTGCTTCGTGGCGCCGGCGGGTACAAAGACGCTGTTTCGTTGCGGGAAAAAGCGCTTCACAAAGCCACCATCACAATAGCATTGGTTCCGTTTTTTACCTCCAACCAATCTCAAAATACAACGGCCGAACAATTACAAAGCCACACCATCAGTGCAGTATCCAACCTAAAAACGCCCTTTTACCGGGTTATTTACGATCCGGTTATTAACAGTTTCGGAAAACTCAATTTCATCACAGAGCCTATGTTGGCGATTCAATTGATGAAAGCCGCTGGCCTAAAATTATCCACAAATTATCTCTTAACAGCCAAAATAACCACCTGCACACAATTCACCAATCCGGTTAAAAATATTCCACAAAAAGCGTATCTAAAAATAACGAAAAATCGCACCACCGAGTCGGGCGAACGGGAGAGTTACCAGACATATGAAAAGGTCTACTATAATCAACAAAAAGGAAATAGTGGAGCGTCTTTGTCCATCAGCTATATGCTCATTAATATTGAAACAAACGAAGTTCTGGTATCCAATGTTTTTAATGGCTCCGACGCCGACGAAACACTATCGGCTTCTTTTGACGGTAACTACAAAAATCTGGTTCCAGGTACCTGGAAGTATTCATCAAAAAAAGATCCAATGGACAGAATGGTAACCAGCACAACGGCCATCAATCAGCTAAGAAAAAGCTTTAACACAAAATCAAAAGAAATAATTTCAGGAAATAAATTGATGGAAAATTTAATCATTCAGGCAACAATAGCTATGGCCTCCGACATCGAACGCTTTAACCCGGAAAAATAAACAACAATGCAAAAAACATCTTTTGTCAAAAAAAACAGGGCATTAAAACGTTATTCGAGGATGACAATTATTGCATTAAACGAAAAACATCATTACACCTCAACTCTTAACATCAATTAACGAGATTTTAATGATTTTCACCGATTTACGCCTTACCTTTGTCGTAGATTTTTTTTCATAGATTTGGATTTGGTTAACAAAGGCTGATTTAAGGGGAAAGGGCAGATTTTTAATCTGTCCTTTTTTTTTTGCCATTACATCATTTTTTTGTAAATTTCTGCGACAAAATTCAACATACCGAATGCGACAAACCCGTTTGTATAAAAAAGCAAACACGGTGTTACATCAGACTTTGATAAACCTATTTATTTACGGATGAAAATCTAAAACGATGGATAACCTTTTCCTAAAATACATGAAAGAACGGACAGGGAAAAAAAAGAGCAGCGGACCAAACTTCGATGTTCCCGGCCCCGTCATTTCCATCTCTCGAGAATTTGGATGTCCAGCTGCCCGGATAGCAAACAAATTAAGCATTGCGCTCACCCAAAAAAACATGGCTCAGGAAAAAAAACTTCCCTGGCGTTGGATCAGCAAAGAAATTATTGAAGAATCAGCCAAAGAGTTAAACCTCTCAGCTGATTTAACGCAAGATTTATCAGATTATAAAACGCGAGGCTTCTTTGAAAATGTAGCGCTATTTTTCTCCGATGAGTTTTACCCAAGCGACGTTAAAATAAAAAACACCATTGCCAGATTTATATACAACGCAGGCGCCGAAGGTAACGTTATCATTGTAGGTCGTGCGGCAGAGTCCATTACCAAAAACTTTGAGAAATCCTTTCACATAAAATTACAGGCACCCATCGAATGGCGGGCCAAACAAATTTCCAAAGAAAAAGGGATTAGTCTGGCAGATGCACGCAAAGAAGCATTTGAAATGGATAAACGTCGAAACCAATTTCGGAGATATTTTGAAAAAGAACGACCCGACATAGATTTTTTCGATGTCTTTTTTAATTGCGCCACCATGACCGACGAAGAGATTATTGAAATGGTCATCATACTGGCCGAAAGCAAAGGCTTTGTATAAACTACACATATTGCCGCATCAATGAAAGTGTTTGAGCCAAATAGCCGGCACCAAACATATTCAAATGATTCATGACGTGATATAAAGTATAAACACCCTGACGATAGTCGGCACCATCGGGTAAAGGCCACTCTTCGAGGTAAGCGCGATAAAAGGTTTCAGAAAAACCGCCAAACAAGCGAGTCATAGCCAGATCAGCTTCGCGGTGTCCATAATATATTGCGGGATCGATAAGTACCGGTTGTCCCGGCTCATCAACCAGATAATTGCCGCCCCACAAATCGCCATGGAGTAATGAAGGCGGCTCCTCACTCCCCTTTAGTATTTCAGGGAGTCTCGACTCTAAACGACAGAATAACTGCTTGAATGTATCGGTAACATAACCATTACGTTCGGCCAGTTGGTATTGAAATAACAAACGCTTGTTAAAATAAAAATCGGCCCATTGCTGCACCTCATCTCCAACGGCTTTATTTAACTGAGGTGTAGTACCAATATAATTATCTTCATTCCATCCAAAAGCAATCCGGGTGTGACGATGCATTTGCGCCAGCTGACGACCAAAATCTTCAAAAAAACAGTTTCCTTTTCTTCCCGGTGAGATATACTCAATCATAAGCATCCCGGCATCAGCAAAAATAACATCAGGCACTCTAATAACGCCAGTCCTTTTCAACTCGCGAAGACCATTGGCTTCATTTAGCGACATCCCCGGAAGCGCTGATTCTTTAACCACGAGTTGACGCCCTGACACTGTTTTAACGAATTGGGTATTGGCAATACATCCTCCCCCAAGGCTTGTAACAGAAGAGATCTCTTCATTCAGCAGTTCGGTCAATTGTTGTTCATTCATACAACACACTATCACATAAATTCGAAACGGATCTTGCTTTATTTAGCATTTGTCAATAAAAGATCAACTACTTTGTTACGCTTGCACTCAAAAATAGTTATTCACATCAGTAGAATCAAGATTTTGAGCTGCGTAAGTCTTAAAATTGAACGTTCTATAACAAATTCTGATTATGCAAAAGGACACAAATAACACAAAATACCATCGTTAATCAAACAATACTTACCCATATAAATAATGCTGAATTAATTATTTTTACAAAAAAGGGGAAAAATGAATCAAACAAAAAACAACCGACTGATATTATTCATCTTTTCAGGACTGATTATGGCTAATATAATAAAAGGCCAAACGTTTTCTGCCGACACCTCATTCAACATCAGAAGTGAATACAAAAAACAGATTAAATATTATCCAGATATAGAAGTTGCAACTGTTGGCGACACCAGCGAACTGAGCATTCTCCGCGACATAGAATACCTCCAACTTGACAAACACGCACTACATCTCGACATTATTCGCCCCAAACAGAAACAACAGAAAACGCGGTTACCGGTCATTATATTTATTCACGGAGGCGGTTGGCGCAGTGGCAATAAAACAATGGAACACCCGTTGGCTTTCGAAATGGCACGAAGAGGGTATGCGTGTGTATGTGTAGAATATCGCTTATCGACAGAAGCGGTCTACCCGGCGGCAGTAGAGGATATCATCACAGCTATCCGATGGGTTCGGATCCATTCCAAACAATACGGTTTTCATCCCAACCAAATTGTTTTAGAAGGCACTTCATCTGGCGGGCAATTAGCAGCATTGATTGGCACCATTAACGAATCCCAAAAAATATATAACGTACCCAATTACGCCCATGTTTCAGAAAAAGTACAAGGCGTAATAAATATTGACGGCGTTTTAGCCTTTATCCATCCCGAGTCAGGCGAAGGCAAAGACAAACCAGGCAAGCCCTCGGCAGCGACGTTGTGGTTCAACTCAACCGTCGGCGAAAACCCTGCGGTTCGCTATGAAGCATCAGCACTCACTTATGTCAACAAAAAATCAGCTCCAATGTTATTCATCAACAGCTCTATACCACGCTTTCATAGCGGCCGGAATGACATGATTAAAGAAATGAACCGATACGGCATTGCGACCAAAGTATATGAACATGAGCACTGCATGCATACATTCTGGTTATTTCACCCCTGGTTTAACCAAACAGCAGATTGGATGGATCATTTCCTGAAAGATCAATTGAAATTTAAACCGTAAAAAGCAAAAAGGCCCGTTGAAACCGGGCTTTTTAAACACTTATCTTCACAATTAATTACACTTCAATCTCACCTTCATCAGTCGCCCCGGTAAAACGATAAGCTGCTTTACGCAAGCGATCCATAATAGCGGCCCCAACCCCCTCTTCGTTAACCTTAACGGCATAAATCTGTTCCACCGAATCATCGGCTTCCAAATCATGTAACACCGAGAAAACCTTAGAGGCCCCTTCAAGCAAATCGCCGTTGGTCGACAACAAAAAAACCTTGGACTTCGCCGTTGCTGGAATTTCGTATGGTTTAAATAGTAACAACGCCGCATAATCGGGCAAATTATCGGGCAACTGGTCAAATAAATAAAATGGTTTTCGTGGAGAATAATGACTTTTCAACTGACCTGGAGCCTGAATATGCTTTTCAGTACTTGAAGACACCACCTCAACGTCAGGGAAATCTATTTTCAGTTGAGAAACAGTTATAGCCCCCGGTCGAAGAATCTCAATACGATTATCAGCAACCGCTACAATGGTTGATTCAATACCAATATTGGTCTGTCCCCCCTCCAACAAATAGTCAATGGTACGTAATTGATCCCGAACATGAGCTGCCTTTGTAGGACTTAACCGGCCAAACAAATTAGCACTAGGGGCAGCCACCGGCACCCCTGCCTGCCTGATCAGTTTGAGTGCCATAGGGTGATTGGGCATACGGACGGCAACCGTTGGCAAACCAGCCGTAACAATATCGGGGATTTGCTTGTTTTTGACAGATACAATAGTCAATGGTCCTGGCCAATATTTATCGGCGAGTTTATAAATAAGCGGATTAATTGGCTTTTTAAATACCGTATCTAATGTATCTGCTGAAGCAATATGAAGAATTAGAGGGTCGAAAGAAGGGCGCTGTTTTGCCTCAAAAATACCGACAACAGCCTTAGCATCCAATCCATTGGCCCCTAACCCATAAACTGTTTCGGTAGGGAAGGCAACTAACTTGCCTTCCCGTATTAATTTTGAAGCAAAAATGATGTCTTTACCTGATTTAATCATTTTCGCCCTTACAACAAAGATTGGTTATCGTCATCTAATCTTTTACGCTGTGCTGCCTGAAATTCAGACACCTTAGCCCGCACCACTTCATTGGTCAGACCAAAAATTTTAGCAGCAGCCAAAGCGGCATTATCCGGTTCAAGCACCACCATTGGGGCTACTCCCGAAGGCATCCGCAAACTGGAATAAATATCGTTTCCGGCAAACTTATCGCCGTATGGCGGACAGGCAATGACCGGACAATACGTCTGGGCATCACTAAAACCACTCAAAGCGTTACTACGGCCTGCCACGGTTACAAATACCACTTGTTCTGCCTCAAATTCGCGAATAATATCCAGACATTTTAATGGGACCTTATGTGCTGACGCAATACGCATCACGACTTCAAGCCCTAAATTTTTGGATGCTTTAGCAATTTTCTGCGACCATTCGAGGTCGGCTTTCGACCCCATTATGATTACAACTTTACTCATCTTTCTTCTCCTTTTTAAAAAATGCATATTTGTATTCCATCGGCAACAAATTGTTGTATTCGTCAACCGATGCACCATTTAGGCAGGCTTCGATTATTTGGCGGCCCAAAGGTAATAATTCAGGCTGAAGATACTGCTGTAATTCTTTTTTAAAAAATTGGTACAGTAATTCGCCACCCTTGTCATAGCCTTCCTCGCCCACTTCAGATTGCTTGTAAACCTTAAGAAAACGGGACGGAATTTTATTCCCTTCGAGGGTTAAAAAATTCAATTCATACCCCAACAATGGGCAACGTGCCGGCTGATACTGATCGGGCCGCAATTTTGAATTTCCACGACGAGTAAGATACTCACGCATAATAAGCTGCGGCTTAAAACCGACTTTCCACACGCCTATATGCTGGTTGGGCGTCAGGGTATAACGAACCCTGGGACTATTAATAATCTGCTCGAGTAATAAGTTAGCATGCGTCACCTTTTTACCCGTAGCAAAAGGCCAATATGAACCGACCCCTTCACTCTCCATGTTACCGCCACCTGATATGCTGGGGTTAGCATAGCCTCGGGGACTCACCAATCGCCACAACCAGGCCAATGCCGGAGGTAAAATATGAAACATGCCTAAAATACCGTACGAAGGTTCTTGCAGTGAACTGGGAGGCGTACGTACACCAAAACTACGCACATCAATGGTTACAGGTCTCGCCATCACTTCCGGAATAATGTTACGCGGCAAAATAACTCTGGGATTGGGACACTTTTTACCCGGCGCATCTTCAATATGGTTCCAAATCATAGCCGTACCGTTGGGGCGCGTGTCGATATTCAGAAATAAAACAGGCACCGGAGGATTCATGGTTATTTTCTCCAAAAAAGGATCATCACCATAGGCATGCACGCCGTCGACCCTGATAAACCAGGCATTTTCGGCATCGGCAACGGTCAATTTACCATTTCCTTTCTGATAAGAAGGATGACACAGCGCCATATCGTCGGTCACCGGCTTGTAAGTACAAAACAACGGTATATTTATAAGACGACGTTCGCCTGTATGTATATTTTCACCAATAAGCACTTGTCCGTTGGCCTCACGGGGTATCATTTGAAGCATCTCACTTTTGCCACCGCCACTGGCCCCTTCGTGCATAAAATTGGTGCTGTTATCATAAGGATTTACAGCCTGAACCGTAGAACAATGAGTGGTTACCCAACCTTCATGTTCCCCTTTATCAAGCAACACGGCATAAAGGCCCTTTTTAGCACTGGGGCCGGGGTATAAATTGTAAGAATAAACTTCATGAAATCCATCCAAACGATTATGAATAACCTTTTGCTTACCGTTAAAATGCGTATGTCGAAATGGCGGTGCCACATAAATTGCCGAATCAAGGGTAAAGTCGTCGGGCAAATCATTAATATCCAAAATTTTCTGAAGAAAAGCGAGCCCCAAAGCAAAGAAACCGGCATTGTCGGGAACAATGGCAATGCCCCCCACTCCCACTGGGTAATTACCCGCATAGTAAAGAAATACGCCCAGATTTTGGGATTTCAACCAATCAAAAGTCTCCTGACGTAATTTTGAGAAGTCATATCCATAAACATCTTTAAAACGCGGTTTGTCGGTTGGTTTATCATCGGCAATGGCCATGGTATCAGGATCGCGACGCCGCATGTAGGGTTCGGTATAGTTAGCCGAAATGCCATTACTTACTTTATGAACAATAGCTTCAACATACTCACCTTTACCTGGCAGTTTGTACTTCACTTCAAAGGAATCATTCCGGGCGCCATTGGTTGAAGCATCAATCAGTTCATCAGTCGTGTTAAACCAGGTAACTTTAGGAGCCTCTTTTAAAAGTGCGCTCACTTGTTGAGGGACTTTCACCCCCTTCATTTCAAGTTCTTTCAGAAAATCCATAATAATATTAATTTTAGGGTTATTATTCAAGCTACAAATTACACTTCTGGCGGCGTTACGACGTAGACTAATTCAGCCACTTCTTGTTGGTCATTAACAGCCTTATGCCGTCGCATGGCATTAAAATACAGGCTATCTCCATTTTTCATCGGATAAACAGTGTCATCTATTTCAAATTGCAGTTCACCCGTTAAAAGATAACAAAAACTCTGGCCCGAATGTTCCCTGAACCATTTATCGGCCACTGCCCCCTTTTTTAACTTTATTAAAAAAGTACCCATCAGCTTTCCGGCTTCATGGTGCGACAACTGATACAGTTCGCCCCCTTTTTTATCCTGATCTATCAATATTTGATCTGCTTTACACATTAGCGGGGTAAACTTTATAATCTCATTTTCGCCGATCATATCACCCACCGTCGTATTTAATGTATCAGCTATTGATTTTAGGGTAACAATTGACGGAAACGCTTTGCCATTTTCAATTTGCGACAGTGCACTTGGACTGATTCCCGACAAACGGGCCGCTTTACTTAACGAAAGCCCCAACACATCGCGACGCGTCCTGATCCTTCCTCCTAACCTATCCATGCAAAATAAACTTAACAAAATAATAACCAATGGATTTCAACACACATTACAAACATAAAAATTAATTATGGCTTAATAAATTAATCAACACTTAATTATTCTTAATTTATTAATTAAAGAAACAGTCATCACGTACTTGCAGAAAATCAGGCTTCTGCGTTATGCTGGTTCTCTAAAGGGTCAATTACACATGTGAACTCACATTTTTAAAGTGTCGAAAGCCACAAAAATGACGTTTTCCTTTCTTTCACCAGAGTTTTCGGACAAGTAACCCATATTAAAAATTGCACACAAACAAATATTCAAAACGAGAATTAAATATCAGAAGAGAATGACAAAATATGCAAAGTTTTTAAGTTAAAAATATCCTACTTTTAAGCACAGACCAAATTTTCTCAAATTAAAAAATGGCATTATGAATAAAATTTCTTACACATTCGTCATCATCATGATTTTCGGATATTTAGGTTGTTCAAAACAAAGCAGCAGCTATCAACCAACCATTGCTAACCCCAATGCTACGACCGAAACGAAGAATTTACATGAACGAATGGTTCAGTTAATGAAACGTGGAATCATGTATGGACATCAGGATGACTTGGTTTATGGACACACCTGGAAAACTGAAGGTGTATCGGATGTAAAACAAGTAACTGGCGATTTTCCAGCCGTTTTCGGATGGGAAATAGGAGATTTGGAACTCGGGAATAGCTACAGTCTCGACTCTGTAAGCTTCGATGAAATTAGAAAAGGAATTGAATGGGTAGCTGCATCTGGCGGATTCAACACCATCAGCTGGCATTGCAACAATCCCTTAACTGGAGGCAACGCATGGGATGTTTCATCCAATCAGGTGGTAAAAAGCATTTTACCGAATGGTAACAAACATGAAGCATACATTAAGATGCTTGAACAAACAGCCGACTTTTTACTATCGCTAAAAGATAAAAACGGCGCGTTAATACCGATTATCTTTCGACCATTTCATGAAAATACAGGAAGCTGGTTCTGGTGGGGAAAAGATCTCTGCACGGCCGATGATTACATTGCCTTGTGGCATTTCACTGTAAACTTTTTCAATCAAAAAGGTGTGAATAACATACTATACGCCTATTCATCAGCCAGCGGATTTACAACGTCCGATGAATATCTCGAACGATATCCTGGCGACGATATAATTGATATTATTGGTTTTGATGAATATCAGGGCAACGTCGACGACAAAGAAAACTACATGCAATCAATATCTACCGGCCTTGACATTGTGACCACCCTCGCCAAACAAAACAACAAAATCCCCATACTGGCAGAAACGGGCTTTGAATCAATCCCCGATTCATCGTGGTGGACAGCAACATTGTGGCCCGCCATAAAAGATTACCAAATTTCATACGTGTTAACCTGGCGCAATGCCCACGATCGGGGCACCCATTTTTATGCGCCATTCCCGGGACAGGGCAGTGCTTCGGATTTTGTCACATTTAAAAATGAAAAAAGGACTCTTTTTATGAAAGATGTGCAGCCTGAATAGTGGTATTTTTCACTTCCCAGGACAAAAATGATAGTAAAAAGTTACTAAAACATACTTTTTAATGCTTGCAAGGAAAGTCCAACTTCAGCGTTATGCTTATCCTCAAAATGGTTATTTACGGTGGTAAACTCGCATTTTTTGGATTTTGCCAGCCTTGAATCTGGACTTTTCTTATCAACGCTATTAACGATCACATTGAATTCTCAACCAAAATTCAGCTTCCTATCCAAACCGGCCTTTTCAAGATCTTTTTAGAGAGTTAAACGACCCGTTGGTTTTCAGTTTGACCAATAAGAATAAGACATATATAATTCTTCTGGGGCACTTACACAAAATCGAATCTTAATCTGCAACGATCTATTTTGCTTCGCACACAAATAAAAAATCGCTAACAATAAATTTTGACGTTGTGTTACAACACTCCGCCCTACACCATTAAAAATAACTGATTGTCCGTCGAATAAAGCATACAAAAACAACTATTATTCATCTCAGCCGGATCTCCCCAAACAAAGTGGGCATCTCATTATTCATTCGTTTTGGCATTAATTCCGGGCACCCGATATTTAATTCTTCCATAATCCAAATTAAGTGCTTAACAACAATTATTAAACCTTTCGATTGAAAAGAAATAAGAGACCCTTCTCAATGGCGAAAAAATTCTTTAATTTTGTACGTCTCAAAAAAGCAAGCACTAAATAAACTCATAATATCATAACTATGGCTGATTTTAAGTATCAAAAGCCGTTTCCTTTGACAAAGGACACGACCAAGTATCGGTTACTGACCAAGGATTTTGTTACGACGCTCAACGTTGAGGACCGAAAAATTTTAAAAGTAGACCCCAAAGGTCTTCAATTACTGGCAAAAGAAGCTGTCAGCGACGTCTCATTTTTTCTGCGTCCCGCCCATCTCGAAAAACTGTCCACCATACTGAAAGATCCGGAGGCCTCAGATAACGACCGTTTTGTGGCACATACCATGCTCATGAATCAAATTGTATCAGCCGAAGGCGAACTACCCACTTGTCAGGATACCGGAACAGCCATTGTAATTGGCAAAAAGGGCGAAAACGTATGGACAGGCAGCAATGATGCAGAAGCATTATCGAAAGGCATCTATGAAACCTACCGCGACAAGAACCTGCGTTACTCACAAGTGGTACCTTTCAGCATGTTTGAAGAAAAAAATACCGGCACAAACCTGCCGGCTCAAATCGACATTTATGCAGAAGAGGGCAATAAATACGAATTCTTATTTATCACCAAAGGCGGCGGTTCCGGCAACAAAACCTTTTTATATCAACAAACCAAAGCATTATTAACCGAAGAGGCTTTAACCAGCTTTGTGAAGGAAAAAATTAAAGATTTAGGGACTTCGGCCTGCCCACCCTATCATTTGGCACTGGTAATTGGCGGCACCTCAGCCGAGGCCACATTGGCCACGGTAAAAAAAGCCTCAGCCGGGTATCTTGATCATTTGCCAACTCAGGGAAATGAAGGCGGTCAGGCCTTCCGTGATTTGGAATGGGAAGCAAAAGTTCAAAAAATTTGTCAGGAAAGCACCATCGGGGCACAATTTGGCGGCAAATACTTTGTTCATGATGTACGGGTAATCCGTCTGCCGCGTCATGCAGCTTCATGTCCGGTTGGTTTGGGTGTTAGCTGCAGTGCCGACCGCAATATTAAGGCTAAAATCACCGAAGAAGGCATTTTTGTGGAAGAGTTGGAAAAGAACCCGGCTCGCTTTGCACCAGAAAGAGCGCCTGAACTTGCAGCCCCGGTTAATATCGACCTCGACCGACCGATGGAGGAAGTTTTAAAAGAACTCTCCAAACATCCAATTAAAACCCGATTAAATTTAAGTGGGACTTTGATTGTAGCACGTGACATCGCTCATGCCCGAATCAAAAAAATGATTGATGATGGCAAACCAATGCCCGAATATATGAAACAACATCCGGTATATTATGCCGGACCGGCCAAAACACCCAAAGGCATGGCTTCAGGGAGCTTTGGACCCACAACTGCCGGGCGTATGGATCCATACGTCGAGCTGTTTCAAAGTAAAGGTGGCTCAATGATTATGCTGGCAAAAGGCAACCGTTCGCAAGCTGTGACCGATGCCTGCAAGAAAAATGGTGGCTTTTACCTCGGCTCAATTGGCGGACCGGCAGCCATATTAGCTAAAGACAGCATCAAATCCGTTGAAGTGATCGATTTTGAAGAATTAGGCATGGAAGCCGTGCGAAAAATAAGGGTTGAAAATTTCCCTGCTTTTATTATTGTTGACGATAAAGGAAACGACTTTTTCGCAAAACTATAAATTTGATAATTCAAAAATTTGATAATTTCATTTTTTTAGGATAAATTGGGTTGCAGAATTCCGAACAAAAACAGGATAATCTGCAACCCATTTTTATGCCCGAAGTCCAGATATACCCAATTATCCACAAAAATGTGCAACGCATTGCCATTAAGTATCCCTTTCAATTGAAGGGTAGCAAAGTGGATAAAGTAACCCGTTTACTGCCCAACAGACAGTATAGCGTGACTAAAAAACTGTGGCATATACCCTATCGTAAAGACTACAAAACATGGGCTACATCTCAATTTGGCAACATTACAGATGTAGCAATCATTTTTCCTGAAAAAGCTATAATTTCAAAATCACCGGATTTCTCATTACCGGAAAAGGAGAAAATTGTAAAAATTAAAATAGACAAAACCAACCGACGTTTTTATGTTGAACATGGCTATTCTCCTGAATTATTTAAAGCACTTGCCACACTAAAAAAGGGTATTTGGTTAAAAAAACAACAAAATTGGGTTTTTCGGGGAACCAATGAGCTCTTTAAAAAAATAACCGACCTCCTCAACCAAAAGGGGTTTAAATGGACAACCCTATCTGTCAACTCACAACAGAAGAGTGGGCCTCCACCAAATTTGCCGGCTGCGCCAACCTTGCCTGGCAAATTGATTGCCATTTTAAATACGTACACCATTACGTTACGAATAAAGCGATTAAGTCCCAACACACAATCAATTTATACCCATTGGTTCAAAATCTTTTTATGCGACCACGACAAGGTTGATATTAATAATTTGAACTATTATCAGCTCTTTAGTTACATCAAACAAAAATCGACCGAACTCAACGAAACTTCTTTACGTCAAATAATTGCAGCGATAAAATTTTATTACGAACGAACGCTTGGACGAGAAAAAATGTTTTTCAAGCTTTCAGATAAATATAAAATTAACAAAAGCACCCTGTATCTCCCGTTCGGCGAAATTATTGAGATAGAAAAAGGCATCGACTCACCGGGAGACCGGCTCCTTCTATTTTTGGTGTACCATGCAAATGTTACATTAAGGGAGATTTGCACGTTACCGAAGGATGCTGAAACACTTTTTTCTGAAACACTGAAAATACCGGGTAATAACCAGGCTGCTATAAACTATTTTAAAGATCTAGTTACGGAATGCAAACTACGTTACAATCTAAATAAATATCTGGTTGAAAACCACGGTAAACAACATACAATAGCAACACTAAAAGGAAAGTTGTACAAAATATTATCCTATTACCGGCTTCAGGTAATTTATAAAAAACAGTACGAACAGATTCTACGACAAACTCAGTTTAGCCTCATAACACAAAAGATGTACCTTGGTGCATTCATGAAATTTCTGGCCTATTTCAATTATAAGCATCCTGCATTTATAGCCAATGAAGACATACGCGACTATTTGGTTCTGCATCGCGAAAAATCAGCTTCTCATCAGGATTGTTTGGTTAGCAGTTTTAAATTTTTCTTTGAAAAAATTCATAACCATACCTTATCAGACAAATACGTCATGCGCCCCCGACGGGGTTTTCATCTGCCCGATTATTTCAATCAGGAAGAAATAGCAGCCATGCTCAACACCACAGACAACATCAAGCATAAACTAATTATTGGCTTGGCCTATTCAGCAGGACTACGTCGGGCCGAAATTCAGAATCTTCGACTTGTTGATATTGATTTAAAGCACAATCGAATTTTTGTAAAAGATTCTAAAGGAAACAGAGACCGGTACACTCTATTCTCCAAACACCTACACGAATTATATAAAGAATATCTGGAAAAAGAAAAACCGCGTTTTTACGTCTTTGAGAGCTGGTCGCCCGGCAATAAATATAGCACAACCAGCATGGCACAGGTCCTGAAAAAGATGGCCAAAGCAGCCGGCATTCAACGAAACGTTCACTTGCATATGTTAAGGCACTCATTTGCTACCCACCTTCTCGAAGACGGCAAAGATATTAGATACGTGCAGGAACTATTGGGTCACCGAAGCATTAAAACAACCGAAAGATATACGCACATAATAAACGATGCGCTTGAAACAGTCGTGAGTCCATTCGACAGAATGATAAATGAAACATCCCTTAATTTAAAAAAACATGCACCCCCTTAAAGCTGGAATCTTAGAACATAAAACAAGACATAACAAACTATAAAACAAAACATTAAAAACCTCATCCATGTGACTTAGGGTTAACGAAGTTTTGCCATTACCGAAAAAAACGATCTGCAAAACAAAAAAAAATAAAAACAAATTCTATTTTTGACTATGCAGATATCACTAACAAACGATATTTAAACTAATGCTTTCACAAAATACAAGCATATTCATCTGTATAAAAAACAGATATAACATCATTAAATCAAACACTTACACCTCCATTCAGATTTGCATATAATAATCATAAACGCAATGCATATATGGGGGCGTTGTGCGTTATTAGTGCAAACTGAGAGTGCAATAAATGCAATTCCGATAACTTAATTTGATAAAATGAAAATGAGAACAATAATAATATCAGGTTTTTTACTCATAAATTTAACAGTTGTTTTTGGACAGAATGAGATTAAACGAGATACCGTTTACGAAACAAGGATAATTTATAAAAATGAAAATCCTGACCAAGTAACAAAGCAAATTGCAAAATCTGATATTAGAGAAATTATTGAGATTACGACAAATAAAGAACGTACAGATAACGAAATAGATTCTATTCAAAATTTGATTTGGAATGCTATAAAAAATCCAGTTGACTTTGATTCTTTATACATGGATTTTTCTCGTAGCACACTTGGAAGTGGATGTTCACAAAAGAAAGATGGAACTATTGTAAAGGAACCAAAACCCTTTTTGGCAGAGTGGAGTGTTGCTGATTCAGAGAAACAATATGCTAGATTCGTCATAGACTTTATTTTAACAAACTTTCATGTGATAAGTTATGGTGATAATAGCGATGGGGTACAGGCTGCATTTTATCAAATTTTGCAGACAAGGGATATTAAAATTGATGGTGCGGATTTTAATGGAGGCACATATAATTACATAAAAGATATTAATTCAAATATTTTTACTAGTTATAACAAGGTGGCCTTAGTGGAAAAAGGCTATTATACAATATTTGTTTGTGATAAAAACAATAAGAATAGACTTATAGAACTATTATTGAAAATTGATTGGAAAGTAATTGAACCATAATAACAACGCACAACACGCGGTCATAAAACATTGCGCGGATAGTGCTATATTTGAACGAAATGGCATTTAATCAACGGCTTAGCGGGCTGATAGGTTTGTGTTTCAAAATGCGCAACGATTTCATACCGCCACCGTTGGCACCAATTAAATGAGAGATACTGCACAAATGACAATTGTAGAATTACATAAAAAGCTTATTGATTTAGAGGTTGATTCTGAAAGATTTTATCTTCATGGTTTGTATGGTTCAACTTCTGATGACAATAAACTTTCGATGACTATTAATAAAGGGAAGTATACAATCGAGTATGAAATTTATTATCGTGAGCGTGGAGAGAAACACTCTGTAAATGTTTTTACGGATGAGTCTGAGGCTTGTGAATACTTTTTATATAAAATACAGGAAGAACTTACCATTGAGAAAGTGCAGAAAGTTGTCGGATTAGGTGGTATGACAGTTAATGAAAGATTGTACGTTACTGGATTAATGGATGAATTTGATAAAACAAAGCGTAAAAACAAAACCAGAGCGGCTCAAATATTAAGAATATTGAGAGTTGATGAACCTTCAATTAAAAAGATATTGAAAATTAAGTAGATTATAAATCTAATGAATGATACAATAGCAAGCCAAGTTACAGAACCAATAAAAGTTCAAATAATTGAAAATACTGATAAAGTTGATTGGAATATTTGGTTCTTATCAATTGCAGTAATATCACTCATAGCTGCTGTATTAATACCATTTGCTCAAAAGAAATATGAAGAAAGCAAATCGAAATATGGCTTTCACCTTTACATTAAAAAGAAACTGGGAATTGTATGGAATCTTTTGACTTACGACAAATTTGACTACAAACAGCCGACTAGTGCAGAATCGATGAATGATTTGCATTTAACGTTCTATAATTTAATAAGACAATTGGAGAAGGATTACAATAAAAACAAAAATACTATTCACCCACTTTTTGCATTCGGACTTCTTTTCAATTTGCAAAATTTATTATTCACAGTAAAAAGGGTTCAATACGCTTTGAATGAAATAGATTTAAATGATTTGGATGAAAAAACACTTGCATTTGGAGACAAACTTTCCAAAAAGGAACATCATAAGCTGAATGCTATTTTTATGTTGATTGAGCACTATTTTTCCATTACAAGTTTTCATGATAAGTTTGATTCTTTAAAAACAATTAAAAGAGATATTAAAAGCTCTAAATGGGTTGGATTAATAGTTGATAAAAGCGTCCTAAAGAATCAGGAAATGATTCTGAAAGACTTGGAATATTTGAAAGAGAACGAATCAAGTATTTTTGAGATAATAAATATTAGCAAACTTTTGACACAAGAACTAAAATCATACTTTGATTTCAATAAATTGATGAAGAAAAGGAACAGATAACTGGTGCCAACAATGTATAAAAATAATAGCCGAAATAGCAGTAAATTCAAGGGTTGTAGCCCGCTTCAGCTTTCTTGTAACTTGACAGGAAAGTGCCACGCAATCGGCTACATATTCTTATACTAAACGTTGTACACAATTAGAGAAAGATGAATTTTCAGAATGAAATTAATGTAATAACAAAGGAGGTAATTGTTGAAATGGAAAAAGTTCCTTTTATGAATAGAACTAATGAGGATAGATTGTCAGCGATTGGAAATATCTATTTTTTGTATTCTAATGGAAATTTAAAATATATTGGTCAGAGACAGGTTATTGGTATAAAAACTCGTCTTGACCAACATCTGTTTGGTAAATCTTACTCTGTGAATGAAAATAATGTTCAAAACGGAACTGTTTCGAAATGGAATATGGTCAGTAAAGAACTTGAAAAAGGGAATGAGATAACTTTTAAAACGGTACTTATTAAACCTGACAATCTCAGGACAACCATCGAATTGGAATTAATTGCTCGTTTTAATCCAGAATGGAATATTCAGGGCAAATAATTAAAATATTCTCATTGTATAAGAAATGAACAATCTAAAAATGAATAAAGAAGAAAAAGAATATCCTTTAATTGACAAGTTCCTATTTCATATGTTTGACATAAAAGATGTTGACTATTTAATTTTAAAAGGGCATATTTTGACAGAACATTCTCTTCATTTTTTCATTGAAATGACTTCGGTAGAGAAACTAAATTTTGAGAAAGTAAAATTTTCTTATTCAAATAAGATTGAGATTGCGAAAACATTGGGACTCTTTAAGAATAACGCAAAACTGTACTCGGAATTAAAACTATTAAATAAACTTAGAAACTCAATCGCACATAAGTTGAAATATGATGAAAAACTATTTGCTGACTTTATAAAAGGGTTTGAACCGTATAAAGATTTCTTTCAATCTGAAACTTTCAAAAAACTAAATATAAGCGAAGAGATTTTTAAAGAAAATGAAAACGGGGAGATTCCTGAAAATGGAAAATTGAATATGTCTATGTTATATATTTCAACAATTTGTATGAAAATATTTTCAGAAGGAGTTAAACTGAAAAAATAAAAATAACTGTGTACAACAAAGTATAAAAATAATAGCCGAAATAGCAGTAAATATGAACATTGTAGCCCGCATAATATTTAGTTGTAGCTTGAAAAATTCAAGTTCCGCAGTTGGCTACTATTCTTATACAAACCGTTACCGCCAAGTGAAAGACCGAAAATTCAACCGTCTATTTACTTGATTGAGAATGAGAATTAATCAAAAGGCAGTGCGGCTTAGAAAAGAAACGTTGATACATTTTGATTGATAACGAAAGATTTAAACACTGCAATCGGATAACTTTTCTGCAATGAGAAAGCAAAGATTTGATTGGATTGATAAAAGCGTTTATGAATAGATTATTTACATGATTTTGAACAGATAACGGTCTGATTTATTTTCAAATACTGAGGTTTTATTGTTTTCTGCAATTGGATTAAGGATTGAATTTACTGGAGATGATAATTTCATCCTACGAATTGATTTAGAGACCAATAATTTGATTGAATTAAAAAGATCGTTTAAGAATAGATTATTAACAAAACTTTAAGCAGATAACGGTCTGATTCATTTTTAAATACTGAGGCTGGATTTGTTTTCTGCAATTAGATTGAGGATTGATTTAAAGACCGGCAATTCAAAACAAGATATAGCAAAGGGTTTTATTAGCAGAAACGTTTAAAACGAAAACTTTGAAAGCGAAGGTAAAATCTAAGCTTTCTGAAAAATGATAAACAGTTGCACAATATCCAACGATTGAATTATCGGACAAATGATCACCAGGCGGTAACAAGCGGTCATAAAACATTTGGGGGAAAGTAGCTATCCGAGTATTCTGCCACGCATCAAAGTTTGGTAACGGTAGATATGAACGAAACCCGCTCTCCCAAACGTTCCATACCGCGGGGCGTTACCGCCAATGGTCAGAGTGACACAGCAATGAATGAAACAATAGATAACATATTAAAACGATTAGAGAACTATTCTGAATTAAATCAGAGAGAAAGAAAATCTGTGCAAAATGATTTGATTACGTTTTCAGAAAGGCAACCTGATAATTTTATTGTGTTTATCAGGAAAATTGAACCTTCTGAGGAATCGGTACTCTTTGAAATTTATGAAAGTTTGTCTTCGCAACCAGATAAATGGATTGATTTTTTAATAAGCGAATTTGACAGGATTGAAAAACACACTATTCAAGCGAAAAGTAAAATAAAGGATTCCGTTTCTTCTCCACTAATTGCTCTTAGTTTCTTTGCTCGACAAGGTTTTGCAAATAATGACAAATTGATTGCTCGTATTAAAAAGGGAGTTGCATCTGAATCGAAACAAATTGCTAAAATTAGCCTTGATTTGCTCGCAGACGTTTACTTGATTGATAAGTCTAAGTACGGTTCTTGCAGACAAGTAATTGAAAGGCAGACTCAATCAAAAACAATTGAGATTAGTCAATTAGCAAAGGAAATTCTAAATGATTTGGATAATCCTGTTCAACCCAAAAAGAAATTAAGATTGTATTCTGCTTATTCATTTATTTTTTTCGTCGGTGGACTTTATCTATCTGCGATTTCAATTGCATTATACAACAAGACTTTTATTGGTTTTTCCGCAATAGCAGTGACTTTTTGTGTAACTGGACTTTTAAGCTGGATTCTGCACCAAATTTTGACCAGAAAAGTAGATGTGAAAAAATCCGAAACTTTGGCGATTGGATTAGCTTACGGATTTATTTCGTGTTTCCTTATACTTTATATAAATCTACAATCGTCAGATTCAAATTATCGACATGAAAGATATACAATAATTGACCATGGTACTTTGGCAAAAGGACGATATTCGGATTGCAGAAAACCATATATCAAATTTGAACGGAAAGGAGAAATAAAAAAAATGACATTTAGCTGTGAGGACCATGAAATAGTTGAAAATGCAACGCAAATTAAACTGACAATTCAAAAAGGATTGTTGGATTTCGATATAGTGATTGACAAACGATTAGAAACCACAGGGGCTAACATTTTGTATAAGTAATGGCAGGCAAAGTAGCAAATATCAAGGTTTGTAACCCGCTCAAACTGCATAGCGGTTTGACAGGGAAGTGCCTCGCAATCTGCCACTACTCATACAAGTTACCGTTGTAGCCAATTTGAGAAAAATGACAATCCGAGAGATATTAAACACAACTGAACACCGACCTTGGAAATTGCCGAATGAAAAATGGAAATTTTATCAAGAGTGGAATAATGCAATATTTCTTCATTGGCAAGTGGAATTATCCGAATTGAAAAAGTTTGTCCCAAAGGAACTTGAAATTGACCTTTTTCACGGAAAACCTTGGATTTCGGTTGTTGCTTTTACTATGGAAAAAATAAGACCGAAAAACCTGCCTGCGTTCCAACCGATTTCGGATTTTGATGAAATTAATATCCGAACTTATATAAAATCGAATAACAAAACTGGAGTGTATTTTTTGAGCATTGAAGGCGGAAAAAGTTTGTCTTGTAAAGTTGCGAAAGGAATGTCTGAACTTCCGTATAGATTTTCAAAAATCAAACGGACTGAAAACCAATACGAATCTAATAACTCGGAATTTAATGACAAATTAAATATTCAGTTTGAGATTGGAAAAGCAATTAAGGAGAAAACGGAATTGGAAAAGTGGTTAACCGAAAGATACGCTCTTTTTCAAGACACAGAAACCTCTATTAACGAATTTGAAATTCACCATTTAGAATGGCCAATTAATAAAATTGACTTAAAGAATTTAGAAATTAATTATCCGAGATTTGACAAACTGATAAAAAACGAACCTGACAAAATTCAATACTCAAAAGGAGTAAAAGTTATTGCTTGGGGAAAGAATAAAAAAAGAAAAAACTGGCTACAACACAGTATATAATTAATGGCTAGTTTTAGCTTACTTACGAAAATCCTCGCGGATTTTCTATTCGGTGTTTATTTGCTAAATTAGGTGCTTAAACACGCCACTAATCATATACATAAACGTTGCCAACCATTTAAAAGAGAGACGTAATAGAATGATAAAAAAAGCATATAGAATATTAGTTGTTTTGATTTTTGCAACTAATAATTTGTACAGTCAAGATAATTATCAAATTTTAAAGAACATTACTTTCTCGACGATTGATGATTCAAAATATAATGATAGAGTTGGTCTGCGAATTGAATCGTTTGAAAATGGAATTGTCACTTTATCTGAAACATTTCACGGGAAAGGTATAATAGCTAGGCATGATTCATTAGGAAAAGTTATTTGGGAAAAGCCATTCGATTCAGAACGAATCAATGACATGAATGTTTTCAATGGTTATATTTATGCGGTAGGATATAAATACTTGAAAAGGAAAGCGTGGATTTCCAAAATTGATTCAGATGGTAATATTATTTGGGAAAAGCTATTAAGGTTTCAATATGAAAATGAAGCAGAAAACCTGACAATTTCAGATTCTGGCGACATATTTGTTCTATGTGAAATTCAAAAAGCATGGTTTCCTGTAAAAATTAGGTTGAAAAAGGGAATGTATAGGCATGTCACATTTCGTTCACTTCAGAAAGATAATATGGAGAATGAAATTGGTGTAGCAAGATTAGATACAGATGGCAAAGTGAAATGGAAAAAGAAATTTGGCAAACAGAAAAATTATAACCATTACTTTTCATGTGCAATTTCTGCTAATTCATCAGAATTATTGGCTTCATTTTATTTCTCAGAAACAGAAAAGGAAAAGAAAAAGGAAGGAACTCGCTTGATTACCCTGAATTATAAAGGAAAAACCCTAAATGAATTGAATCATTCAAATCGCTTGTTTGAAATAATTATCCCAAAGGAATCTGATTTTTATACGGTTGAGAATAATCTTAACAACAAATTAAATGTAAAAGATACAATTATTATTTCCCAAATAACCAAAGACTCTTTAATTGGCTTCAAAAAATACATTTCTGACTATAATATCTATACAATAAAAGCATTGCATGAAACTGAATCTAAAGAATTATATGCTGGTGGGTATGTTTGCAATTACAAAACACTCGGTACGATATGGAGTAATCACAATGATATTTATATAGCTAAATATGATTCCGACTTTAAATTACTTTGGGACTATAGATATGACCAAGGAAGTATTGATAAAGTAAACGATATGAAAATAATTAATGGAAAGCTATACGCAATCGGAGAGAGCTGGTATAAAGAAGAAAATCGTATAACGAAACGAATGAGAATTATAATAATGAAATAAAAACGGTTGGCAATATATAGGAGTATGAGCGGTCGGCACGACCCAGCGATTACTCCAGGTTGAACTACACCCCGGTAGAGCTACAATAAAATACTATGGACCTACTGTCGTTTTTTTATGTTTTTGAGAAGAATGCCCATGCTTTAATTGTGTTGCTTTAAACT
>NZ_JBQTGJ010000014.1:0-113737 GCF_052400685.1 Geofilum sp. OHC36d9
GGCTCTAAAATTTTTTAAGACGTCAAATCAAAATTGAATTGGGCTTTAAAATTTTTTAAGACGTCAAATCAAAATTGTTTTGGGCTCTAAAATTTTTTAAGACGTCAAATCAAAATTGAATTGGGCTCTAAAATTTTTTAGGACGTCAAATCAAAATTATTTTGGGCTCAGAAATTTTTTAAGCAGTGAATTGGATTTTTTCGTTCTGTTTAAAATATTACAGTTTCCTGAATGGGTTTTAATTGAGTCAATAAATTCATGCTTATAACCCAATCCAAATGGAAAAACGAAGCGCGACAACATAATTTGATTTCTGAAACTGTCAAGCGTTACATAGCAGAGGGTTCAGCTTGCTTCGGATTATCCGGGCTGAACATTCCGGGCCTCACTTTAAAGGTAGATCATTGGCCGCTGACAAGCCCCCATTCCGGACCTGTTTTTGATTATTTGTCTATTTTAGTACACCACCACTTCCTTTTAACCCTTAACAATTTCCGTTCAACCTGTTTGATAAATATCACCGAATTAGTAAATTCGGTGTTTTTTTTTTAGAAAATTACGGCAACAGACAGTATAAATACAATGATTTTTTTAGGGTAAACGATGGTGGCGTTATGGATGCGTTGTGTTTCATTGTAAAATCACTTAACATTAGGATAAATATGACATATAAAGACAACTAAATCAAATGCATAAAATAAATTTTATGGAACCTATCTCTTCTTTCGGAATAAGCATAGCAGCTGGGATTGCTCTAGATATTTACAATAAATCACAAGGAATAGTTAAAAAAGAAATCAAAAACGCATTTGAGGAAGCTTTAATTTTTTGGTGCAAAAATGATGATATTCGAGAAAGAAAGAGAAATGAAATTAAAAGAACTCTTAATAAATTTATTGCTGAGCCAGAACTTCTTGCTGACATAAATAATCAAAGCCCTGAGTTAAATTCTTTTTTTGAAAAATTTGACGAAGCATTAGCCCAATATAATGCTGCATACCATTATATTAAGGAAATTAAGGATTTGGAAAGGTACAGGAACGAGGCGTCATTTCTTTCAAGTATAAAAGACACTGTTGAAGACACAAATAAAAAACTTACTGATTTTATAGAGAATAACCTTCCTGAAAGTAGTAACCTTCTTGAAGAAGAATGGAAAAGACAGCTTCTTATTTATAAAGAAAGTATTTCAAACTTTAAACCTAAAACGGCACTTAACTTGCTTCTTAAACTTGAAGAAAGTTTTGTTTTCAATAATGTAACACCTTCTGACAGCCTATTATCATATATTGAATTTTTAAAAGCGCAGTGCTATGAATTAATTGGCAAGGCAAAAGAAATGTACCAAAGCTATATCAAAGCTAACCGATTAAATTCTGCTACAATCCAAATCAAAGAAAAGGCTTGTTATTCATATTCAAAAACCGAAGAAAAAGAGAAATCGAATAATTTGATTGAAGAGATTCTAAAATATGATGAATTTAATTCGGTGGCATGGGCAGTTAAAATTATCCTTAATGAAGGTAAGGATTTAGAATCCCTTATTTTGGAAACTCCCCCAATGGTTAGAACTAATTGGAACTTTAAAAGGTTGGTTTACCTAAATATATTAAATGGTTCCGATTTTGCATATCAAATGAAAATATTCAATAAATATGAGTTCTTAAATGTAAGTTACGACGAAGAAGAACCTCTCACTTTAACTAATTATAAAAAAGCTTTATTTGTTATTGAGATTGCTCTATCTCAATTGTTAAGAGCCCATTTTATTGAATTCACCAGAAATCATACAGATGATTTAGGCTTTATTAAATATACCAATAGAATATTAGGGCATTTCTTGAAAGAAATGTCTAAATCAGAGATTATAGCCAACTATAAAACGGTTGAATTTTGTTACTATTTCACAGAATTTGTTTTGACAGAAAGTAGAGAATCAGTTCTTAAAATGAAGTCATTGTATGATGAAATAAATAATCATGACTTATCTCTATTGATGATGTTAGTAAATTCCCTACAATTGATTGGCAAAGTAGAAGAAGCAATAGCAGTTATTAACAAGCAAGAAACTAAGTTTATTGAAACTATTCATCTTGAAGCCTTCTGTTACCTTAAAATGTCTGATATTGAAAATTACATACGAGTATCCAAGGAACTTCTTAACTCAATTGCCAAAATTGATTTAAATTCCAGTGAAAGTATTTTATCGATTCCCGTAATTCTGTATCAAAATAATAGAATAAATGACATTGAGGTTGCAGATTTTTTGACCAATAAAGAATTTGAGACTGAAGAATTAAGAAAGTTAGTTACCTCTTTTATTCAAATTCTTAAAAGAGAAAATATAGACTTTAATATTCAAGAGTTACAGTCAATTGAAGGCGAAATCTTAAAACTCGATTCTAGCATTAAATTTTATATCCCTTATTCATATTTTGTACTTGAAAAGTGGAATTTAGCTATATCATCATTTAGAAAATATATTTCTAAATATAAGCAATCTCGCGATTTATACTTTTATATTCTTGCTCTAGAAAAATCGCTTTCTAATCACAAGGAACTTCTTGAATTATTGGCAATTTGGAGAAATGATTTCTCCTTTAATGAAGAATTATTGAGAGTTGAAGCTGATGTTTGTCGCCAATTACCCGATTGGGATAGATGCCTAATTATTTCAGAGAATTACCTGTTCAAACATCCGAGCGATGAACCTTTCCTAGTACTGAAACTAATTTCGTTAAATGAAATAGATATAAAAGGTAAAGTAAAGAAAATTGAAGAGCTTGCTGAGGTTTTTAGAACTCATGATTTTAAATTCTATGGTCATGTTCAATATGTAAGTAGAGTATTAATTGAAAATAAATTTTATCAAATCGCATTAGATATTCTATACAAGAAAGCGACCGATACTGGCAATGTTCAAGCTCGTATGGATTATTTTTTTGCGACAACACAAATGCCAAAAGAATTTATACAAGAAAAAGAAATTGTTGAGTTAGGCAGTTATGTCAAATTTTCAATTGACAATAGGACTAAATTCTTAAAAATTAATAAAGGAAATTCTCTAGCAGAAAAGTTACTTGGTCATAAAACTGGGGATATAGTTAGTATTGAACGCCCAATGGTTAAAACTATTGATAATGTTCAAATACTTAGAATAATGGATAAGTATCTCTGCTTACATGATGAGATACTTGAGGACGTGAAATTAAATCCATATTCAGGCTTTCCAATGCAATCAATTGAATTTAAAGATACTTCACCAGAGGGCTTAAATAAAACATTCATGGAATTATTTGGTGCAGAAGGAACAATTCAAAAAGATAGACAAGATGACGCCTTTAAAAACTATTACAATTTTAATTTATCATTTACTGAAATAATCATTCAAATATATAACTCAGATTATTTGGGAGGTTATTTCAACTTAATAAATTTTAAAGATGGAATTACTCAAATTCCAATGATTTATTATCCTGAGAATATCTTAGCAAAAGATGTTGAAATTGTTCTTGATTTTAGTTCCATACTTATTTTACATCAAATATCAAGAGAGCATAACATCGTATTTGAACATAAATTTCTGGTTGCAAAAGGAGTTATAGAATACATACGTGCATCTCTAAAAAAAGAAAAGCTGGAACCTAAAGAAAAGATGTCAATAAATATTACACTGGATGGAGTTACTGGTGATAAAATTTTTGAAGAAGCTTCAAATAGCAATGTTATATATTTGCAACGGCTTATAGAATGGATAAATTCGAATTGTACTGAAATCATTGTCGCAAGTAAGCTCGATTTAATTCGCAAATTAGAAGGTAAGATAGAAAACGAAACATTCATGAATTTTATAATTGAGAATCTTTCGTTAGTAATGGAGAAGGGAAATCGGATTCTTTTAACTGACGATTCCATATATTTTAAGTTTTTCCCTGTTCAAAGCAGGAAAACAATAAGTTCTGAACTGTATGTAAAATCAACTAAACATGGGGATGATGTGTGTTGCATTGAATTTGTAAAAAACAAATACGTTGGTCATACATTTCAATCAAATATTTTAATTCAAGAATTCAACAAGAAATTTAAAGACCAACCTAACAATTTTGCTCATTGCATCAATAATACAGCGCTGAGATTGATTCCAAACAAGAATACAATTTTTACTATTGTCAGTTTTTTGAAGCAAATGGCTATGGATCCTGTTATACCTAACGATTTGTTTAAGCAAGAATCAACAAGTGCGCTTGTAAATCTTTTAAAAGGACAAAGTATGGAAAAGCCGTATCGTATAACTGAGTTACTTCTAAGAAAAGAGTTCAAACTAATGGGTGTAAAGCTTGAATTAGTTTTAGAAAGCTATTACAGTGCATTGACAATACTTGGAATAAGTAAATAATATCTGAGAGAAATGTATAAAGATAAAACAACGAAACGCTAACATATGCAAAATGCATGCGGCTAAATTTAAATTAATAAATCATAGCTTCGTAGCAAATTACTTATAGCCTGACAGTCAATACTTCGTCTGACTGTCGTTCGCACGCATCTTGCACGCAACGTTGGCGGTAATTAGGCAAAAGAGACATTAACTCTAATTTTAAAGTATATTTATTATGGCAGAACAAACTTTTAATCAAGAACATGATGGTTATTGGAGAGAACCAAATAAAAGTGGACTCCCGAAAGAATCAGGTGTGTATTTCGTTTATGAATGCACTCATAATGTTGCAGACAAAACAGTCACAATACACAAATTAATATATATCGGCGAATCTGACAACGCAAATAATAGAGTTGCAAATCACGAAAAAACTGATGATTGGAAAAAACATGTTAGACAAGGTAAAGTACTTTGTTTTGGTTTTACGCCTGTTGATGACTACTCTAGGGTTAGAGTTGAAGCAGCCTATATCAACCATCATAAACCTGTTGAAAATACAGAGTGTGTTAATAATTTCCCTTTTCATAAAACAAATGTAAATACTTCTGGAAAGAACAAATTCATAGATAGTTCTTTTACTGTAGGATAAAAGCTTGTGTTTAGAAGTTGATTTGTTGTATAATGTTGTTATGGGCATAGAGTTTTGGATTAGCTTCATTTTAAGTAATATTATTAATGGACTAAAAAATCAGAATACTATGAATTCATTAAAAAGCATAATTGTAGGAGTGGGTGCTGTTATGTGGAGCCTTAGACAAATATGACTCATAAAATATGAATATAGCAAATAAGCTTATCAAGATAGTAGCAAGGGGGTTCGAATCCCCCTCTCCACTCTTTAATAAATACTAATTTTAATATTATGACACTTTTTGATAAAGACGGAAATCCTGTAGCATATATAGAAATACAAGATGAAAATACCATCTATCTTTGGGACGGAACACCTGTAGCATATTTAGATTCCGAAAATATTTATGGTTTTAATGGTAAGCATCTTGGCTGGTTTAATGATAGTATAATTAGAAATCATGAAGGAGAGAAAAGTGGCTTTACGAAGTCAAGTGTCCCGGTAAATGCTAAATTTGAGCCGTTTAAATCATTTAAGCAGTTCAAACCATTTAAGTCATTTAAAGAGTTCGCTCCATTTAAACCTTTTGATAGTTCCTCTATATCATCTTTACCATTGAAAGATTTTCTGAAACAAGGACAATAACTACCGCCAATATATAGGAGTATGACTGGAAAAAACGGTTAATATCCCCCCATAAAAAACGGCCATATCCGTTCACTTTTTTTCTAAATCAGTCATGAAAATACAAAAATAGATTAATTATTAGCTTTTCTCATTGTCTGTAAGTATTCGGCCAATACGTATAGGAAAAGTAAAACAACACCCAAGCGGTGAATACCTGCCCGGGTGTTGTAATTTTCTAAGTTCTACTGGAATCTCCTGGAATTATTTGGAAAACTCTGACACTTGTTGTTTTTTTCCAATTATGTGGAACAGCTCAGCCAGGTCTAATTCATAGTTGGCGTTGTACATGGCAATTTTGCTAAAGACGTAGGTCAACCATTCTCTCTCGGTTTGAATTGCCACCCGGAACTTTTTTAAGAGATCGACCACTACTTTTTGAGCCCGGGAGCCTTTGTCGTAGTGAAAGAATAGCAGATCATCCATCACTGAACGTACCATCCAGCGGTAGGCCTTTGGGGAGCCCTACCGTTGCCGACGCGATAATGAATCGTTTAGTTAATGGCGCTTACCGTATCGAAATGATGGGTGAATCCATGAAAAAAGTGATCGCTAAATAGTAAAAAAAAATTATACTTATTTTTGGAAAAATTGCAGACCGAAAAGGTGTCCGGATAAATCCGGAATGGGTGTCCGAATAAAACAGAATGTGCAATCTCTGTTCAATGATTTTTTGTTAGTTTTTAAATCAATAGTTCGTTAAGTTAATGCATCAGGTTTAGATTTTCTGTAGACCTTGATGAATGGGAAGGAGGTATGAACACCACTGAGTGTAAGCCATATTTAAATGAAGCTGGTTAACGAGAGTCTGTCCATAAACTAAGTGTTTGAAATATAAAGATCAAATTCAAGGCTTGCGAAGTCATAAAAATCAAGGCGTTTACTTTTCGTAAATGACTGTTTTTATGACAAGCGTAACGCAGAAGTTGGCTTTATAGCCAAACACTAACTAAAGGTTCTGTATTTCAAATGGAACGTAAATATTCGGTCTAATACGTATGGTAAAAGTAAAAAAAAACACCCAGGCGGGAGATGGTTGTATGTTCACGGCTGTTGTGTCAGGACACTCCTGATTTAAAATCTAACAGGGATTTAAATTTTTTTAAGCGCTTTTTGCAGCGGACAGCCGGGGTGTATCGCTAATCCCTCACGGTATCTGTTTAGCAGCATGGTGGACTGTTCAGCCAGCTGGTGGCGTATTTTTCTTCGTTCTCCTTTAATGCGTTGAATTTTCAGGTGGTCGTAAGCGGTCGTTTGGTGACGCATCCAGGCTATGACGGCGCGGGCGGCTCTTTCTTCAAGTGGTATCATGGCCGTTCGTCCTACGGTGCCGCTACCCACCGGGATGGTATGGGCTGTAACGGCTTCGGCCATGCAACATTCAGTTGGCTTGTATTTGGGGTGAAAGTTCAGAAATTGTTTGACAGCTGCTAAAAATTCGGCTTCATAGGTTTGTTGTTGTTTGTCTCTTCGCCGGGCTGCCGATATTTTGGCCTTTTGATAGTTCTCTGTCATTCGTAATGCTGTAACCTGTTCCCGGGCCCAAGTGATTGTCTCTGTGGGCGCCCATACACCTTTCGAAATAGTGCGGCGTCCTTTCCTGACTTGTACTCTCCAATAGATGCCTTTTGCCGTTACTTTACGTGTGATGCCTGCATCGCCTGCGGGCAGAAATGCCCAATCGGCCGGTGGTGTCACTTTTTCTCCCTTGCTATTAATTAGTGCGTTATTGGCGTCAATACTTACTATACATACCTGCGGTTCCATCTATAGCTTTACTTGTTGTTTAATTGAGGCGAAAGATAATCATTAAACAGTGGCTGTCCATAAATTCGGCTTTTGAATTATATTTCATCTTTTTCCTATTTTTGTCTGTCAAAATGGTTTAACCTCTTGAATCGACGGTATTTCGCCGAATGCTTAAAATATGGGATAATATGAATCGAATTTTAATGCTTCTGCGATTAAATTCTGGGATTTATTTTTTTACTAGATTAGAGAATTAGTGTTGTTGAATTTGTGTAAATAAATACAACTATTATGTTCATTATATCCAAGTTGATGGCGTTCCTTATTTCGCCTCTAAATATTATTGTTCTTTTGACAGTTTTGGCTATTATTTTAAAAAAGAGGCGGAAATTGTTGCTTTGGACGATTTTAGGAATATTTTTGTTTTTTAGCAATCCCATGATTTTTAGAGGAGTAATAAGACATTGGGAGTCGGCTCCTACTGCTCTTCCAGCCAATGATTCTTCCTTCATAAATGTGGTTGTTTTGGGGGGAATGGCTTCTTATTATGAGCCAACGGCGAGGGTTCGTTTTTGGCAAAGTGGCGACCGTCTCATGCAAGCTTTGGCGATAGTGCATCAAAACCCGGTGGCGCATTTGGTCATTTCTGGCGGTTCTGCCGCCGTGTTGTTACATGAGCGCCCTGAAGGGGCTTTTATATCTGATTTTTTGATCCAGGCGGGAGTCTCAACACAAGTGAAGGTTGAAGTTGATTCGTTGTCGCGAAACACCTTTGAAAACGCATTGTATACTTCCCGGATTTTTGAAAGAAACGGTTGGCAAAAAAAAATAGCACTGGTTACCTCTGCCTGGCACATGAAAAGGGCGCAATGGTGCTTTAATAAATTTGGTTTTGAGGTCACCCCAGTTGGTGCCGATCCTATGTATCCTTTACAAAGGGCCGTACCTGCCGATTATTTTATGCCTTCGGCTCAGATTTTAATCAACTGGCAAATACTTATTAAAGAGTGGGTGGGTTGGTTGGCCTACAAGGTTCGATATTAAACAATGAAAATAGATTGTACATTAGGTGTTTAATGTGCCTTTCCTGGACTTTTTTAGTGCGAATGTTGTGTGTATTTGATCGTAAAGCATATCTTCGCGTCAATTTTTGTGCGTTTACAATTCATTTTTTATACCTGCCTGATTGCTTTTTTTTTAAGATAATTTATGGTACGTATGATGGCTTTGATCAAGGGGTAATTCCGGGGCAGGCATGGGATTCTGGACGGCTTTCCCGGTTTAATTAGCGTCTGTCCATAACCTAAGTGTTTAAAATATAAAGCTCAAATACAAGGCTTGCGAAGTCATAAAAATCAAGGCGTTTACTTTTCGTAAATGACTGTTTTTATGACAAGCGTAACGAAGTAGTTGACTTTATAGACAAACACTATTTAAAGCCACTCGTCGTTTAGGATATTCCCTTCGGCTGAAACGCGAATCATTTTAAGTGGTATTTTACGCTGACTTTGCAGCCTTGCATTTTTGGCCAGTTGAAGCAGACCGGAGCAACACGGTACTTCCATAATAACAACGGTTAGTGTGTTTATTTTGGCAGTATCAATGAGTTGAACCAATTTGTTGAGATAGGTGTCCTGATCGTGGTCAAGTTTGGGGCAGGCAATGGCTAGTGTCTTACCTTTCAAAATGCGTTGATGAAAATCAGCCATGGCAAATCCGGCACAGTCGGCCGCTAAAACCAAATCGCTACCTTTGAACATTGACGAGGAGGGATTGATCAGATGCATTTGCACCGGCCACTGACGTAATTCTGAAGCCGTTGAATGTGTTGGTGCTGCAACTGGACTAAAGGTTTTGTTGGCAGTTGGTTTTAGTGCTCTTTCTGCCGATCCGGGGCAACTGTTGGTACTGCAGGCTGTGTGCACTGCTTTATGAATCCCGTTAAGTTCTTTTATAACGTCCATAAAATTAAAAGGGAGCGATTCTTTGTTGGATTGTAAATATTCTAATCCTTCTTTCAAAAAAACAGTTTCGTGATGGTCTTTCAAATGCTTGAGATGCGCAATTACGGTGTTTTTACCTTTTGGTATGGTATTTTGCATCACCTGTATCTCATCGTATGGCTCAGCTTCCCGTTTTTCGATGGTGATGGCCCCTTGTGGACAATGACCCAAACAAGCACCTAATCCGTCGCATAATAAATCACTGACGAGACGGGCCTTGCCGTCTATTATTTGCAATGCGCCTTCGTGACAGGCTGGTATGCATTGTCCGCACCCATCGCAAATTGTCTCATCAATATGAATCATCTCTCTTTCCATCGTTTTTGCTTTTTTAATGATGCAAAGATAATGTTGTATGATTGGTATTTTCTGTAACAATTGTTACATGTTAAGTGTTTTTTGATAAGGCTTTAATGATGATATTCTGTACCATCAAGGATTTTTTTCTCATTACGATCGCTTTCAAAATGATCATTTACACTAGTAAATTCAGAGCATTGAAGCTGGGTAAGCCTCCAAAATATAGTTAGCTTATCTGCCAATGGTTTTTTTTTAAAAACGTTGTGTAGGGTGCTACCCTAAAGTGGTGCCTATAGACTCTCTAGGGCTTATGAATGAAATGTTTCCTGTTTATTGATATTATGATATAAATGGTTATTTTCGGTCACTATTTATGGCATGTTTTTGATAGGCGTTTTGCAGTCTTGTTGGTCTGTTTAAATGTATTTATTGATAATGAATGTGTCGATAATTGGGGTATCGTTAATGTAAATAGAGTTCTCATGAATATGCAATAAGCCATGATTATATAATATTACGCATGGGTATCGTTCTTTTTGGAGAGTTTTGTGTTGCAGTTAATAATAAATCTATTTGTTTTTCGTATTATTTGCAGCCGCGTTTTTTTCTGTAAATGAAGCGATGCGTCTCATGAATACCTATAAACACCATATGAGTAAAAACCCAGAGTCCGTAAGGTTTTATCCTTAAATGAAAAATAAATTTTTTATCGACTAATAGTGTTAAGGAATTATTAAAAATACGATGTATTAAATCTTTTATTGTTAATTTATGATGGTTCAAAAACAGAAACAATTTGTAATTGCTATATTTTTACTCTTTATAGTAATGCTTCCCAATATTATTTTTATAGGTGTAGGAGAAGATTCTGCGGTATTCACAATAACCAAGAAAATTGTTTTTTTTATTTATACATTATCGCTTGTTTTATTTGCTTTAAGTTTTATAAAACCAAAGGTCTTTTTCCTCCTATTTCTTCCTTTGTTGCCATTTGCGCTAATTGATCTTTATATCATTGCTATTACAGGTACTCAGTCGACAGAAATGCATTATTATTCTTTTTTTGCAACAAATTTGAATGAAGCTGTTGAGCTTATAAGAGGAAATATTACTTATGTATTTTTAGCTGTTTTGTATATAGGTCTGTTCATATTCTTTCTGTCCAAGCTGAAGTTTTCTTTTCATCTTAGTCGTAAAATAAGACTTTTTGTAGGTGTTATTTCGTTAGCAGTTATAACAGGAATCTTAATAAGAGATTTTAAAATAGCATACACAACCTATAAAACAGACTTGCTGGGGATCACTAAATACTATTTTTTTGTAAAGCTAAATAAAACTTTTCCTGTTGGGACTATTTCCAAATTGGAGGATATTTATCAGGATGTGAAGGAAGTAAATAAGTTTAAAGAAAATAATGTCGATTTCTTATATAACCCTGTTTTAACAAACAGTGATGATCAAGTAATTGTATTGGTAATTGGAGAAACAGCCAGACGGGATAACTTTCAGATATATGGTTATAAAAGAAAAACGAATCCAAGGCTTGTAGAGGAAAATAATTTAATTGCGTTTACAAAATTTACGACTTGTGCTAATTTCACGCTTACCAGTGTATCACAGATTATGTCAAGCGTTGGGCCTGCTAACTACAAAGATGTTTATAATGAGTTAGGTTTAATTGCAGCATTTAAAGAGGCTGGCTATAAAACATATTGGATAACAAATCAAAATTATTCTGTTGGATCTATGTATAGTTTGTATTCAACGAGTGCAGACGTTTTTAAAAATGTATCTAAAACATTAGATGTGTCGAATAACGATTTAGTGACTTTGCCTGTTCTCGATGAATGTTTGAAAGATGATATTAATAGGAAATTTATTGTTATTCACAGTATTGGAAGTCATTATAGATATAATTTAAGATATCCAAAGGAGTTTGCCCGTTTTAAACCGGAGATAGATGGTAGCATTAGCATTGCTGAGAATGGTGTGAAATACAAATCGAAATACATAAATTCGTATGATAATTCAATACTTTTTACTGATTATTTCTTATCTGAAATAATAAACAGGCTGAAAAAGGATAATGAGCTTTCTATTATGATGTATTTGTCCGACCATGGGGAGAATCTTTACGATGATAAAAAAGAACTTTTTTTGCACGGTACACCTGATCCTTCTGCGTATGAACTTGAAATTCCAATGTTTGTATGGTATTCTGACAACTATGATCAAAATGTAATTAATAGATTAAATCAAGTTAAGGACGAAAAACTTTCTTCGGAAATAGTGTTTCATACATTATCTGATTTAGGAGGTTTTAAAACAAAATTACACAATTTAAAATACGATTTGCTGTCTGATAGTTTGGTTGTTGGTGAGAGAACCTTCCTAAAACCTGACGGTTCCGTAATGAAAATCGACTAAACGACTGTCTCTGATATTCAGTTTAATTCAACCATTAAATTTTATAGATTTAGTAATATTTAAAATCCCCGGAAATTATTTTGATAGGTTGATCGTGAACCTCTGGCTTACGGATTTACGAGAATATATTTAAAAAGTTAATTATTTTCATATTTGTGTGATTATTATTAATTTGCAGAATTTAAAAACAATATTGTTTATCATAAGTATAGTAAGATTATTCAACCTTTTATTTTTGGTTGTTCATAAAACTATTTTGTCTTATGATCGTATGAAGACGATATAATAAGTTGACTAGTGTATGAGATATTGGTTGTTATTTCTTTCTATCCTTTTCATTGGAAACATTAAAGCCCAAAAATTCGATCAGGATTTAAATAATATTCAGGTGACCTGGCAATTAATTAACAGTTTTTATGTTGATTCAATTGATAGACCGGCTTTTGCAGAAGAAATAATCAGGTCGATGCTTTCTTCGCTCGATCCGCACTCCGTATATATTCCTGCCGATGAAGTTAAAGCGGCCAACGAAGCTTTGAATGGCAATTTTGAAGGTGTTGGCATTGAATTTTTAATTTTAAAAGATACGCTTACCGTTATATCAACCATAAATGGGGGGCCCTCTGAGAAAGTTGGTATTCGTACCGGTGATCGAATTCTGTTTATCAATGGGGAAAAAGTAGCGTCGGTTGGTATTAACTCAGATGATGTGTATGCCATGCTTCGTGGAAGAAAAGGAACTGAGGTTGATTTTACCATTGTGCGTAGGGGTGAAGATAAGATGTTGGATTTTAGTGTGGTACGCGATGAAGTGCCAATCCCTAGTATAGAGGCTTCTTATATGGCCGATGCGACAAATGGATATATTAAGATCAGCCGCTTTGCAGCAAACACGAATAAAGAATTTAATGACGTGCTTAAAAAGCTAAAAAAGGCCGGTATGGAAAATTTAATACTGGACTTACGTGGCAATACAGGCGGTTATATGAGCTCTGCGTTGGCTATTCTTGATCAGTTTTTGGACCGGGGGAAGTTGATGGTTTATACTGAGGGGGCTGCACTATCGCGTCGAGATCATAAGGCAACGTCTAAAGGTTTATGGATTGATGGCGGATTGGTGGTTCTGATCGATGAGAATTCGGCCTCTGCCAGCGAAATTGTGGCAGGTGCGATTCAGGATTGGGATCGCGGTGCAATTGTTGGCCGCAGGAGCTATGGCAAAGGCTTGGTACAACGTCCGTTTACTCTTACGGATGGCTCTGAAGTGCGACTCACCATTGCAAAGTATTATACACCTTCCGGACGCTGCATTCAAAAACCTTATTCCGACGACAAAGATTCTTATAAGGAAGAAGTGCTTGATAGATATAACAACGGGGAACTATGGAATAGAGATAGTATTCACGTAAATGAAACGCTTAGTTTTAAAACATTGGTTGCCGGACGTCCTGTTTTTGGGGGTGGTGGTATTATGCCTGATTTTTTTGTCCCGCTTGATACTACAGGATATTCCGATTATTATCGCGATTTGGTGGTTAATGGAGTACTAAGTAGCGTGGCCCTTGATTTTTATAATAACACTGAACCGCAATGGAAGGATGTTAGATCTTTTATGCAGGATTTTGCTGTTGACGATGTCTTAATTACTCAGGTGCAAAAGGAAGCATCAATGATAGGACTGGCCATTGATGTCGCCGCTGATAATTTAATTGCCTTGCAGCTAAAGGCTCTTATAGCACGTAATTTGTGGGGTAATAGTGCTTATTATGAAATTATTAACCCGACTGTTGGCGCCTACCAAAAAGCAATTCAGCTTTTTGCGAATAATGAAGAAGAACTAGTGCGTCCGTAAAAATGGGTGATTAAAATGCCCAATAATCGCTATTTTGGTTATTTTTGCAGCTATTAATAATGCACCATCAAAAATAATCGATGAATCATTTTTTGACTGAGCATTGGATTGAATTGGTGGGAACTATTTTCGCCTTTTTTTATTTGATTCTTTCCATTCGTGAGAATATTTGGATGTGGCCGGTAGGCTTTCTTTCCTCTGCATTTTATTTAATCGTTTTTTTTCGTAGTCGGTTATATGCTGATATGGCGCTGCAAGGTTATTATCTGATTGTTAGCGTGTATGGTTGGTTTCATTGGTTAGGGAACGCTATGACCTCTGTGAAATCAGAAACAGAGCTTAAAACAACGTCTGTAAAAGTCTCTCAATACTGGATATTTGCGGCTTCCATTTTCGTTATTTTAGGGCTGATTTATGTGGTGTTGAAGGTTGTACCCAGATGGCTCAATTTACCACCATCTGATTTACCCTTGGGAGACGCCTTTACAACAGCAGCCAGCCTGGTAGCAACCTGGATGTTGGCTCGTAAATTACTCGAAAATTGGCTTTTGTGGGTGGTTATCGATGCCATGTCAATGGTTATGTATATTTATAAAGGTCTCTATATCACTTCAGCTTTGTTTTTAGTGTACACACTTATGGCAGTGGTCGGGTATGTGAAATGGAAAAAGGCGATGAGAAATGATTTTTGTCAATAATTGCCTACCTTTGAAATTCATAGATGAAGTTTTATGGTATCTATCGTTGTTTGTGGGCCCGAGTCAACAGGAAAATCAACGCTTACAGCGCTTTTGGCGGCTCATTATAATACGCTTGGACTTCCGGAGTATGCCAGAGATTATGTGGCGCGTTTAAAGCGTCCTTATGCTATTAACGATGTTGAAACAATTGCCCGACGACAGATTGCTCAGTATGCTCGTTGTCTAAGGCGTTTTTCTGATCAGAAAATAATTTTTTTTGACACCTTTTTGATCATTACAAAAGTATGGTTTCAGGAGGTTTATGGCGTTTGTCCTGTGTGGTTGCACGAAGCGATTAAAACTTTATCTCCCAATTTGGTGTTACTTTGCAAACCCGATATCGATTGGGAATTTGATTGTGTTCGTGAAAATGGAGATAGGAGAGATTCTCTTTTCCGTTGTTATCAGGAAGAGTTAATCCGTTATAATATTCCTTTTAGATATGTTGAAGGTAACGGTTCTATTCGGCTTCAAAATGCGATCGACCAGATTGATAGTTGGTTTATAGGTGAGTTAGGTAATGTTAAGAGAAAAATTAAATATTGATGGTTATGAGTTTCCCTGAGTATCCTAAAAGTCTGAAGAAAATAATTGAGGCTCTTTCACAGGAAGAGTCTTATAAGTCGGTGTGTCACCGTCATCATCCCGATCAGCCCATGCCTTCGGTTAAGGTTATCCTGGAAATTGTTGATCTGGTGCGTGAAATTATTTTTCCCGGGTATTTTGGAAGTTCACGCACGCGTCCGGGAAGTGTGAAGTATTACATTGGCGTAAATATCGAGTCGCTGTATGAAAAGTTACGTCAGCAGATTTTTGCAGGTTTATGTTTTGGCTGTACCGATAGTGATAAATTCGAGCTTGGAGATGCCAAAGCCAAAGCAACCCAAATTGCTGTTGAGTTTATAAGTCAGTTGCCACGGCTGCGTTTTTTAATGTCAACCGATATTGAAGCTGCATTTTTGAGCGATCCGGCCGCCCAGAGTCAGGCCGAAGTTATTTTTTGTTATCCTGCCACGCGTGCAATAACAAATTATAGAGTTGCCCATACGTTGCTCGAATTGAATGTGCCACTAATACCTCGTATTATTTCTGAAATGGCTCATTCCGAGACGGGTATCGACATACATCCGCGTGCAAAAATCGGAAGTAGTTTTACCATTGATCATGGTACCGGTGTTGTTATTGGTGCCACCTCTGTCATCGGAAATAATGTGAAAATCTACCAGGGCGTAACTTTGGGAGCCAAAAGTTTTCCACTTGATAATGAGGGAAACCCTATAAAAGGGATTCCGCGTCATCCCATTGTCGAAGATAATGTTATTATATATGCTCAGGCTACTATTCTCGGGAGAATTACGATTGGTGCCAACTCGGTAATTGGTGGGAACGTATGGATTACTTCTGATGTGGCACCTAACAGTAAAGTAGTACAGGAAAAGTACCGCTTTTCGGGATTTTTGGGTGGTGATGGAATTTAATATTATGTTTTAGATAGTTATTGTTTTTATCTGTTTTTTTTGAAATACTATTAGATTTAACAATTTGAATAATTCATAACTCTTTTTAATTTATATATTTGTATAACTCTTTCATTTAGTTTCTCTTTTTGGCTTTTAAGAACCGATGAAGATTTTTTAGATTGTTAAAATGGCTCTTATGTTGTGTCTGTCAATAAAATCAACGGTTTGGAGTCAGTAGGTTTTAAATAAAAGCTTGTACAGCCCTAGATGTTTGGTGGCAACAAGGAAACTTTAACTTTGAGGCTTTCGAAGCTTAAATAAATAAGAGTTTATTGTCGTAAATGACCATTTTTAAAGCGAGAGTGACAAAAAAATAGCTTTTTTGCTTACATTATAAAGGCTTTTATGTATATTTTCAGCTCAGATTTAAAGTACACCATTAAATGAAGTTTGACCTTAATAAATGGTATTTGCAGAAAATTAACGGAGAAATTATTTATAAATACTCCGGTTCTGTTACTTCTGATAAGATAACAGAATCATTATCTTTAATAGAGGATGGGCTTGATAAAAATTTGGTGAAAGGGAAAATTAGAAAGAAGGTTTACAATGTTGTTGTTGAGTGTATTCAGAATCTTTATCATTATGCAGATATTCCACCGCTTTCAGCCGAAGTTGATATTGTTCCCAAATATGGATTGATCGTTTTGTCCAAAGATCAATCTTTCTTTCGTATTTCAACTGGTAATTTTTTTAAAACTGAACGCTTAAGTCGGATTGAAGAGAGTATTAAAATGGTAAATTCTTTATCAGATGAAGATATCGTTGTTGTTTACAGAGATATTTTAGTCCGTGACAACCCAAATTCAGGGGGAAGTGGTTTGGGTTTTTTGGATATGGTTCGTAAAACAGGTAATAAGCTTGAATATTATATTTATCCGCAGGATGAAAAGTATTCTTTCCTTTCCTTGGATGTTTATATAAGTTAAATTTTTATGTCATGGTGGATACAATAGAAACTATTATTCGTGAAGGTAGCACAAAAACGCCTTACGTCAGGTTGGATGGTGAAAAGGGTCTTATTGAAATTAAAGGTCGTTCTATTCCTGAGAATTCTGTTGAATTTTATAAACCATTGATCGATTGGCTCGATAGATACGGTTCCAGCCCAATGGACCATACCAACGTCAACATACAGTTGGAGTATTTTAATACCAGCTCATCCAAGTGTATTTTGGATATGCTTAAAAAGCTCGAATTACTTTATAAAAAAGGGAACAAAGTTCAGGTTAGCTGGTATTACGAGGAAGATGATGAAGATATGTTTGAAGCGGGTGAAGACTACCAATCAATCATAAATGTGCCTTTTTCTATGATTGAGATGGAGGATTAAGAACCTTTGTTTTCGACGATTATGGTCATTGAATTTTTTCAATGACTTTTTTTATGTCAAAATGTCATCATAAATACTGGGTTTGCTGGCATTGTGTCGTATTTGGGCCTTTGGCAATGCTTTTGATGCTTTGCTGGTAATTTTAATTCTTTAATTATGAATTTAAATCAATTTACCATAAAGGCACAGGACTCAGTTCAGAAGGCTTTTCAATTAGCCCAAAGTCTGAGTCATCAGGCCATAGAGCCTGGACATCTTCTTAAAGGAATTATCTCCACAGAAGACCAATTGGTCAAATTTTTATTTAGTAAAGTTGGTATAGGTGAGATTGATTCGGTACTCGACAGTATTGTTGCGTCTTATCCCAAAGTGTCGGGTGGCGAACCCTTTCTCAGTCGCGAATCTTCGGATGTATTACAGAAGGCGATTGACAAAGCCCATGAAATGGGGGATGAGTTTGCCTCTATCGAACATATCATTTTGGCCCTTTTAGTTGTCAAAAGTAATGTGGCCCGGATGCTGAAAGATGCCGGTGCTACAGAAAAAGCCATGATGACTGCTATAAAGGATTTGCGCAAAGGTAGTAAGGTTAATAGCCCCACTGCTGAGGACACTTACAATGCCCTTGAGCGTTTTGCCATTAATCTTAATGATAGAGCACGAAGTGGAAAATTAGATCCTGTTATTGGTCGCGACGAGGAGATACGGCGTGTGTTGCAGATATTGTCTCGTCGTACCAAAAATAATCCGATTTTGATCGGGGAGCCGGGTGTTGGTAAAACCGCTATCGCCGAAGGACTGGCTCATCGTATCATCGATGGCGATGTTCCCGATAATTTAAAGTCGAAACAAATTTTCTCTCTTGATATGGGGGCTCTGGTTGCCGGGGCTAAGTATAAGGGGGAGTTTGAAGAACGATTGAAGTCGGTGGTTAAAGACGTGATTGCATCCGACGGCGATGTGGTTTTGTTTATTGACGAGATTCACACACTGGTAGGGGCTGGTAAGAGTGAGGGCGCTATGGATGCGGCTAATATTTTGAAACCGGCTTTGGCAAGAGGTGATCTGCGGGCCATAGGTGCAACCACGTTATCTGAATATCAGAAGTTTTTTGAAAAAGATAAAGCTCTTGAACGTCGTTTCCAGATTGTGATGGTTGATGAACCTGATGTGATGTCGTCGGTTTCAATTTTGAGGGGATTAAAGGAGAGGTATGAATCATACCATAAAGTGCGTATTCGTGATGAGGCTGTCATTGCAGCTGTTGAATTATCAAAACGTTATATTTCTGATCGTTTTTTGCCAGATAAGGCAATCGATTTGATCGATGAAGCAGCTTCTCGTTTACGTTTGGAGATGAATTCAGTTCCTGAGGAAATTGATGAGATTGAACGTAAAATTCAACAGTTGGAAATAGAGCGTGAGGCTATAAAACGGGAAAGTGATCATCAAAAACTGGATGCCCTTAACCGTGACATAGCTACATTGAAAGAACAGCGGTTGGTTTTACGTTCTAAATGGGAGCAAGAGCGTGCTATTGTCGAAGAGATTCAGAAACATAAAAGTGATATTGAAACGTTTCGGTTTGAGGCTGAGCGGGCCGAAAAGGAGGGGCAATATGACAAGGTTGCCGAATTGCGTTATGGTCGTATAAAAGGGGCCGAAGCGGCCATTGACAAGCTGAAACTTCAATTACAGGAAAAGCAAGCCGATTCGGCTATGATTAAAGAGGAAGTGGATGCGGAAGACGTGGCTCAGGTAGTGAGCCGATGGACTGGGATTCCGGTTTCACGTATGCTTAAAAGTGAACGACAAAAGTTGCTGGAGATCGAAAATGATCTTCATAAACGCGTTGTTGGTCAGGAGGTGGCTATTTCGGCTGTGGCCAATGCTATTCGCCGTAGCAGAGCCGGACTTCAGGATGCCAAACGGCCTATCGGGTCCTTTATCTTTCTTGGTTCAACTGGTGTGGGTAAAACAGAATTGGCTAAGGCGTTGGCCGAATTTTTATTTGATGATGAAAATCTAATGACGCGTATTGATATGTCGGAATACCAGGAGCGCCATTCTGTTTCAAGGTTGGTTGGCGCTCCTCCCGGATACGTGGGGTATGATGAAGGCGGTCAGCTCACTGAGGCCGTTCGACGTAAACCTTATTCAGTGGTTTTACTGGATGAGATAGAAAAAGCGCATTCCGATGTTTTCAATATACTGCTTCAGGTGCTCGATGATGGTCGTTTGACAGATAATAAGGGACGTGTGGTTGATTTTAAGAATACCATTATCATCATGACGTCGAATCTGGGTTCTGAGCTATTGCAGGAATCCATGAGTAATGGCGATGGGGCCATTGACGACAGTGCTCGTGAAAAGGTTATGAGCATGTTGCGACAAACTATCAGACCTGAGTTCCTGAACCGGATTGATGAAATAATTTTGTTTACACCACTAAATCGTGACGAGATACTTAAAATTGTTCGTTTACAGTTGAACCGAGTAGTGACAATGCTAAATGAGCAAAATGTTAATTTATCGTTTACCGATGAAGCTGCTAAATGGTTGGTGAATGTTGGTTTTGATCCAATGTATGGTGCCCGGCCTATTAAACGGGCTATTCAGAAGTATTTACTCAACGATTTATCAAAGATGATTTTGTCAAATGAAGTTACTACTAAGCAAGCCATTGTAGTAGATGTAAAGGATAATGCACTTGTTTTTAATAATCGTTGAAACTTTTAAAAACAGAAAAAAGAATTGAAAGTTAGCTAAGACCTTAAAAGTTTTTGCTTAGAGCTTTTCCGGAAACTCAGGTAACAAATATGAAAGCTTCATTTTTGAGGCTTTCATATTTAAATAATTTGTTTTAATTAGTATTTGTGCTTTTGCAAGCAGGGAAGTTTTGAAGCTTGAAAAGTGTGTATTTACGGGATCAATGAACATTTTGAAAGCGAGCATAACGAAAGGGCAGATGTTTCCTTGCAGGTACTATTTAATTTTGATTTGTTGATTCAGAAAAATCGAAGACTTTGTCTAGTTTCATTAGCGTCAAGAGACTCATAACGTCTTTGTTAACTGCTTTTAAAATGAACGTTCCATTGTTTTGGCGCGAGGTTTTAAGAGCCGAAATTAATACACCAATTCCGGTACTATCTATGAAAAGAATGTTTTTAAGGTTTAGAATGAGTTGAAATTCGCTTTGTTTTAAAGCGTTGTTCAACGATATTTTAACTTCCTGAGCTATGGTAGCATTCAACCTGTTGGTGCCTTCCAAAATGCCTTCAGTGACATTTCCTTTGGTTTCTAATTTAAGCATATTTTCCATTTTTCTATACCACCTTTAATTCCTTAATCGCTTTGTTGCAAATGGCGTTATATTTCGAAATAATTTTTTCAATGGCGGCAGCATTGGTGTTATCTTTAATCCATTTTTTTTTATCTGCCGGAAATGAATCAAATTGCTTTTGAATATAATTTAGTTCCTCAACTTCTCTCGGTGATAAAACCTCCATTTTTTTTAATTCTTTAATTCTGAATTGTTTGGAAATAAGTTCCAGGTTTTTCAATTCACAATTACCCAATTCGGTCATTCCCATCGATATAACAGAAGATTTGGCTTTGTGAGCCAACGCACCGAGTTCTTTCCATTGCTTTCTGTTAAAATATTGTTCAAATCCCTCCTTGAATTCCTCGGCCTGCTCCAAAAAAATAGAAATAAACTCTCGGATCACTGATATATTACCTTCAGCGATGCTTTCGAGATACGTAAGGTCTATAATTTCAAATCGGGAATTCATTTTGCCTATGTTGAGTTATACAAATTTAACACTTTCCCTTTTAAAAGGAAATATATTATTCATTCATTAATTTATGCAATTTAGTTAATTTTGATAACCTGAGGATGGTTTAATCTTTATTTCTTTAATTAATACTGGTTTATTTAATGGTGTTTGAAATAATTTTCATGTTGTAATTCTGTTTTTTCTTAAACATATTAAGAATCATTTTTTTTATAAATTGATAAGAATATCTTTGAATCAAATGGAAATTACAAATCAGTATAAATACTTTATTTGATGAAACGAACTCAGTTATACCAGTTGCATGTTGATGCGGGCGCCAAAATGGTTCCTTTTGCTGGTTTTGAAATGCCCGTTGAATATAGTGGTATAACCTCCGAACATATGGCTGTTCGCCAATCGGCCGGTTTATTTGATGTTTCACACATGGGTGAGTTTTGGGTGAAAGGGCCTGGCGCACTCAGCTTTTTGCAGCGTATAACGTCCAATGATGTGGCGCTCCTAAAACCCGGGAAGATTCAGTATGCCTGTTTTCCCAACGGGACAGGTGGAATTGTTGACGATTTATTGGTTTATCATTATCAACCGCAAAAGTATTTGTTGGTGGTTAATGCTTCTAATATTGAGAAAGACTGGAATTGGTGCATGAAGCATAAACCTGCGGATGTGGAGCTTGAAGATGCCAGTGATCGCATTTCATTGCTGGCGATTCAGGGGCCCAGAGCTGAAAAAATTCTTCAGGCAATAACCTCGGTTGATCTCTCCTCTTTGGTGTACTATTCTTTTACAACAGGCGAGGTTGCCGGCATTGATTCCGTAATCATTTCCCGAACAGGTTATACCGGAGCTGGTGGCTTTGAGTTATTTGTGGATAATAAAGATGCTCAAAAATTGTGGCGGACAATTATTTCTGAAGGTGACACCGAAGGGCTTCTTCCTGCCGGTTTGGGCGCTCGTGATACTCTGAGGCTTGAAATGGGCTTTTGTTTATATGGTAATGATATTGATGACTCCACGTCGCCAATAGAAGCAGGACTTGGGTGGATTACCAAATTGAAACCTGAGAAAAATTTGATTGATAGGGAGACGCTTCATACCCAAAAGAACAATGGTGTTGCACGTAAATTGGTTGGCTTTAAGTTGTTGGAAAGGGGTATTCCGCGTCATGGCTACGAATTGGTAAATAGTAATGGAGATGTAATTGGAAATGTGACATCAGGAACTATGTCACCGGTTTTGAAGCAGGGTATTGGCCTGGGATATGTTAAAACAGACTATGCAAAAGTTGAGACGCAAATATTTGTACGGATACGACAAAAGTCAGTTTCTGCTGAAATTGTTAAACTGCCGTTTGTATAATGTCTTGTTTATTAGTGTTGTAGTGGTGGTTTCGTCTGGTTGTGTCAACCTTTTGCAGGTCTGAATACAGTGAAAATGTTAGAATTTGATATTTTTTCTTGCAGTTTTTATTTCATTTTGTAATTATTATTATCGGCTTTTCTATTAATTTTGCCTGTGTAATAGAAACCTCATTTTTCTTTTGTCTTGCGATACAAAATCAAGGTGTTGAAATTTCTGTTGATAAATAACTAAAAAAAAAGAGCCTTATACCGTTGGGTTACTTTTGAATAGTTGTAATTTTAGCTTTTGGTAGAGCCGCTGATAAATGCTTAACTTATTATCTGTAGCGTGTTTGCATTGTTTAGCTGTATGAAAGGCGAAAGGATTGATTTTTTACAAAAAACAACTTAAACATAGATATTCACATGAAGAAGCACAATTTTTCAGCCGGGCCGTCAATTCTCCCCGAAGTTACCATTAAGAATACTGCCGAAGCAGTTGTTAATTTTGCAGGAACAGGTCTTTCGGTGATGGAAGTATCGCACCGTGGTAAGGAGTTTACAGCCGTTATGGAACAAGCCAATAAATTGTTTAAAGAGTTGTTGGAGGTTCCTGCGGGTTATGAAGTGGTATTTTTAGGCGGAGGTGCCAGCATGCAATTTTGTATGGTCCCTTACAATCTTTTAAGTAAAAAAGCAGCCTATCTGAATACCGGCACATGGGCTTCAAAGGCAATCAAGGAAGCTAAGTTTTTTGGTGAAGTGGTTGAAGTTGCTTCTTCAAAAGATAAAAATTATAATTATATCCCCAGGGATTTTGATATCCCGTCTGATGTCGATTATCTGCATATTACCACTAATAACACCATTTATGGAACCGAAATTCGTAAGGACATGGATGTGAAGGTTCCTTTGGTTGCAGATATGTCATCTGATATTTTTTCTCGTCCTTTGGATGTTTCTAAATATGCCATAATTTATGGCGGTGCTCAGAAAAATTTGGCGCCAGCTGGGTTGGCCTTTGCACTTGTGAGAGAAGATGTTTTGGGTAAAGTTGATCGTCCAATTCCAACCATGCTGAACTATAAAACGCACATCGATGGCGGTTCAATGTTCAATACGCCACCTGTTTTGCCGGTTTTTGCTGCATTGCAGACTCTTAATTGGTTGAAATCCAATGGCGGTTTAAAAGAAATGGAAAAACGTAATATCCGTAAAGCCGATATTCTTTATTCTGAAATTGACCGAAACCGTTTGTTTAAAGGTACTGTGCAGAACGTCGATGATCGTTCAATTATGAATATTTGTTTTGTCATGAATGATGATTATCAGGATCTTAACGCTGAATTTCTTGAATTTGCCACTGCACAGGGAATGGTGGGAATAAAAGGACACCGTTCGGTAGGTGGCTTCAGGGCTTCTGTATATAATGCCCTGCCTGAAGAAAGTGTTAAAGCTTTGGTTGATGTCATGCAACAATTTGAAAAGAAACATTAATAATGAATCAGTTTCGAAGATTTATATTAAAGCAATAATCTCTGAAGGGGAAGATGATGAAGCTGGCTTCACGCTTCCCTTTTTTGCTGTCATCTTCGTCTTTGAAATGTTTTTATTTTATTGATTATAAGCTGGTATGACCAATTATTGAAATAATGACGATGAAATGAGTCGTTAGAATAATTTTACATAGTGTAATTCTTTTGCGGATATCATCAGCCTATTATAAATCAAATTATTAACGCATGAACAACCATTATCAAAGATTGGCCTAGCAGATTATTGATTTTTACACATAAGGACAATTTAAATGGAAGTTTATGTGGCATAAACCACAAATTAGAAACATATGAAACGAGCATGAGAATAGTTTTTCACAAAGGGGAGTGACTATTGCTGCGAGTTCCATGTGGCAAATAAAAATAAATTATAAACAGATGAAAAGAGTATTAGTTGCAACTGAAAAGCCATTCTCAAAAATGGCCGTCGATCAGATTCGTAAAGTCGTTGATGAGGCCGGTTATGAATTGAGACTACTGGAAAAATATAAGTCACCAAGCGATTTATTAGCTGCTGTTGCTGACGTAGATGCCTTAATTGTTCGTTCTGACAAAATTGATTGCAATGTTTTGGAGTCGGCCAAAAATCTTAAAATTGTGGTTCGGGCTGGTGCTGGATACGATAATCTTGACCTGGTGACTTGTTCGTCAAAAAACATTGTGGCTATGAATACGCCGGGCCAAAACTCAAATGCTGTGGCTGAGTTGGTATTTGGTATGTTAGTATATGGCATCCGTAAACAATATACTGGAGCTGCGGGAACTGAGCTTCGTGGTAAATCATTGGGTATACATGCCTATGGCAACGTTGGCTATTATGTTGGTAAAATTGCTCATGGATTTGGCATGAAAGTATATGCTTACGACCCTTATGTGAGCGCTGACCGTATGCAGTCGCATGGTGTTGAGCCGGTTAACTCTATTGAAGAGTTGTACCGTACCTGCGAAGTGGTTTCGTTACACATTCCGGCCAATGCTTCTACTGTTAATTCCATCAATAAATCCTTATTGTCTCTGATGCCTAAGGGTGCTGTACTGGTTAATACCGCCCGTAAAGAGGTGATTAACGAAGCCGAGTTAGTCGAAGTAATGAATGAACGTCCTGATTTTATTTATCTGTCAGACATAGCACCCGACAATGCAGATGTGTTCAAGCAACAGTTTGGAGGTCGATACTTTTTTACCCCTAAAAAAATGGGTGCTCAAACAGATGAAGCCAATATTAATGCCGGAGTGGCTGCTGCCCGACAAATAGTTAGTTTCTTTACCTCCGGGGATGAAACATTTAGGGTAAATCGTTAAGACACTTTGAATTTTATTTAATAGAATATGCCTATATTCATGTCCCGGCTTTGTCCGGGACTTGAAGTTTAAGGCCATGTCAAATCCAGGTGAAAAATCTAAACTACTAACACTATGGCTATTGTAAAACCTTTTAGGGGCTTACGCCCTCCGCGTGAAATTGCTAAAGAATTGTCGTGCTTGCCCTACGATGTGATGAACAGTGAAGAGGCTGCTGCTATGGCTAAAGGAAAGGATCATTCGTTGTTGCATATTACACGAGCCGAAATTGATTGTAAAAAAGGCGTGGATACGCATTCCGAGACTGTCTACAATAAATCATTCGATAATTTCTGCCGTTTCAGAGAAAAGGGATGGCTGGAAAAAGATGACACTTCTCGTTTTTATATCTATGCTCAAACAATGAATGGCCGGACTCAATATGGTATTGTTGGTGCGGCAGCTTGTTCCGACTATTTTTCGGGTGTTATTAAAAAACATGAGTTAACGCGTCCCGATAAAGAAGAAGACCGCATGACCCATATTATGGTGAACAATGCCAACCTGGAACCTGTGTTTATTAGTTATAAAGCGGTTCCTGAAATTGATGAAATTGTCGCAAATATTGTGAATGAACAGGCCCCTGAGTATGATTTTATCAGTGAAGACGGTTTTGGACATCAGTTTTGGGTGATAATGGATATGGTTACCAACGAGCGTATTGAACGTTTGTTTGCCGAAAAAGTGCCTTGTACCTATGTGGCAGATGGTCATCATCGTACCGCGGCTGCTGCCCGTGTAGGAGAAGAGAGAAAACGTAAGAATCCTAATCACAATGGGACTGAATCGTATAATTTTTTTATGGCTGTTCATTTTCCTGATAACCAGTTATCGATTATTGACTATAACCGTGTGGTGAAAGATTTAAACGATTTATCTGAAGGTGACTTTATTGCGGCGTTGGGACGCTATTTTGAAGTCTCTCAGATGGGCTGTGAAATTCATAAACCCGAAAAATTACATGAGTTTGGAATGTACCTGGGAGGTCATTGGTATAAATTAACAGCGCGCAAAGGAACCTACAACGATTCTGACCCAATTGGCGTTTTGGACGTTACCATTCTTTCAAAATATGTGTTAGATAAAATTTTAGGTATTGAAGATTTGAGAACTTCTAACCGAATTGATTTTGTGGGTGGAATTCGCGGTCTGGAAGAGCTGCAGCGCCGTGTGGATGCTTTTGAAATGAAAGTGGCTTTTGCTTTGTATCCTGTTTCTATGAAGCAATTAATTGATATCGCGGATACGGGTAATATTATGCCGCCTAAAACGACCTGGTTTGAGCCAAAATTGCGCAGCGGGCTGGTGATTCACGAACTGGAATAGCCAGAATGAGAGGTGTTTAATTACCTCCTTTGTATTGATATTGTTGGTAATAAAAACGCATTTGCTATTTTGAATTTAGTTGACGTATTTTGCTTTTCATATGATTATAATTTGTTTTTCAGTTGCCATATGGAACTCGCCAGGATAATCATCCTTCTGTGTGTGAAACAATTCCTCATGGCTCGTTTCATATGAAAAGTTTTAGATCTGATATTAACCTTAACATTAGTCGTGTGTTTATAAAGAAACAGGAAAATGATGTAAGCCAATATCAATTTTGGAAAATGGCGAGTTGAGTTGCATCGTTGGTATCGTTTTGATAAATCGCGTTTGCCCGAAAATGCCGGAGGCAGATCAGATGCAATTATTTTTTAAGGCTTTCGTAGCTCAAAAAATATGAATTCATTCCTGTAAATGAGTATTTTGAGAGCAAGCACAATGCAATAGTTAACTTTATAGACAAACACTAAATAGTGCCTGTCCATAAAGTCGGGAATTTGAGCTATAAAGTTCAAATTTAAGGCTTGCGAAGTCATAAAAATCAAGGAGTTTACTTTTTGTAAATGACTGTTTTTATGACAAGCGTAACGCAGAAGTTGGACTTTATAGACAAACTCTAAATAGCATTATATTGAAACATAATGGGTGATGAAAGCTTCACCCACAAAACTAAAACATGTTTAAATGTCGGTTGCTGAAAAATTGGAAGAAATAAGAAAATCCATTCCGGACCATGTTGAGCTGGTTGCCGTGTCGAAGACGCACCCTACCGGTTTGGTAAGGGAAGCTTATGAGGTGGGACAACGTGTCTTTGGTGAGAATAAAGTACAGGAGTTGGTGGCGAAAGCCGAAGCCTTACCTAAGGATATTAAATGGCATATGATAGGACATATGCAATCAAACAAAGTAAAATATATTGCTCCTTTTGTGAGTCTTATTCATGGGGTTGATTCATTGAAACTTTTGAAAGTAATTAACAATGAGGGTGCCAGGAATAAACGTATAATTTCATGTTTGTTGCAGGTACATATCGCCACCGAATCTACAAAATTTGGCTTTTCGCCCGAGGAATTATTGCACCTGTTTGAATCTTTTAATGTTCGTTCGTTGGAAAATGTGCAGGTTTGTGGATTGATGGGCATGGCTACTTTTACCGATAATCAAACGCAGATTAAAAATGAATTTCACAGTTTAAGGGTGCTTTTCGACCGGATTAAAAATCAATGGATGAGTGATGTTGATTATTTTCGGGAAATTAGCATGGGGATGAGTAACGATTATTTATTGGCTATTGAAGAAGGATGCACAATGGTTCGCGTAGGAAGTGCTATTTTTGGAGCCAGATAAATTACAATGTATTTTGTAAATATTATTAAGCTTTGCTTATTCTGAATATATGATAAGAAAGTGTCTGTCCATAAAGTCAGGCATAACGCAGAAGTTAGACTTTGTTGGCAGACTCTAAGACAGATGGGTAATACTTTTGTTGAAACAATACTAAATTTGAAAACATGTCAAAGCTGGAAACAAGCTATTTGGGACTAAAGCTCAGAAATCCTGTTATTGTTGGAAGTTCGGGGTTGACCAATAGTGTTGAGAAAATTAAAAAATTGGAAGCGGCTGGTGCCGGTGCCGTTGTTTTAAAATCGTTGTTTGAAGAACAAATTAATCACGAAATTAATCATCACGTGCAGGGGAGTCAGGGAATGGATTACCCCGAGGCAATGGACTATATTAGTAATTATAGCCGAAGTCATTCGGTTACCGATTATCTTCAATTGATAAAGGAGGCTAAAGCTGCGGTGAAGATACCAGTGATTGCCAGCATCAATTGTTTCTCGGTGGACGAATGGGTTGATTTTGCACGCCAGATTGAAACCGCTGGAGCCGATGCTTTAGAACTAAATCTCTTCGTGGTAAATACAGATAAAAATAGTGTGGCTGCCGATTATGAAGATATGTATTATCAGGTGGCCGATGTGGTGTCAAGATCAATTAAGATTCCTGTCGCTATGAAGCTTAGCCCTTATTTTTCGAACCTCGTACAGGTTGTTGATAAGCTTTCAGTGTCTGGAGCAAAAGGGGTTGTCCTTTTCAATCGGTTTTATGAGCCTGACATTGATATTAATAAGTTAATATTGGTAAGTTCAGAGGTCTTTAGTTCTGCCGCCGATATCCGTCGTTCACTGCGCTGGGTAGCTATTGTAAGTGATAAAATTAATAGTGTTGATGTGGCGGCATCTACTGGCGTACATGATGGCGATGCTGTGATAAAAATGTTATTGGCCGGAGCAAAAGCTGTTCAGACATGTTCTGCCGTTTATAAGAACGGGCCGGAAGTGGTAACAGAAATGGTTCAAAGGTTGTCGGGCTGGATGGACGAAAACGGATTTAAAAGTATTGAAGATTTTCGGGGAATGATGAATTATCGGAAAATGAAAAATCCGGCGCTTTATGAACGTGCCCAGTTTATGAAATATTTTTCAGACAGGGAGTAGAATATCCTATTTGTGTCTGTTCATACAATCAGACACTTGAGCTTGGAAGCTCAAAATAAAGGCTTTCGCATCGTGATAATAAAGATGTGAATATAAAATAGTTTAGGCGCAAAGACGTTGAAAACCTAATGGTATCAACTATTTGCGCCTTTTGTTTTTGTTCTGAGTTGAATAAAATTATGGCAGTTTTTTAGTTTGGTTAATGTCTGTCCGTAAAAGTCTGGCGTTTAAATTTGAAAGTTCAAAATTAAGGCTTGCGCAGATATAAAATATGAGTTTACTGACGTAAGTGATCATTTTGATAGCAAGCCTAATGCAGAAAAAGTAGTCTTTTATAGACAGACTATAATTTGAGCGCCGGGCAATTAACTTCGATTGTATTGCTTTATAAAAAGTCTTTAAGATATTTTGCAGTATACGATGTTTTGTTTTTAATAAGTTCTTCGGGTGTTCCTTCAAAAGCAATATAACCACCTTCGCTGCCACCTTCGGGTCCCAGATCGATGATATGGTCGGCAGATTTAATGACATCCATATTATGCTCTACTACAATAATTGAATGTCCTCTGTCAATCAGGGCATTGAAGGCTTTAAGCAATTTTTGTATGTCGTGGAAGTGAAGACCGGTGGTGGGTTCATCAAAGATAAATAGGGTCGGTTGCGTTGTTTCCAATGCCAAAAAAGCGGCCAGCTTTACTCTTTGGCTTTCACCACCACTTAAGGTGTTCGACGATTGTCCCATCTGAACGTAGCCTAACCCTACATCCGATAAAGGTTGTAGTTTACCCGCAATGCGTTTATCTGCTGATGTGGCCCCTTCGTTGAAAAATTCGATGGCTTCGTTGATCGTCATCTTAAGCAGGTCGTAAACATTCTTGCCACGATACTTAATTTCCAGTATTTCCGGTTTAAATCGTTTGCCCTGACAGCTTTCACATGTCAATACTAAATCGGCCATAAACTGCATTTCAACCTTGATCGTTCCTTCGCCCTGACACTCTTCGCAACGTCCTCCATCTACGTTGAATGAAAAATGAGCCGGTTTAAGACCTTCCAACTTGGCCTGCTTCTGGTCTGACATTAATTTTCTGATGTCATCCCACGCTTTTAAATAGGTGGCCGGATTTGAACGTGATGATTTCCCGATTGGATTTTGATCAACAAATTCAACGTCGTGGATGGCATTCAAATCACCTTGCAGCAGATCAAATGCTCCGGTTTTATCGGCAAAACCACCTTTTATTTTTTTGAGGGCTGGATAAAGTACTTTTTTTACCAGCGAAGATTTGCCTGAACCGCTTACGCCGGTAACAACGGTTAATGTGTTAAGCGGAAATTTTACCTTAATATTTTTGAGGTTATTTTCACGGACACCGGTTAATTCTATAGATTGATTCCATGATCGACGGCTGGAGGGCACTTCAATTTTTCTGGTTCCCTTTAAATACTGGGTTGTTAAACTTTCCGGAACGGATTGTAGCCTGGTAAAATCACCCTGATAAACGACTTCCCCACCATGTTGTCCGGCGCCTGGGCCTATATCAATTATTTCGTCGCAGGCTCTGATTATTTCTTCGTCGTGTTCTACTACCACAACCGTGTTACCCAATTGTTGAAGGTTTCGAAGAACGCTTATCAGTTGTTCTGTGTCACGCGAATGTAGTCCTATGCTTGGCTCGTCAAGAATATAAAGAGACCCCACCAGACTGCTTCCCAATGATGTGGCCAGGTTGATGCGCTGGCTTTCACCTCCCGACAGTGTTGATGACAACCGGTTGAGATTGAGATAACTGAGGCCTACTCGTATAAGAAAATCCAATCGGGTGTTAATTTCTATTAGCAGACGTTTGGCAATTTTGAGTTCGTGCGTTTCCAGATTTATATTTTTAAAAAATAGCGACAACTCATTAATGGGCATTGTCACCAATTCATGAATACTTTTGCCGCCAACTTTAACCCATGAAGCCTCTTTTTTTAACCGTGTGCCGTGACAATCCGGACAGACCGTCTTACCCCGGTAACGTGCCAGTAATACGCGATTTTGAATTTTATAGAGTTTTTCTTCCAGATGTTGGAAAAATTTGTTTATACCATGAAAGTATTGATTGCCAGACCATAGTAGTTGTCTTTGTTTTTGTGTTAGCTCGAAATAGGGTTTGTGAACCGGAAAGTCAAATTTATGTGCATTTTTTATTAATTTTTCGCGCCATTCGCCTAATTTTTCACCTTTCCAGCAAGCAATAGCACCATCGTACACCGAGAGGTGTTTGTTGGGAATCACCAAATCTTCATCAATTCCAATAACACTTCCAAAACCCTCACAGTTTGGGCAGGCGCCTATTGGATTGTTAAAGGCGAACGTATTTTCTGTGGGTTCTTCAAAGATGATACCGTCGGCTTCGAACCGATTGGAAAAAGAATGAGAACTGGCGTTTTTACCGGTATAAATTTTTATGATACATTCACCATGGCCTTCGTAAAAAGCTGTCTGTACGGAGTCCGATATGCGTGAGGTGTTGTCATCATTATCAACATCTACTGCTATTCTGTCGATTAACAGATTCATATTGCCACTATTGCCATCAAGTAGCGGCCCGTTTTTTAGTAAGTCTTCGAGCGTTATAAGTTCATTATCTTTATCGATACGGCTAAAACCTTGCTGCTGCAATATTTCCAGATGTTCATGGTAATTGCGACCTGGAGGGGGAATTAGCGGTGCCAAAATAGCGACCCGGGTTCCTTTTGGGTGGTTGTTGATGAAATCGACCACATCAGATATATGATGTCGTTTAACTTCTTTCCCCGAAACAGGCGAGAAGGTCCGGCCTATACGGGCATATAATAATTTGATGTATTCGTATATTTCGGTTGATGTGCCCACTGTGGAACGAGGATTGCGTGTGTTGACACGCTGTTCAATGGCAATAGCAGGTGGAATACCTTTAATGTAGTCGACCTCAGGCTTATCAATTCTACCCAGAAATTGTCGCGCGTAAGAACTAAGACTCTCCACATAGCGACGTTGTCCTTCGGCATATAGCGTGTCGAAAGCCAATGAACTCTTTCCTGACCCCGAAACACCAGTTATAACAATGAATTTATTACGCGGAATATTAAGCGAAATATTTTTAAGATTATGAACTCGCGCGCCCTTAATCTGTATATGTGCCGGCATATTACTATCTTTCTTCATCTTTAATGCTAAACGCACAAAGATACTAAAGAACTACGACACGAAAAATTAAAGTTAAACTATCATTTATTTGACTTTTTTTGTTTTTTTGTATTTTTTTGTATTCTTTTGTACTCACAACAATAAAAAGACTGCCTATCGGAGAAACTTTTACATGGACAATTAATTTTTATTATCATGACAGAGTATAACAGCCTGTCGGATGAAGGACTTGTAAAAGGCTTTACTTCCGGAGATTATAAGTGTTTTGACGTACTGTTGAATCGTCACAAACAACGCGTTTTTTCGTATATTTTTTTATTGGTTCGCAATCAGGATCTGGCAGAAGATATCTTTCAGGATGCTTTTTTGAAGGTGCATGATACGTTAAATAAAGGCCAGTATGCCGATAACGGACGTTTTGTATCATGGGTAATGCGTATTGCCCATAATTTAATTGTTGACCATTATCGTCGACAAAAGAATTTTCGTTTGATTTATAACGAAGACTATGAGCGGGATATCTTCAACGATTCTTCGTTTTCAGAAGGGACAATCGAGGAAGAAATGGTGAAAGATGAAATTTATCGTGATGTTTCTCAATTGGTCGAGCTTTTACCTGATAATCAACGTGAAGTGATTAAGATGCGTCATTATATGGGGTTGTCATTCAAGGAGATTGCAGAAGAAACCAATGTTAGCATTAATACCGCCCTTGGAAGAATGCGTTATGCATTGCTTAATTTGCGTAAAATGATGGATGAAAAAAAGGTGTCATTGGCTGTATAGAGACTTTTTAAATCGGGATTATCTCTAAAGCCTATAAGTCGTGGGTTATAATTGTTCGTCAAAAGGTTATTTACGACAGCTAATTTATGTTTTTGAAACTTTTTTATTTGTTACGAGAACTTTTAGGAATGCATTAAATATTTTTTTAATTGTTATAAAATAAAGATTGATAAATTCCGTTTTCTTCTCAAGTTGATAAATTTAGGACGCTCAATGATGAAGAAAAGTGTGGATTTAGAATGGCTGGAATGCCATGGACGAAATCTTTTCAAGTTAATTCTTTGCATGTCAGAGGCGGAGCTGTGCAGACGTTACCCTTCACCCTCTATAAAAATACTCAGCCGGATAAAAAAACGAGCGGCCCGGCAACGGGCCTTAAAATCAGATCAATATTAATTTATTTGTAGAAATTTGATCTGAATGCGTGAAATTCTTTTCTTCGTAATATATACCTTAGAATAAAAGCTTCCATAAAACCCAAACCATAGCCAAAAGTTTGTGTGAAAGTTGCCATAACTGCCCACCAGGCAGTCTTTCGTTCTTTGGTAACATACCAGGCATGGCAGAACACGGTAATGGGAATCACCAATAGCAACGTTAAAATCCAAGGGTTGAAAAAAGCCAATATCAAAATACCGACGTGTCCTAATACAAAAATAGAGGGAAAGGCGTGAATTGGTTTTAAAGTTTTTTTATGTTTTATTTCGAGATTGATGCGTGCAATACCTGAATTGTAAACTTGTTTAAAGAAAGAACGAAAATTATTACGTCGTTTGTGATATACAAACCCGTCTTTAATTAGTCGTGTTGAATATCCTTTTTCCAGTAAGCGCATGCTAAAATCCAGATCTTCGCCAAAACGCATCTCCGAGAATCCGTGCAAAACCTGAAATACACTTTTACGAACCCCCAGATTATAACTCCGTGGATAAAAACGATCGAAGCTTTCTTTTGCACCGCGTATACCGCCGGTTGTGAGTACACTACTCATGGCGTAGCCAATTGCTTTTTGAATGGTGTTAAATCCGGGGTGGGGTTTATCCGGCCCACCAAAGCAGTCGAATTCATCACACGCCACCGTTTTTTTTATTATTTCCAGGTAATTGGTAGGTAAGAGGCAGTCAGAATCTAGAAAAATAAGCCATCCCCCATGAGCTACCTGCGAACCTGTATTACGCGCCGGGCCTGGTCCTTTATTGCTTTGGATGAGATACTGAATGTTCAGGCTTGACTGGTATTTTGAAATAACATCTTTACTCGGAAATTCTGAGCCATCCTCTATAACAATGATCTCGAAGTTTTTGTCGGTTTGATGCTGCATCGAATCTAACAACTCGTCGAGTTCTTCACTGCGATTGTATACTGGGATAATAAATGAAAAAGTTGACATAACAGGTCTTTGCAATTTGTTCCAAATATAGCAAAAACAAATCATCATTATCCTTTACAGTTGTACGGATTGCAATTCAATTATGGGATCTAAAATGTTGAATTGTTGCCAAATAGTGTTAAATTTTTATAATTTGTAAATAATCACTTTGATTACTTTAACTTCATAAAAAATATTATCAAATTTGTACCTCTTTGTGAAAATCATGTTATATAAGGTTTTTAAACTTTTAAGGTGTCCGCCAATAGCAATGATTTTTGGAAAAGGCCACGGCACTGGAAGTCTTTTATCGCATTTGCGATGTTGTTTAAAATTGGATCTGTTTCTAAAAGGCCTATGGGAGCCACCATTAAAATGATCATTTCGATTTGTAAAATGGACCAGCTGTAAAGCAGACTTACATTGATTTGGTTTCATGATAAATATGAATAATTAATTAAAAATAATAATCTTAAAACAATTATGATGGTTAAAAGTCCACTTCAAATTGCACGGGAAACATATGTTCCCAAAATGCCTAAGTCATTGACGGGCAATGTTAAAGTTGTAGAAGGAAAGATAACAGAGTCGGTGGCCGACCAGGATGACATAAAAAAAATATTCCCGAATACTTATGGGATGCCTGTTATTACTTTTGAACCCGGTTCCGACACGACATCTTATCCGGCTATCAAAGTGGGTGTAATACTATCAGGAGGACAGGCTCCTGGCGGTCATAACGTAATATCGGGTTTGTTCGATGGTCTCCAAAAGTGTAATCCGAAAAATGAATTATACGGTTTTCTGGGTGGGCCCAGCGGTTTGGTTGATAATCAGTATGTTGTTTTGACCGAGGAGTTGGTGAATGAATATCGTAACACTGGCGGTTTTGATATTATTGGTTCGGGACGTACCAAACTTGAAGAAGAAGCGCAATTTGAGAAAGTAATTGAAAATTGCAAAGCTCTTGGCGTGAGTGCATTGGTTATTATTGGTGGTGATGATTCAAATACCAACGCTTGTGTTCTGGCTGAATATTTTGCCTCTAAAAAGAGTGGAATTCAGGTTATTGGAGTGCCCAAAACAATTGATGGTGACCTCAAAAATGAAGTGGTTGAAACTTCTTTTGGGTTTGATACCGCCTGTAAAACTTACAGCGAATTGATTGGTAATATTCAAAGAGATGCCAATTCGGCTAAGAAATATTATCACTTTATCCGTTTGATGGGGCGCTCAGCTTCTCACATCGCTTTAGAGTGTGCCTTAGAAACGCAGCCTAATATTACTATTATTTCGGAAGAAGTCGAGAAAAAAGGAATGACTCTGGATGAGTTGGTGACTGATATTGCCAATGTAGTAGCGCGCAGAGCCGAAAAAGGCTATAATTTTGGAACCGTTTTGATTCCTGAAGGTGTTGTGGAATTTATTCCTGCCATGAAAACGTTAATTTCTGAGTTGAATGATGTTTTGGCCAAATTTGAATCTGAAGTTGCTGTTCTGGAAGGTAATCGTGATAAACGTGATTTTGTGGCCTCTAAAATATCGGCTGAATCAGCTGAAGTGTTCCGCAGTTTGCCAAATAATTTTGCCAATCAATTGATGCTTGATCGTGACCCACACGGTAATGTTCAGGTATCAATGATCGAGACTGAAAAACTGCTTATTGATATGGTGAAATCCAAATTGAAAAAGATGAAGAAGGATGGCCTTTTCACCGGTAAATTTTCCGGACAAGGGCATTTCTTTGGTTACGAAGGACGATGCGCCACCCCCTCTAATTTTGATGCTGATTATTGTTACAGTCTTGGGGTTACCGCTTCGCTATTAATTGCTGAAGGAAAAACCGGTTACATGGCGTCTGTTAAAAATCTGACTGCACCTGCTGCGCAATGGATACCGGGTGGTGCACCCATCACTATGATGATGAATATGGAAAAGCGCCATGGGAATTTAAAACCCGTAATTCAGAAGGCTTTGGTTGAACTGGATGGAAAGCCTTTCAAAATGTTGGCCGATAACAGGGAAACATGGGCTATGACTACCAGTTTTGTCTATCCTGGGCCAATTCAATATTTTGGACCTACAGAAGTTTGTGATTTACCCACGCATACATTGAAACTGGAACAAGGCAAATAGTCATTTTAGGTTTCATCGAGTATTATTTTAAGGCACCAATTGAAATTTAAGTTTTAATTGGTGTCTTTTTTTTATGAAATAAATGTTTTTGATGTATGCATTTTGAGATTGGAATTGCTTGTATCTGGTCTGTTTGATATAATGTGTTGCGAATTAATATTTTATATTCAATATGTTGTGTGGTCGTCAGCTTTGTATAGGTGTTTCCCTTATGGACGGGGTGCTAAAGCAGAGTCAAAAATGCGAAATAGTATTTGCCGGAAAACTCAGGAAGCATTTAAAAAAGCTATATTTTTCAGTATTTTGAAGTTGGAAAAATGTGACTTGATTGTCATAAATGACCATTTTGAAATCCAGCGCGACGAAAAAAAATGGCCTTTTCTGGCAAGCACTTTTAATTTGTAAGTTCTCGGTATAATTATTAATAATAGTGATTTGTAACAATAGTTCATTTTATTACGGTTGTATCGCAAAAAAAAGCCGGCTAACCATGTTACTGGTAGCCAGCTTTCATTTAATTGATTAATTAGTGTTTGTCTATAAAGTCAACTTCTGCGTTACGCTTGTCATAAAAACAGTCATTTACGAAAAGTAAACTGACTTCGTCTTCTTCCTCCTTGTAAAGCATAATCAAAGCATTTATGAGATAAATCCACAACAACAGCTTTGCTTCTGCCTTTACTTCGTTCGTCAGTCCCTTGATTTTTATGACTTCGCAAGCCTTGAATTTGAACTTTATATTTCAAACACCTAGTTTATGGACAGACTCTAATTAGTAGTTCGGTTTTATTGTAAATTTCTAATAATAAACAACAAGTGATCTATTTTAAGAACAGATTTTTTTTTGCATAAAAAGTCTTAAAATTAATTGACTTCTATCGTGCATTTGGAGGATTTTAAACCTTCTGTTTTCGCATTAATCTTAATCACCCCTTTTTCACGGCCGGCGCGAATGACTAGAAGTGCTTTGCCCTGGAATACTTTCCTTTGGTCGGAAACAAATGATTCATCACTTAGTAGATCGGCATTTCCAACACCTGCAATAACGCCGGCTCCCGACACATTAAATTTTATGTTATTTGCTGCGTCTGGTATCAGAACGCCATTTTTATCTACTATTTTTACTGTTATATATGAGAGATCCAATCCGTCTGCTTTTATAACTGTGCGATCAGGTTCCAAAACTATCGCATGAGGGGCGCCGGCTGTAACCATTTCATGACGTGCTACTTCTTTGCCATTAATTCGGCTGACAGCAACAATTTTTCCGGGTTGATAAGGAACGATCCACTCTAGTTTCTTGTGCATGGCTGGCCCTACATTTATAGGAGCGTCGGGGTTATACTCTTCGGCGGAGTATGAGGTGATTTTCTTGGTGTAGTAAACCTCCGGAATTTTTTTGATGCCTTGCGATTTTCCATTGATGAACAGTTCTACCTCCTGGCAATTGCTGAAAGTGTATAACCTGACAGAATCTTTACCGGCCCAGTTCCAGTGCGAATACATTGGCTGGAAGCGCAATTGTACTTCATTCCAGTATTTTTTTGTTTCCGAATTGGGATCAAAAGCGGCGATATGCACCATGGGTTTTTCGCTGTATAAGCTTTGTATATAATAGCTAAAAGGCTTCCAGTGATCATTCCAATCAATAATACCATTAACCCAGCCTTTGGCAGGCCAACCAAATGATTCTCCGATGTAATCGGTCCCTCCCCAATAGAACATGCCTACAGATGTATCATGATTAAAATTAAACCACTCGTTACCTAAGTTTCCAACCTGAGCTTCACTTAATAGAAACATCAGTTGCGGATAGGCGGCTTTATCGACAGCCCAAAATTCTTCTCTGTAGTTGGTACTTACAATATCCATATAAAATTCCATTTCCGGGGGACCTTCTCTGTAATAATTTTCAGTACGATAGGCTCCGCTTTTTCTGGAAGGATGAAGACCACATGTGACTTTGCGGGTGGGTTCTAATTGGTGAACAAAGGCAACCATTTCTTTTAGCATCGGCACGCCAAAGTCGTAACGAGGGCTGCGTTGTTGTGCCGTTTCATTGCCCACACTCCATAGAAAAACAGAGGGGTGGTTACGGTCGCGACGAACAAATGATTTTAAACTATTGCGCCAGTGATCGTTAAAGTTGTTCCCTTCACCAAAGAATTGATCGGCCCATTTATCAAATGCTTCGTCCAGCACCAGCATGCCATTTTTATCGCACCAGTCCAAAATAGCCGTATCGTGTGGGTTATGACTTAGGCGAATGGCATTGCAGCCCAGTTTTTTTAGCCCTTCAAGCCGTCGTTCGTATCCACGTTGAAAAGCTGCAGCTCCAAGGGGACCTAAATCATGGTGTATGTTTACGCCTTTAACCAAAACTTTTCGTCCATTAAGCATTAATCCTTTTTCTGGATCAAATTCGACGGAACGAAGTCCAAATGAAGTTTGATACAGGTCGACTAATGTGTCATTAACAATGAGGTATGAATTTGCGGTGTAGAGAAGGGGAGAATCAATATCCCATATTTGTGGATTATCGATATTAAATTCTTGTTTAAACGTATATAGTTCTTTTTCCCCTAATGGAACGATGCTTTTTAATGTTTTGATTAATTGGCCGTCGGGCGTCAGGATTTCTGTTTTTAATGTTACCTCAGTTGCTTTCATTTCATTGATGACTTCTACATCGACGGCCACTCTGGCTTTTTGATCCGATAACGAAAGTGCTCTTACATAGGTCCCATATTGGTCAACATATACGCCGTTGGTTACCACCATCCAAACATCACGGTAAATGCCTTCACCATTGTACCATCGGGAACTATTTTGGTAGGTGTTGTCATAACTGACTGCCAATAAGTTTTTGCCACTATGTATGACTGATGTAACATCGACCCGAAAAGCCTGATATCCATTGAGCTGATGCGCCACCTCGCGGCCGTTGACATATACATGTGCATCCCGGTACACGCCTTCAAAGTCAAAGAAAATCTTTTTACCTTCAAGTGAAAAGTCAATATCTATCGTTTTGCGGTACCAGCCTTTTTGGCGTGGCAAAAAACCATTCTGGCGATCTGAGCCCAGACTGTCTTTCACAAAAGGGCCTGCAATACTTGCATCGTGTGGCAAATTAACAGTCTGCCATTGCGAATCGTTAAACTCGGGCTGAGAAGCACCTTCCCACCATCCTTTTTGATATTTCCAGTCAAAATTTAGGCTTTCGACGGTGCGTTGGCCCGATATCGACATAAAAACACCAAACATCATGCTTAATAGAATTAATCTCATATTTATAAATTTAGTTGGTTTAACATTTATTGATTCAGTTTAAGTTTTAATCTCGTTCATATTGCATCATTCATCGTCGCCTTAAGAAAAATACGATAATTGGTCAGCTGTAAGAACTATTATTGAAAACATAGTGATTTGTTTTTTCTTTAAAGTTGATTTGATGGTTTCATGTGTTTATAATTTGATTTTTAAGGTCACATGGAACTCACCGAAATTAATAATACGCCCGTGTGAAGCAATTCCTATGGTTCGTTTGGCTTTCGGATTTTTTAAAACTTGATTTCATCTTGATTAATAATAACTATTTATTAGTTTTATGCTGGATTCGATAATGATTGACCCATATTAATGGTTTTAATAACACATATTCAATGGATGACTTTTTTAAATATTTAGCAGCCAGTCCTGAAGATAAACAATGGGGAATAAGTTTTAATGTGGTTGGTAAATCAACAATAAAACCAAACTCTACTTATCCATCGCCAGAGCATCCATCCGGTTATTTTTTTAACTGGGAGATTGGACGTATCCTTTATGAATACCAGGTAAATTATATTACAGAGGGTAAAGGCGTGATCGAAACACAAAATGGTAAATATACAATCACGGCAGGAACCATTTTGTTGATTAAGCCTGGCATGTGGCATCGTTATCGACCCAACCCGTCAACAGGATGGACTGAACATTATATTGGTTTGGAAGGTGAAATTATTGAACGACTTTTCAAGAATCCGGTTCTCAACAGCAAATCCCCTGTAATCAATTGCGGTCTTAAAGAGAGCTTAATCGATTGCTATGATAAAATTTATGAGCTTGCCACAAAGGAAAAACCTGGGTTTCAACTTATTTCGTCAGGAATAGCCATCCGTTTGTTAGGTTCTGTTGTGTCTCATGTTAAAAATAAGGACTTTAAAGGTCAGCCACTGGAAACTGCCATGGAAAAAGCCAAATTTGAAATGCGTAATAATCTTGATAAAGATTTGGATTTTACCGATTTGGCGTCTTCTTTAAACCTTGGTTATTCTTACTTCCGTAAGATGTTTAAGAAACATACAGGGGTATCACCTGGCCAATATCATTTACAACTTCGCTTAATGCGTGCCAAAGAACTTTTGTTAACGACAGATATGCCTATTAAAGAGGTGGCTTATGAAACAGGATTTGAGTCCATTCATTATTTTAGCCGACTCTTTAAAAGCAAAATTGGACAACCACCATCGGAACTCAGGAAAGGCCTATAATGGCTAATAACCTATAGAAGCCGATGATGGAAGGGGTATCTCAAAATTTAATTTTTACCATACGTAGCTCCCGGCCAGTCATCTGTCCGAAATGGGGAGGCCGGTAAGCCGCTTTTATTGAATAAATTATGAATTGGAAAGTAATTCCATCCAAATCGTACGGAAGCCGGTTGTTTCACCTCTGGAGCTGAAACGGTAATTACGTTTCCTTTTATTTCGGCATGGGCAGGATAGAACACGCTATCGGCACCTGCAATGGTAAAATGAGTCAGAGAATCGCCCTTGCAGATGAGTCCTCCATCAACATAATCAAATGACAAAATGATCTTGTTTTCTTTTATTTTCATGCTGCGGTAGATAGGGCCAGAGTACACAATATCTTTCTTGTTGTAGGTTTTAGCAAGTGCCCATAATGATAAGCGGCGTCCCACTTCCTGTTTATTAGTGGGGTGAATATTCGTTGAATCTCCGATATCGGTTGTGACTACCATTCCGCAATTTTTTACGGACCGAAGCGCCATCAACTGAGCTTCTCTGATTTCAGGATTCTGACTTCTGTGTGGTGCAATTTGAACAAAATAAAAGGGAAAATCACCTTGTTTCCAATCGGTTCGCCAGTTTTTAATCATAGCAGGAAACAGCCGACGATATTGCCAGGCCAACTGAGCGTTATTTTCACCCTGGTACCAGATAACACCTTTAATTCGATAATTGAGAAGGGGGGCAATCATTCCGTTATAAAGTACATATGGCGCTTTATTGCTTCCTAATCCGACGGGAGGACGAGGGTTTGAGACTTTTTTACCACTGGCCCGCAATTGATCCAGCGAATCGAGTACCTCTTTATAATCAGACCATACCCGATCCCAGTTTTCCATATTATAGACGTACCGTTTTACACTTTGAGAAAACCCTTTATCGGCTGTGAGTACCGATTTGCGCGTCCATGCTTCAGCCGGTGTTCCACCCCATGATGTGTTTAACAATCCTATTGGTACATTTAGTTCTTGATAAAGATTTTTTCCAAAAAAATATCCTACAGCTGAAAATTCCCCAACTGTTTCAGGCGAACAAACAGTCCATTGACCTTTAACGTCATCAAGGATGGTTTCAGATGTAACGCGTTCTACCGTATACATACGAATTTTAGGGTAATCACCATTTTTAATTTCATTTTTATAGTTAATGACACCGGTTCGCCAATCTCCGTCTTTGCCAAATTTTCCTACTGGCATATGCATGTTGGATTGGCCAGAGCAGATCCAAACTTCGCCTAACCAAACATCCGATACTTTAATTTCATTGTCTCCTTTTACCAGTATGCTGTATGGGCCTCCGGCTTCTATCGTTTTTGCCTTAACTTGCCATTGTCCATTTGCGTTGGCTTTAGTGGCTACTACTTTATTGTTCCAGTCGGTTGTTACAGATACCGCTTCGCCGGGTGTTGCCCATCCCCAAATTAAAACACTGGATTTTTGTTGCAGCACCATGTGGTCGGTAAACAGCCCATGAAGTTTTATCTCAGCGTTGATATTTATTGCCATACACCAAATAATTATGGCAGAGAGTGTCTTGATAATACCGTTATTCATTTTAGTTGTTTTATTAAGATTTTCAATAACAGAATGTTAACTGCATGATCATCGAATAGTGAAATCTGTTTTTCAATTTTAAGATTAAAGGTTTTTATCCTGATTTAGAAATCAAATCCGGTTGTCACTATTCTTTTAAACATTTCATCAATTTTTTAATTTTAAGCACTTTTATTTCGTTTACAGCTATTTGAGCCATGGCACGTGCTCCTTTTTCTCTCAAATGCGTATTGTCGTTAAGGCCGTTGGGGAAGGCCGGATGTTCACCCGGTAAAACATTCATATATAATTTTTTTGAATCCGTCGGGCCCAATTCGGAAACCAGTTTCATGCTCATGCGATGCATATCAATTAACAGCGTGCCAGTTTCATTGGCTGCTTCACGCATCATATCAGGATACATCCCATGCCCGTCTTTAAAAACACCATTATCGGTGAATTTTCGCATCACGATGGGAGTCACCAAGACAGGGATGGCTTTTTTTGCTCGTACATCGTTAACAAAATGAATGAGATTTGATTTATAATCTGCCGGTGGCGTGTAGCGTTCCGGTTTATTTACCGACGCGTCATTGTGCCCAAACTGAATGAAAACGTAATCGCCTTTTTGAAGTTGATTGAGCAATTGTTGCCATCTCCCTTCTGCCTGAAATGATTTAGTACTGCGTCCGCCTATAGCCTGATTGAAAATTTCTATTTTTGAGCTGTCAAAAAAAGTCGGTAATAACTGTCCCCAACCGCGCATGAGCGTTTTTTCTTCGTGATAGCTTTGCATGGTTGAATCGCCTGCCATAAATATTCTGGCTTTTTTGTGTTGAGTAGCAGACATCAGACTCAGTACGAAAATAAGAACTCCTATTGTTTTTATGTTGTTGCTAACACGCTTAATATGAGTTCTGGATTTAATTTTTATATTTCTCATAATGACACAAATTTTTTATAAAAATTAGGTTTATTCTGTAATCGGGCTTTTTTGTTTCTAAGTTATGCTTGTTCGAAAAATATCAGTTTACGATAGTCAATGAAAATTTTGAAAACAAGTGTAACACAGAAGTTGAATTTTATAGACAGATTCTATGTAGGTCGTTTGAACTGGTTAAATGGATTCTCAAATTGGTAAATTTATTTGAGATTGCTTTTTTCGTACAAAAGTTCGTTTCATCGTTTTAATCCCTTAAGAATAACTTTGCCTTGAATACCTGATGGTTGGGGTTGCCATTGGTGAGCTGTGAAAAGGCCATCCGGTCCGGCATTTTGACCTCGGTATGAAGAAAAATTGATATTGTAAAATTTACGGTACTCCAAATTGTTATTCTCCATGTATATTATCCGGTTGGCCATTGTGTTTGAGACTTCTATTTCGATAGTATTTAATCCCTTATTAAGATATCCGGCTGGAACAATGATTTCCTCCTTACAACTAAATAGGGTTCCTATCTGATGCCCATTAATACGGACATTGGCACTATTTGCCAGTTGTTCAATATTTAGTAACAGATCAGTCTCCGGCTCGTTTAGTTGGAAGCTGGTTGAATATACTGCCGTACCGGAAAAATAGCTGAAAATTGAATCGTGTAACTCAGTCCAATATTTAATACCTTTTAAATCAATGGGCTTTGGTAATTCAGGTCCGCCGCCGATGAATTTCAGATTCCATATTTGATCCGATATATTTATCTGGAAACCTGACGGCTCTTTGTAAGCATAGTCATCAATACTGCTGGGCATTTTTGAATAAAACTCGACGATAAGTGATTCACCAGATGATATTTGAAGTCGAATTTCATTGTCTTTTATAAAAGCTGTCCCAAATTCAGAATTCATCGGGTCATATATAATGGCAGCTTTGTACTTGCATCCGAAGGGAATATAGCGGTCAATATTTTGATCGGTCGAATTATGAATAAAGTAAGTCTCCCGGTTCTTTTCGTGTCTTTTAATGTACTTCAAACCAAGTTTGGCCATTGGTTCAGGATTAATGGTCAGATGCTGCAGCAATTCACTGGCCCGGTTTCCCAACAAAACAGAACCTTTTCCGAAATTCTTTTTTTGTATTCCTGTTGAATCAGAAAAATCAAAATTTTGAATCAGATTTTGGAATTCTTGCTCTCGGGCTTTCCAATCTCCACCACCACAAACTTTTTGTGGTACTTTATCCACAAAAACGACTTTGGCACCTTGCGCCATTAATTCCGTAATTTGTTGCATGGTTTTAAGGGGCATATATTCTATGGGGGGCAGAACTAATACATCATAAGATTGATTCCCACTGGTTACTATATTTCCAGAAAACCGACAATTAAGCAATTGACGGTCAGAAATAAAATCAATGGCGTAGCCTTTATTTATTAGTTCAGAGGCGACCTGTCTAAAAGAGGATTCTTGAGCTGTTCCATCAAAATGAACCAGTGTAGGCTTTCCTTTTTGAGTGCTGATGGCATCGTTAAAAGGATAGTATAATAAGATGTTATTTCCACTTTTCCCGCGTTGCATGAAGCTTTGTATTCGGGTTGCATATTCGTTGAGAGCTTTGAAATCGTTCCACATAGGATTTGAAGGCTGAAAGTGCACCGCAGCATAAAATAGCCAGCCCGGCCATGTCGCATTTTCAGGACTGTATGCCGTACCATGATAAAAAACATGGTTGACGCCACCAAGCCAGAATCTATCCAGTGTTAATTTTACATCATTGAGAGTCGAAATAAAATGATCATTAAGCCATGTGGCTGATTCTGCTGCGACTAATGATTTACCCGTGATATGGGCTGCAGAAGCTGCCATTTTAATTTTAATTAAGTCAGTGCCTTCGGTTTCCGGAATATCTGAAGCCCCGTATAAATCGAGTATATTAGCAGGTGAGCCATGAGCCTGGTTGCGAATGAGCATATTGTGCTGGGCCGACCATTGTTGCCATGGACGAGTGAATTGCTCCAGTAATAAATCGGAAATGGTTTCACGATAGTCGTGCCATAGACGGATATTCGTTTCATTATCAGCGTCACCAGCAAGGACCGGTAAATTTTTTTTCAAGTCATAACCACGTAACCGACTGAAATCATTGAAAAAGTCCGGCGTAAAATCAGCATTCCCCTGAGCATCGTCAACTTCATAAGAATCATTAAAGCCGGCGCGTATCCCGTGTACATCCCATTGTTTGAAGGCATGTTCAAATTGTGAAAGATGGTCATCTAAAGCGGTCTGAGAGAAATGATCGATAACATATCCTTCGCCGCCCGGACCTGCTCTTTCGACCATTTTGCCATGATTTCCCATAAATGCAGCATAAAGCGTCCAATTCCCCTCTGGAATATTCCAATTAAGCTCGCCATTACCAGAGACTTTAGAAGTTATATCGATTACATTTTTTGTGTCCAGGTTCTTTGCTACAAGTGCTATAAGTGGTAAAGGCCTGGAAAAGCGCACTTGCTCCAGTGCCCAACATTGTAAACTGTCACCGTTTAGCGAAAAAGGATTTTGAATTTGTTCGATATTTACTTTTTTATTGATGGCTCTTAAATAAGGTTTTTCAGTATATTTTATTTGAGGAAGTTCGTTTTGCCGTGATATTTGAAATTGTTTTATTACAAGGTGTTTACTGGCATCAGCTTCCAAAACCCACGGGCCACCAAATGGCCAGCCGGATGCCATTGCCATATCCACACCCATATTAAGGCTGTCGGCTGTGGCGATTGTATGTTTAAGCATTTCAATCCAACGAAGAGATAAAAATGAAATGGCGTTTTTTTCTTCGCCTTTAACGCCATAAATGGGGGTGATTTCAACCCCACCTAAACCGACATCGTGATACAATCTCAGAGCTGTTGTTAAGTCTTTTTTATTTACGACACTTCCTGGCCACCACCATCGAGTCCAGGGCTTTTGGGTTGATTGAACAACAGGCCAGCCTGGTTGATTATTGTCAGAAGCAACAGATTGGCATCCAATATTGAAAATCATTGTGGCGGATAACAAAAATCCTGAAATAGTTCCCTTAATATTTCGCATGTTAAATGTCTTTGATTAAGTTACATTTCTGTTGTTTTTTTTGAGTTTGTTAACAAAAGTATTACATAAAATTTTAGCAGCAATGCACTATTTGGCATATTGTTTAAACTATTTGCGAAAAATGAAATACGTTTATGGTTAACTTTCATTCACAATCAATATCTTCCGTTTAAATTATTTCTACAATCTCTTTTTTTTTACTTTTCTTTGTAATACAATAATATAAATGATCAATGCAAAAGTGTTTTTTAGTCATTATTCTTTTTTTCCTTATTTCCTGTGATGATTTTTTTGATCTGGAAATAATGGGCAATGGCCGTTTGCAATCGGCGGAGGTTAGTCTTCAGTCATTTAATAAAATTGAGCTGACTGACGATTTTGTTGTTGAAATCTATCAGTCCGATGCAGAAAGACTGTGGCTGGAAGCAGACGAAAACCTGATCAATTATATTAGTTACGAAGTTGATAATAACCTTCTTTTATTTGGCGTAAAGGATAATAAGGCTTTAATTCCACAAAAACAGATTCTCATTAAATTATATGTAGTTGACATTGAATCGATCGATATTAGCGGTGCTGGACAAGTGACTGTTTATGGACTAAAAAGTGATAAACTGAACGTTGCAATATCGGGCGGGTCGCGATTCAAAGTTGATTCAATTGATGTAGGTGTATTTTATTATGAGTCCAATGGGAGTACCAAAGCATCCGTTGAAGGAAAGCTATCTTCGGTCGTTTTAAGACAGGTAGGCTCCGGCGAAATTGACATTAATGGTATTGGCGATAATATTTCAATTATACAGGAAGGTTCCGGATTGGTCAATACGATCCATTTTTCTGTTCAGAATGCTGATGTAAATCTTGTGGGGTCCGGATTGATCTATTGTAATTCTGAAAGTATACTAAATGTGACTGTTGATGGTCTGGGGAAAGTTTTCTATACGGGAAATCCTATTATTACAAAGGATTTGACTGATCCTTCTTGTTTGATTCACCAGAATTAAGAGTTGTGTTAAATACAACCACAAACAAAATCGTCCGCTAACGAATCAAGTGCCTCGGTTTCGGCAATTTTTTCTTCTTGCGTTCCTGCGCATTTTTCGCAAACAGGTAAATTCACTTTATTATTATAGGTAATGATTGTATGCTTGATAGGTTGCTTACAAACAAAACAGTATGCTGATGTTTTATTGATATTATGTTTATCCATTTATTAATTTGATTAATATTATGTAATTTAAAGTGTTAATTCGTTGTTGATATTTGATTTTATTTAATTTCTGGTCTGAAATTATATTGTCTTTTAAATAAGTTGTTTAGCGTGATATTGTTTCTCAAAATTAATGAATATTATTAATATTCACAATGAGTGGTTTTTGTTTCTAATGAATAAAAAATAAATATTTGAAATATTTTTGTTCATTTTGGTCAATTTTTAATTCAAATTGTAAGTTAGAATATTTAAAAATATTATTTTTGAAACCAAATTAAATTTTTTACTTATTTATTCGCAGTAAAATTCATTTTTAAGTCTGAGATAATAGATCTTATATACATTGTTAAATTATAAAAAATGAAAAACCAGGTATCTCGTTACATTGATGATTTTATGGCAGGTGTTATCGCACGAAATCCTGCCGAGCCCGAGTTCCATCAGGCTGTACACGAAGTTGTTGAAAGTTTGGCTCCCTTTATTTTGGAGAATCCGATTTTAATGAAGAATAAGATTTTGGAACGTATGACTGAGCCGGAACGCGTAATTATGTTTCGTGTGCCATGGCTCGACGATCGCGGTGAAGTTCAGATTAACCGTGGCTTTCGTATCCAAATGAACAGTGCTATTGGACCCTACAAAGGTGGACTTCGGTTTCATGCGTCTGTTAACCTGGGGATTCTGAAATTTTTAGCTTTTGAGCAAGTTTTAAAAAATAGTCTTACTTCGTTACCTATGGGGGGTGGCAAAGGTGGATCTGATTTTAATCCAAAGGGAAAATCTGATAATGAAGTCATGAAGTTTTGTCAGTCTTTTATGACCGAATTAAGCCGCCATGTGGGTGCTGATACCGATGTGCCGGCTGGAGATATTGGTGTTGGCGGACGTGAAGTTGGGTACATGTTTGGTCAATATAAGCGTTTACGCAATGAATTTACCGGTTCTTTAACCGGGAAAGGGCTTGAGTTTGGTGGCAGCCCGCTGCGTCCTGAAGCAACTGGTTATGGAACTGTTTATTTTGCTACTGAAATGCTAAAAACCATGGATAGTAGTTTTAAAGGTAAAACGGTTGCTGTAAGTGGTTCAGGTAACGTTGCTCAGTATGCTGTTAAAAAGGCCCTGGAACTAGGGGCAAAGGTGGTTACTCTTTCCGACTCAAACGGTTCAGTGTACGATCCGGATGGTATTGATGCCGAAAAACTTCAATATGTTATGATGCTTAAAAATGCATTCAGGGGACGTATTAAAGAATATGCAGAAAAATATCCTTCTGCCCAGTATTGGGAAGGACGTCGGCCCTGGAAGGCTAAATGCGATATTGCCTTGCCTTGTGCAACGCAGAATGAGCTGAATGGTGATGACGCTGCAACGCTGGTGGCTAATGGGTGTATTTGTGTTGCTGAAGGGGCTAATATGCCTTCAACTCCTGAAGCCATTAAAGTTTTTCAGGACAGCAAAATACTTTATGCGCCCGGTAAGGCTGCTAACGCTGGTGGTGTTGCCGTATCTGGCCTTGAAATGTCGCAGAATTCAATGCGGTTAACCTGGACACCTGAGGAAGTGGACAATAAACTTCAGGGTATCATGAAAAGTATTCATGCCAATTGTGTTAAAAACGGAACCGGTGAAGACGGGTATGTCAACTATGTTAAAGGCGCTAACATCAGCGGTTTTATGAAAGTTGCCAATGCCATGCTGGCTCAGGGTTTGGTATAATAATTAGCTATTTGTTAATAATATTACCCTCAAAAACTAAGTGTTTTTGAGGGTTTTTTTATTTCTTTGAACCAAAATCTTAAAAAATGTGAATGATTTAATGTTCACACCGGCATAATTTAAACCTAATTTAATAAAATTTACAATGTTCAAAGATTTACCGCGTAATACGATTTTAGGTGTCCAGTTTTTATTTGTGGCCTTCGGAGCTACTGTTCTTGTCCCTCTGAGTGTGGGGATTGATCCTTCTATAGCCTTGTTTTCAGCAGGGGTAGGGACGTTAATTTTTCATCTGGTTACCAAAGGAATGGTACCGGTATTCTTAGGAAGTAGTTTCGCTTTTATTGCGCCAATTATTTCGGCTACAGAGCAGTTTGGATATGCTGGTATGCTGTCGGGAATTGTAGCTGTTGGTTTTGTCTATGGCATCATGTCGGTTATTGTTAAATGGAAAGGGCTGAAATTAATTAATACTTTTTTTCCTTCCGTTGTGGTGGGGCCTGTCATTATGGTAATAGGTCTTTCATTGGCATCTGTCGGTGTTGCAAAGGCTCATTCTGATTGGCTTTTGGCTGGTGTAACGCTTCTAACAGCCATTGTTGTTGTTATTTATACCAAGGGTCTCATTCAGTTGGTTCCTATTTTTATAGGATTGCTGGTGGGATATATACTGGCTTTGTTTATGGGCCGAGTTGATTTCAGTGGTGTGGAATCCGCACCTTGGTTTGCTTTACCCACATTTACAATGCCGGAGTGGAACTGGAACGCCATTGTTTATATGATTCCGGTTGCAATAGCTCCATTGATTGAACATGTGGGAGATATGTACGCGATTGGTGCAGTCGCAGAAAAAGATTTTGTAAAAAAACCGGGTTTGCACCGTACAATGTTGGGCGATGGGCTGGCAACTGCTTTTGCTGGTTTTATTGGTAGTGTGCCTAATACAACTTATTCAGAGGTGACAGGTGCTATTTCATTGACTAAAGTGACCAACCCCATGGTGCTTCGTATTTCGGCCATAACTGCTATTGTTTTTAGTGTTGTTGGTAAAGTCAGTGGTTTATTGAAGTCTATACCAGAAGGCGTTTTAGGTGGTATTATGCTTTTGCTTTTTGGTTCAATTGCAACCGTTGGTATTAAAACTTTGATGGATTCGAAAATCGATTTGCACAAGTCACGTAATCAGGTAATTCTTTCAGTTGTGCTGACGGTTGGAATTGGGGGCGCAGTCGTTGATTTTGGGAATTTTTCAATGTCGGGAATCGGCCTCGCTGCCGTTGTTGGTGTTTTGCTGAATTTAATTTTGCCTGAAAAATCAAAACCGGTTAAAAGTAAAAAATAAAGGATTAAATTTGTGTCTGAAGAACATGGTTTTTCTTTATATGTTAAGGATGCAAAATATTGATGATCAAATAGAAGCCCTTCATATTGAAGGGCTTCGTGAGTTAGTCGATTATTATGGAAGCTACGATCGCCAGATTTCAGAGGTGCGGGAGAAGTATAATTTCCATTGTGTGAATAGATGCGGCGCCTGTTGTATGACGCCATCTATAAATATTGAGGTATCGACATTTGAAATGATTCCAATGGCCATTGAAATTATTCATGAACATAAGGACGACCTTTTTTTGAAAAGTCTTGATGCTTCGGGAATAGATGAAATTCCGTGTGTTATTTATCAAAAGACTTCACTCGATGGGAGAGAGGGGTATTGTTCCAGATATGGTTCGCGTCCATTGATTTGCCGTCTTTTTGGAGGTGGAACCAGGATGAATAAAAACGCGCAACGAGAGTTGATTCTGTGTCGGCTCTTGAAGAAAAATCAGTACATTAGTGCTGAAAGTTTGGCAATGGTAACGCAAAAAATGCCGCTTAGTTCTGAAGTATCTACGTATGTACGAGGTCTAAATAGTGATATTGATCCTACTTTATACGCTATTAATGTGGCATTAAAGAAAGCGCTTGAATATATTTTATTTAAACTGCATTGGCTCAATCCCGAGGCTCCGGAACCAGGTTCTCCGCCATTTGGAACACCTCCGGGACATTTCCCGGTAGCCGCATAAATATTTGCGTTTGAAAGATGTTGAAAAATACAAGAATCAATTAATTCCTTTTTTACCTGCGGAAGACTGGTTGATCGGTTTGGTTTTCAGGGGTGAAACGGAACCTTGGTCTGATGATTTTGGTGACGAAGGCTCAATGATTGACTTTGCGCTCAAGCATGGGCTGGGCCAGATTTTATACCGCAGTCCTGTCGTTGATTCGCTGACGGAAGTGGGGCGAAATAAGCTGAAAAAGGAGTATTTTTCTAATCTGGCTCGTAATGCTGCTCTGCAAATAGTAGGCGATGAAGTGTTGCAAAAACTTCGTAGCAAAGGAATTGAAGCGATGTTACTTAAAGGTAGTTTTCTTTCCCGCGTTGTTTATAGAGATTCCGCCCTTCGACCGATGAGTGATATCGACATTCTGGTGCCCTCAGGAAGAGCTGAAGAAGCTTTTACGATGCTTGCGCCGGATGGGGCTGACCTGGTTAATATGGATAAATACGGGCATCATTTACCCGGTTTTATGTATCGGGGTGTGTTGCTGGAAATTCATAAATCGTTATTTGCTGTTAATCTAAAATATCAGATTCCCACGGCTATTATCTGGCAAAAGAAGGAAATTATACCCGATGGTGGGTTGAATGCCATGCACCCTTTGCATTTATTGGCGCATTTACTGCTCCACATATACTATTCTTATCGTAATGGAGGAGTGCGTTTGGGGTGGTTTTATGATTTAAAGCTTTGTTTTGAATATTATCAAAACCGTTTTACCAAGGAGGAAATCATTAATTTTATGTCGGCCAATGATTTGCTAAAGCCTGTTTCACGTGTTTTAGGCTTGCTGCATTTTTTATGGCCACAATCATATTTGGGAAGCGATGATTTTGAAGTGCCACTCAATGATGTGGCTGAGATGGCCAGCTTTATCAAGCGGCACAATGGCGGACCATCGGGCTTAAAATATGGCTATTCTATTGCATGGGAACGTTTGAAATATTCAAAAGACTGGAAGGCGCGATTGGCTTTTATGAAACACCTTGTGTTGGTTGATAAAACAGGTTCTCATCATCATTTGCTTTTTCGTCTCTGGTATTTGGTAAAAAGTAGTCTCCGCATGTTATTATTTCGACTGTTTGGTCGTTAAATTATTCTATACTAGTGGCTTCATCCAGGTTAACAACCAGTGTATAACCAATTTGGCTGATTTCAATATACAGTTTTTTCTGGCCATTTATTTTTGTTATTTTTCCTTTCACGCCTGCCAGTGGTCCGGAAGTGACCATTACCTGCTGGCCTTTTTTCAGCGAGCTGCTTTCTACGCTGAAGTTCAATTTGTTTTCAACGGTTTTGCGCATAGCCTCCATTTCTTCATCAGGAATCACTACTGCTTTTCCTTTGTGAGAAACATAAGCCACTATTCCGGGTATTTCAAACACTTTGCGGTAGTCATCCAATGAGATGCGGATGAAGACATATGAACTAATAATTGGTGTTTCAACCCATTTTTTCCGATCAGACCATTGACGTAATTCTCTTTTGAGTGGCAAATAGGACTCAATGCCTTTTTTTATCAGTTGATCTTGTACTTTTTTTTCGGCTCTTGATTTGGTATATAAGGCGTACCAGTATTTTACAGCTGATGTATTATTTGTTTCCAAAATGAATGTCTTTCTTGTTTCGCCAAAAATACAAAATTATTATTGGTTAGTGTTAATGTTAATAAAAATGGCCCTTCAAAATAAATCAAACAACCTTGTCCAAAAAAAGAATAATATAATGATTTTATTGGTTGTGTATAAGCTGTTTATATGTTGTATAAAAAGACGCGAAATCTAGCCTAAAAGTCGTTTAAAACCTATATTTTTATTATATTTGTGGACCTTCAACAAAACAGGTTGAACGGATTAATCCAATATAAATAATCATGAGCGATAATTTAAATCTCACTCCTAATTCGTCTGAGAAAGGCAGCTATTCGGCCAATAATATTCAGGTACTGGAAGGATTGGAAGCCGTGCGTAAACGTCCGGCTATGTATATTGGCGATGTAAGTGTTAAAGGTTTGCACCATTTGGTTTATGAAGTGGTGGATAACTCTATTGATGAGGCTTTAGCCGGTCATTGCAACTCAATACAGGTGACCATCAACGAAGATGACTCGGTTACGGTGGTCGATAACGGACGGGGTATCCCGGTCGATATGCATGAAAAAGAAGGTCGCTCTGCGCTAGAAGTGGTTATGACGGTTTTGCATGCCGGTGGTAAGTTTGATAAGGGTAGTTATAAGGTTTCTGGTGGTTTGCACGGTGTTGGTGTTTCTTGTGTTAACGCGCTGTCAACCAAAACTGTGGTTGAGGTCTACCGTGAAGGCAAAAAATACCGGCAGGAATATCATCGTGGTAAACCTATTTCACCTGTAGCTGAAGTGGGTACAACGGAACTGAGGGGAACGATGGTAACGTTTAAACCTGATGATACCATTTTCAATACGACAGAATACAAATTTTCAATATTGGCAGACCGAATGCGCGAACTGGCGTTTTTAAATGCAAATATTGAAATTATATTAACCGATAAAAGAGAAGTGGATGAGAATGGGCAATATCTTTCAGAGCGTTTTCATTCGACGGATGGACTGAAAGAATTTGTTCAGTTTATCGATTCAAACCGGGAGCCTCTGATTGACGAGATCATTTATATTAATTCAGATAAAAGTGATACGCCTGTTGAGTTGGCTATTCTTTATAATACTTCTTTTAGCGAGAACATCTATTCTTACGTCAACAATATTAATACCATTGAAGGCGGAACACACATGACTGGCTTTAGACGTGGTTTAACACGTACCTTAAAAAATTGGGCTGATAAGTCAGGTCTGTTGCAGAAGCTTAAGTTTGATATCAATGGCGATGATTTTCGTGAGGGGTTAACGGCTGTTATCTCGGTAAAAGTGGCTGAGCCTCAGTTTGAAGGGCAGACAAAGACCAAACTGGGTAACAGTGATGTGGCTGGGGTTGTAGACACAGCTGTCAGCACTATGCTGAATAATTATCTTGAAGAGAATCCAAAGGATGCCAAGGCCATTGTTAATAAGGTTATTTTGGCGGCCACAGCTCGTCATGCGGCCCGTAAAGCCCGTGAATTGGTACAGCGAAAAAGTGTGTTGTCGGGAGGCGGTTTGCCTGGTAAACTTGCCGATTGTTCTGAAAAAGATGCTGCCCTATGTGAGGTGTTTCTGGTTGAGGGGGACTCGGCCGGTGGTACTGCTAAACAAGGTCGTAACCGTCAGTTTCAGGCAATCTTACCTTTAAGAGGTAAAATTTTGAATGTGGAGAAAGCTCTCCAACATAAGGTGTTTGAAAGTGAGGAAATTAAAAATATATTTACGGCTCTCGGTGTTACGATTGGTACCGAAGACGACAGCAAGGCGCTTAATCTGACAAAACTGAGATATCATAAAATTATAATAATGACCGATGCCGATGTGGATGGTCGCCATATCACAACTTTGATTATGACGTTTTTCTTCCGTTATATGAAAGAGATGATTTTAGGAGGTCACCTGTACATTGCTACACCACCATTGTATTTGATGCGTAAGGGCAAAGTGGAGGAGTATTGTTGGGATGAAAAGCAGCGTCGTGAATTTGTAGAGAAATTTGGTGGCGGTAAAGAAGATTCAATTCATATTCAACGATATAAAGGTTTGGGTGAAATGAATGCCGAGCAATTATGGACAACAACCATGTCGCCTGAGCATCGTACTTTACGTCAGGTTTCAATTGAAAGTGCGGCCGAAGCCGACCGTATTTTTAGTATGTTGATGGGAGATGATGTTCCGCCACGTCGCGATTTTATTGAGAAAAATGCGACTTATGCCAATATTGATGTGTAAGCAGTTATAGCCTGTTGAAATTTTATTATATTAACCTCTTCGGATTGTTACCGGAGAGGTTTTTTATTTGTTGTTTATATGCGAACAGTAATTATTACAGTTTCCAATAATCTTGTAACCGATCATCGTGTGGCTAAAATGACTGGTTATTTGAAGTCAAGAGGTTACAAAGTGTTAGTTTGGGGGCGAAAGTGGCCCGCAAAGAATTATGAGCAAGAGGTCAATGTTCGACGATTTAATTTATGGTTTAATAAAGGACCGTTGTTTTATCTGAATCTGAATTGTCGTCTGTTTTTTGCTCTTTTAACACAACGGGCCGATTTCTTTTTGGCTGTTGATCTGGATACGTTGCCCGCTTGCCGGTTGGCTGGTCTTTTTAGGAGAACGCCGGTTGTATTTGACAGTCATGAATATTTTCCGGAAGTACCTGAGTTGCAGCATCGCCCATTGATTAAGTCCATTTGGCTTACGATTCAGGATTGGCTCGTGCCTGGTATTTATGCCGGAATTACTGTTTCAAAAGGATTGGTGAATTTATATAAAGAGCGCTATCAGTTGGATTTTAAGTTGGTAAGAAATATTCCATCGGTTGCGAAGCACTTCATACCCATTCGTAAAGTGAACAACCGTCCTGTGGTTTATTACCAGGGTGCATTGAATGTGGGCCGTGGTCTGGAAGAGGCCATAAGGGCCATGGCTTTCTTACCGGGTTACCAATTGTTGATAGTTGGTCGGGGCGATTTAGAACATGACCTTAAACAATTAACGGATAATTTGAAGTTGAATGCACAAGTTCGTTTTGTTGGAGCCGTGCCGTTTTATGAATTGCCAAAGTATGCGGCACAGGCACATGTTGGATTATGCTTGCTTCAAAATTTGGGCTTGAATTATTACCACTCCTTACCAAATCGTTTGTTTGATTATCCAATGTTGGGTTTACCAATATTGGCTTCTGATTTTCCCGATATTCATGATTTTATTGAACAGTATGAAACCGGTCTCCTGACATCATCCATGGTGCCTTCTGAATTGGCGGCCATTATTCGTCGTATATGTGAGGATGATAAATTACGTGAAAGGATAGGAGAGAAAATGATGGTGGCCTCATCAATGTTAAGCTGGGAAAATGAGGTAAAACAATTGAATACAATATTTCATTAACAAAAAAACAGGGATGTCACTAATGGTAACATCCCTGTTTTTCGTACTAAGATTATTTCGTCTCCAAAAGAATCTGATATGTGTTGATAATTTTTAACGACCTAAGAAACAATAATTAACCCAGATAAGTTTTTAACAATTTACTGCGTGATGTATGTCGCAAACGTCGTATTGCTTTTTCCTTTATCTGACGAACTCTTTCGCGGGTTAAACCAAAACGCTCACCAATTTCTTCCAATGTCATTTCCTGACATCCAATACCAAAAAATAATTTAATGATATCGCTCTCCCTTTCGGTTAATGTGGCTAATGCACGTTCAATTTCACGGGCAAGAGATTCATTGATTAACGAACGGTCAGCATTGGGTGAATCGCCATTGACAAGTACATCCAGCAAGCTGTTGTCTTCACCCTCAACAAATGGCGCATCCACAGATATATGGCGACCAGCAACCCGAAGCGTATCTGAAACTTTATCAGCAGGTAATTCCAATTCATCGGCCAATTCTTCTGGCGATGGCTTGCGTTCGTGTTCCTGCTCAAATTTTGAATAGGCTTTATTTATCTTATTTAATGAGCCAACCTGATTCAGTGGCAAACGTACAATTCTTGACTGCTCGGCCAAAGCCTGCAATATTGATTGACGAATCCACCATACAGCATATGAGATAAATTTAAAACCACGGGTTTCATCAAATTTCTCAGCTGCTTTTATTAGTCCCAGATTACCTTCATTTATAAGGTCGGGCAAACTTAAGCCCTGATTCTGGTATTGTTTGGCTACCGATACTACGAAACGCAAATTGGCTCTGGTCAGCTTTTCGAGGGCTGTTTGATCTCCCTTTTTTATGCGCTGCGCCAGTTCTACTTCCTCTTCAACAGATATTAGTTCCTCACGACCAATTTCCTGAAGATATTTATCCAATGATGCGCTTTCGCGATTGGTGATTGATTTTGTTATTTTTAGTTGTCTCATGTCTCCTCCAAATACGCCGCAAAAGTACGCTTTTTTTCAGACTAAAGCAATAGGTCTACGGTGTATTACATTATTATTATTCCTGAAGATTTATCGCATAATAGGCGACTTTTCCATTCGGATAAATTCCGGTCAGAAAAAGTCCATCATTTAAAACTTCTACTACTTTTTTCAGGTCTTCTTCGCTGTTGATAGGCACCCTATTGGCCTGGGTTATTATATAGCCTTTGCTGACGCCTGCATCTTTGAATTTTCCTGAAGTTACATTTTTAACTTTTAATCCATTGCGTAATCCAAACCGTTGTTTTTCGCTGCTGGATAGTGGCTCAAATGTGGCTCCCAGCTGACCGAATTTTCCAGTTGTTTTAACAATATCAGTATTACCTTGAATGTTACGTAAGGTAATGGTAAAAGGTTTTCTTTTACCGTCACGTATTATTTCTACTTGTACACTATCGCCAGGACGGTATCGGCTTATTTTTTCCTGCAATTGGGGTACGGTATTGACTTTATCGCCATTTACACTGACTATTACATCACCCGATTTGATGCCTGCCACTTGTGCGCCACCACCGTCTATGGCTTCAACTACATAAACTCCGGTGCCGGGGTCGAGGTTCATTTTTTTGGCTAATTCGTTGTCCATTTCCCGAATATTAACACCAATCAGTCCCCTTTGTACTTCGCCAAATTCCATCAGATCTGATACCACTTTTTGTACAATACTCACCGGAACGGCAAATGAATATCCTGTGTATGATCCTGTTTGTGAGGCAATAGCTGTATTAATACCAACCAGTTCTCCGGATGTATTGACCAACGCGCCTCCGCTGTTACCCGGATTTACAGCAGCATCGGTTTGAATGAATGCTTCTATGCTCATTTGTCCGAGAATCTGAATACTACGTGACTTGGCGCTCACAATACCTGCCGTTACGGTGGAGGTCAAATTAAAAGGGTTGCCGACTGCAAGCACCCATTCGCCAATTTTTAAATCATCTGAATTACCATATTGCATATAAGGCAATTCGGATGCATCGATTTTTAAAAGTGCAATGTCGGTGGTGGGATCGGTGCCTACAACAACGGCTTTAAACGTTCGTTTGTCGTTCAGAATAACTTCAATTTCGTTGGCATCGTCTATAACATGGTTATTGGTGACAATAAATCCATCAGCTGAGACAATGACCCCGGAGCCTGAACCCATAACCTGTCTTTCCATTGGCCGTTGCTGGTAACCGTTTGGCCCAAAGAAAAAATCGAATAATGGATTGTCCATATATGACTGTGATACTGATGATGTGGCTTTGGTTTGCACGTGTACGACGCTATGAACCGATTGGTCGGCGGCATATGTCAAATCAGGATAGCCTGTCGTCGGTTTTTCCTGTGATAAGGAAGCGTAGCGAGCTGAGTGGTTCACTTCAACAGGGACTTCGACCCGCTGTACCAAAGGTCCATTAATTTTGGAAAAAATAAAAACACCAATAAAAGCACTGATGATTGATATTGCAACGGTTGCAAAAAGTTGTTTCTTATTTTTCATGACATATTAATTTTAAAGGTTTGCATATAACAATCAAATTATATGCCTTTAAAATATCGGTTAACAAAATTTAACGAGGCTTGTGTTTGATTTAAGGTGCGCTTTGGAGTGAAGAAACCCCCTGGGAGATATTCCGGTCACCCTACCCTAATCCTTAAACAAAACCGAAATGCCACCGAAGGGGGCTTGAATGACATAAAATTAAGTTAATTAAGCACTAATGTCAATTGAAAAATTCGATTTGATTGGTAGGAGTGACTCCTCTTCCTTATCTTTGTGCCCTAATTGTTTTTCTATGTCTGATATTAAATTCTATAAGTATCACGGTGCCGGTAACGATTTTATTTTGATTGATAACCGTTCGCTTTTCTTTGATGCAAAGGAGGTTCAGCTAATCGAAGCGATGTGCCATCGCAGGTTTGGTATAGGTGCAGACGGGCTTATGTTGTTGCAAAATTCGAAAAGCTATGCTTTTTCGATGCGTTATTTCAACAGTGACGGTCGCGAAGCCACCATGTGTGGTAATGGGGGGCGTTGTATTGTTGCCTTCGCCGAAAAAATGGGCCTTGTTGATAAGGGTAAGTTGTTTGAATTTGAGGCGGTTGACGGGCGACATGAGGCTATTTGTCAGACGGATTATGTGCGTCTTAAAATGGTTGATGTTAGTGGCATTGATGAGTCCGGTGGAACCTATTATTTGAATACAGGGTCACCGCATCATGTTAGTTTTCATCCTCAGATTGATGGTCTGGATGTTTTTGGCAAAGGCCGGGAAATTCGGTATAGTGACCGTTTTAAAACAGAAGGTACTAATGTTAATTTTGTAGAGGTGATCAGTGACGGACATATTAAGGTTAGAACTTATGAGCGGGGTGTTGAGGATGAAACATGGGCCTGCGGTACCGGATGTGTGGCTTCTGTTTTAACCGATTATTATGTGCATGGAAAAAAGAATAACTATCAGGTGTCTGTTCTTGGTGGAGAACTGAAGGTTAGTTTTGAGCCCGTTTCCAAAGGGGTGTATAAAAATATATGGTTGGATGGTCCGGCTAAATTTGTTTTTGAAGGTCATTATTCTTTTTAGTGTTTGCGTGGAGATACAGGGGATTATAATATATGGATTTTAAGCTAACATCGGATTTTGAGCCAACAGGCGACCAGCCTGATGCTATTGTTAAATTAGTGAAAGGTTTTAAAGACGGAAGCAATGCACAAACGCTTCTGGGAGTTACCGGCTCAGGAAAGACGTTTACAGTGGCCAATGTGATTCAGGAGCTGGGTAGGCCAACCTTAATATTAAGTCATAACAAAACTCTGGCGGCCCAGTTGTATGGCGAGTTTAAAAATTTTTTCCCAAATAACAGGGTGGAATATTTTGTCTCGTATTATGATTATTATCAACCTGAGGCCTATCTCCCGGTGACCGATACATACATTGAAAAGGATTTATCCATCAATGAAGAGATTGAAAAATTACGTTTGAGTGCGACATCGGCTTTGCTTTCGGGCCGCAAGGATGTGATTGTGGTTTCTTCGGTGTCATGTTTATATGGTATTGGTAATCCGGAAGATTTTCATGCCAATGTTATTTCTCTTAAAAAGGGAGCTAGTATTGGCCGAACACAATTTCTTCGTCACTTGGTTGATAGTCTTTATTCGCGTAATGAGGTGGAGTTTAATCGTGGCAATTTTAGGGTGAAAGGTGATACTGTTGATATTTTCCTGGCCTACGCTGACGAAGCCTGCCGGGTGATTTTTTGGGGGGATGAAATTGAATCAATTGAGACTTTTGATCCTGTTAATAATATAAAATTGGAGGATCATGACCAATTCCTTATTTATCCTGCGAATATTTTCGTTACCACCAAAGAACGAATTCATGAGGCTATTTCGCATATCCAGGATGATTTAACGGCTCATTTGGCTTTTATGCGTGAGGAAGGTAAAGCTCTGGAGGCCAAACGACTGGATGAACGTGTTAATTATGATCTTGAAATGATCAGAGAGTTGGGATACTGTCCGGGAATCGAAAATTACAGTCGTTATTTTGATGGTCGGCCAGCAGGAACCCGTCCTTTCTGTTTGTTGGATTATTTTCCAAAAGATTTTTTGATCGTGATTGACGAAAGTCATGTTACAATACCGCAAATAAGGGCCATGTATGGAGGCGATTTCAGCCGCAAAAAGAATTTGGTGGAGTACGGTTTTCGTCTGCCATCGGCATTGGATAACCGGCCGCTGAAATTTGAAGAGTTTGAGGTTTTGGCCAAAAATGTGATATATGTTAGTGCAACACCTGCCGATTATGAAATGCAACGAAGCGAAGGTGTTATTGTTGAGCAGGTTATTCGGCCCACTGGATTGCCGGATCCTGAAATAGAAGTTCGTCCTTCGCTTAATCAGATTGATGAGTTAATTAATGAAATTCAAATTCGTATACCAAAAGAAGAACGTGTTCTGGTTACGACACTGACCAAACGAATGGCGGAAGAACTATCGGCCTATCTCACAAGAATGGGGATTCGCTGTGAATATATCCATTCGGATGTTGATACTATTGAGCGTGTTAAAATAATGGAAGGTTTACGCGAGGGGCTTTTTGATGTTTTGGTGGGAGTAAATCTTTTGCGCGAAGGACTGGACTTACCCGAAGTTTCCCTGGTGGCTATTTTGGATGCCGACAAGGAAGGATTTCTTCGGTCGGCACGTGCTTTAACACAGACTGCCGGACGGGCGGCCCGTAACCTGAATGGCAGGGTAATTATGTTTGCCGATAAAATAACGCATTCAATGCAGGAGACCATTGATGCAACGAATTATCGTCGTGAAAAACAGTTGGCATACAATGTGGCCAATCAGATTGTGCCGCATCAGGCCGTCCGCCGTAAGGGGTCTGTTATACCGGGAAGTGCGCCTGCCGCATCGGCAAAAGCTTATGTAGAGTCTGAATCGTCAGATGTGGCAGCGGATCCGGTGGTTGCTTATATGAGTATTCATGGCCTTGAAAAAGCCATTCAAAAAACGAAAAAAGCGATGGAAGCGGCATCCAAAGAGTTGGATTTTGTCTCAGCAGCACAATACCGTGATGAAATGTTTCGGCTTGAAGCATTGCTGAAAGATAAAATCAATTCATAAAATTATATTAAATAGATTATTGTTACTGTTATATATGTATATAGTTTATTTATAGCGTTGTATCTGCTTTTTTTATGAGTGGTGTTTAGTGTTTTATTTGATAATAGAGTTCCTTATTTTATATTTGTAGTCTAATTAGAGTCTGTCCATAAACTAAGTGTTTGAAGTATGAAGTTCAAATTCAAGGCTTGCGAAGTCATAAAAATCAAGGGACTGACGAACGAAGTAAAGGCAGAAACAAAGCTGTTGTTGTGGATTTATCTCATAAATGCTTTGATTATGCTTTACAAGGAGGAAGAAGACGAAGTCAGTTTACTTTTCGTAAATGACTGTTTTTATGACAAGCGTAACGCAGAAGTTGACTTTATAGACAAACACTAATTAGTGCTTCTCCATAAAGTCAGGAGTTTGAGCCTTAAATTTCAAATTCAAGGCTTGCCCAGCTCGATAAATTTGGGCTTAATATGATAAACGACCATTTTGAGGATAAACATAACGCAGATGTTGGACTTTTCTTGTAAGCCCTAAATATTATACCTTACTCATTCAACTATGTCGAATATCGTGGCCTTGTCAGAGGCAGCATCAATCGCTCTTCACAGTATGGTTCTTATTGCGAAGACCAATGAAGTTCTTAATGTAGGTGAAATATCTGCTAGAATTTTTAGTTCCCGTCATCATGTAGCAAAAATTTTACAGCGGTTGGCCAAAGAGGGATTTATTTCTTCCAACCGGGGCCCCAGTGGTGGTTTTACTCTCCGAAAGGATCCGGATGAAATTTCTTTACTTGCTATTTATGAGTCCATTGAGGGCACTCTGGATGTTCAGGCTTGTCCGGGAGCAAAGGAGACCTGTCCTTTTGATAGTTGCATCTTGGGCGATATGTCGAAGCGCATTTCTCGCGATATTCGTGATTATATGAAAAATAAAAAGCTGAGCGACTATATTAATCATTAATTATACGAATAATATGACAAGCTGTTAAGGCCGCTGTTTCAGTGCGTAGCCTTTTGCGACCCAACGAAATAGGCTTAAATCCATATTCTAAAGCCATTTTTATTTCTGCTTCGCTAAAATCACCTTCCGGACCGATAAGAATGAGGGTGTTATTGCCTTTTTGGGCCGCTGTCTTCAGATGGACGGTATTGCCTTCCTGACAATGGGCAATAAATTTGTCACCAGCAAAAGGTTTCTTTACAAATTCACTAAAGGTTATGGCAGGGTTGAGTATTGGCCGCCACAAACTGATAGACTGTTTAGTAGCTGCAATTATGACCTTTTCGAGTCGTTCGGGTTTGATGACTTTACGTTCTGAGTTACTGCAGAATATGGGGGTGATTTCTTCAATCCCTATTTCAGTACTCTTCTCCATAAACCACTCTGTTCGATCTATATTTTTTGTTGGTGCTATTGCGATATGACAGATATACAAAGGAGCCGCCTCATCTTTTTTAGCTTGAATTTCTACGCGGCATTTTTTGGGCGACGCGTCAGTAATGCGGGCTTCAAATAAATGCCCTTTGCCATTCAGTATATTTATAACATCACCGGCCTGATGTCGCAATACCCGGATGCAATGGTTCGATTCTTCCGGGCTAAGAACACCTCCGTTGACGAGTATTTCGGGTTCATAAAACAGCTGCATGTGCCTAATTCATTTGGTTGAGTCACAAAGGTAAATAATTAGTAAAATAATTACAGTCATCGGGTACATCAAATCAAAAAAATGTGTTCATTTGAAGGGTTAAGCAAAGTGCAATACGGCGTTTTGATGCAATGTGCTTTTAGCTTATATATTAAATACTTAACTAATGAAACCTGTTAATTTTATTAAGATGATGTCGCAGCCCGACGACATCACCTGCGGTCCTACCAGTTTACATGCTATCTATAACCATTACGGCCTATCTATTGACCTCGACGACGTAATTGGTTCGGTTAAATCGCTGGAGGGGGGTGGAACGTTGGCTGTAATGTTAGGTATTGATGCTTTGAAGAAAGGTTTCTCAACCCGTATTTACAGCTATAATCTAAAAATGTTTGATCCCTCATGGGAGGGTATTTCCAACAGTGAATTGGTCGAATTACTTGAGAAGCAGCTTCAGTTTAAAACGGGTAAAAAGTTTGAACAAGCCACTCGTGCGTATCAGACATTTCTCATGCTTGGGGGCGAAATTTTATTTGAAGATTTGCAACCTGCTATTTTTAAGTCTTACTTCGATAAAGATATTCCTATTCTTACAGGGCTCAGTGCAACCTATCTTTACAACTCACCACGTGAATATACCAACAGAAAGAACAAATCTGTTTTTGATGATTTACGTGGGGAGCCAATGGGTCATTTTGTGGTTTTATCGGGAATGAAAGATTCATCCGTATTTGTAGCCGACCCTTACAAGGAAAATCCCATATCCGGGAATAACTACTATGAGGTGAATATTAATCGACTGATAAATTCAATTTTGCTGGGTAGTGTCACTTACGATGCCAACATGTTAATTGTTATACCCAAAGGTCAGTTTACATAAATACATAAAACAGATATTCCAGATTTTTCATGAAAAAAATAATTGTAATAAATCATCCACATAAGTGGAATTTTGAAATTTCCGATGTCGATGTTGTTTCCCCAAAAACTTACCTGGAATCGGAAACATACGCTAAAATGAAGAATGCTCGGGTTTTTAATCTTTGCTTCGATTATGCCTATCAAACCCGCGGTTATTATGTGTCATTGCTGGCAGCTGCCAGAGGACAGAAAGTAATCCCTTCCGTTAAAAATATTCTGGATTTAAAAGCGCAGGCTATCGTAAAGTCGATTTCGGAGGCTGAAGATGATTTAATTCAGAAGAAATTAAAGCACATTCGCTCCAAAGAATTTGTATTGAGTGTTTATTTTGGACGCAATATTTCTCCTCAGTACGACAAGCTGGCACATGTGCTCTATAAATTGTTTCAGGCGCCATTGCTTAGAGCGCGGTTTATTTTTGACGGTAAGAAATGGGAAATTCAATCGGTAAAGACGATTCCCTTTAAGGAAATTCCGGAACATCATCTGGATTTTGTTTATGATACGGCCAAAAACTACTTCACGCTTAAAAGATATGATAAGGCCAAAGTCGAAAAGTTTAAGTATGACCTGGCGATTTTGGTAAACCCCGATGAGTCGGAACCGCCATCCAACAAAAAGGCCATCTCCAATTTTGTGGATGCTGCCGAAAAACAAGGTTGTTATGTGGAGTTGATTACGAAAGAAGATTACAGCCGTATTGGCGAGTTTGATGCGCTGTTTATTCGGGAAACCACGGCTGTCAATCATTATACGTATCGCATGTCGCGCAGGGCCCAGCGTGAAGGACTGGCAGTTATTGATTCGCCGGAATCGATTTTGCGATGTGCCAATAAGGTTTATCTGGCCGAGCTGCTGTCGCAAAATAAAATTGCGACGCCCAAAACGATTATTATCCATTCCGAAAATGTTAAGGGGGTTGAAAACAAGCTGGGCTTTCCCTGCGTGCTTAAATTGCCCGATTCGTCGTTTTCGCAAGGCGTGGTTAAGGTCGATACACCCGAGGAGATGAAGATTAAGGTGAGGCAAATGATGAAGGTTTCAGAGCTTATTATTGCACAGGAATTCATGCCTACCAATTACGACTGGCGGGTGGGGGTGCTTAATAATAAAGTTTTATTTGTTTGTAAATATTATATGGCCAAAGATCACTGGCAGATATATAATTGGGGCAGTAAAAATAAAAATGACATCACAGGTAATTTTGATATTTTTGAAATAGATCAGGTGCCGCCTCAGGTTATTGATATTGCACTGAAAGGAACGAAGCTTATTGGTAATGGGCTTTATGGCGTGGATGTGAAAGAGGTGGACGGAAAGGTTATGATTATTGAAATTAACGATAATCCTAACATTGATGCAGGTATTGAAGACTCGCTGTTGCACGAAAAAATTTACGATACGGTGATTGAATATCTTTTAAGTCTGGTGGTTCGATGATATCAGAAGGGGTTCATGGAGTTGGTTCAGCATCTTATCGTTGAGCTTGCTTCTTAATCCTGGCAAAACATCATTAATTGCCATTTTGTCGACTGGTTTGAGTGTGTTCAATGTTATAAATTGATAGTTAATTCAGATGTCAGAAATAAAAAGGCCGTACTCACTTTTTGAAGTGACCGGGGTTGAATTGGAATATATGATTGTGAACCGGGATACCTTGTCGGTGATGCCGGTTTGTGATCAACTTTTGCAAGAGGTTACGGGTGAAATAACAGCCGATTATGAAAATGGCGCAGTGGCCTGGTCCAACGAATTGGTGAATCATGTGGTGGAACTGAAGACCAATGGTCCGGTGGTGAGCCTGAAAGGGGCTGATGGAATATTTTACGAGAATATCCAACAGATAAATAACTTGTTGGGGCGTTTCAATGCCATGCTTTTGCCTACGGGCGCTCATCCGTGGATGGATCCGTTTACTGAAACCTGTCTTTGGGAACATGAATACAACCAGATTTATGAACTTTATAATCGTATTTTTGATTGTAGAGGACATGGCTGGAGTAATTTACAAAGTACTCATATCAATTTGCCATTTTCGGGCGATGAAGAATTTGGCCGGTTGCATGCGGCCATTCGTCTGGTATTACCACTTTTGCCGGCTTTGTGCGCCAGTACCCCTTTGTTGGATAGTCAACTGACGGGGTTTTCTGACAGCCGTCTCGAGAAATATCGCAACAATCAAAAGAAAATACCTTCTATTGCCGGTAAAGTGATTCCGGAAGCGGTGTTTACGGAAGAGGCCTATTATGAACAGATTTTTAATCCCATAATGCGCGACATACGGCCCTATGACCATGAGGGTGTGCTGGACCATCATTTTTTGAATTCGCGGGGCGCCATCGCACGGTTTGATCGTAGCGCCATCGAAATACGGTTGATTGATATTCAGGAATCTCCTAAGGCCGACCTCGCTATTGTTGAAGTCGTTGTGGCATTGCTGAAATGGTTGGTTAGTGAAAAAGGAGTCGCTTATTCAGAGCAAAAAAAATGGCACGAAGATTCTCTGGCAGCAATATTGGTGTCGACCATCAGAGATGGCGGAAAGGCACTCATTACGGATGCTGAATATTTGAGTATATGGGGCATTGACAATCTGTCGGCACAAGCAGGCGATGTTTGGGGGCATTTGTTGGAGCAACTACAACCGTTATTGTCGGCCGAAGCTTTCCAGACGGCTTCCAGAATTGTTCGTGCCGGTACATTAAGTTCACGTATTGTTAGAGCACTTCAGGGAGATTTGTCACATGGTAAAATAAAGCAGGTTTACCAGGGGGTGGCCGATGCATTGGCAAACAATCAATTATTTAACGCCTGATGGTATCCTGTTTTTTGTCGTGTGAGCATGGTGGTAATCAAGTCCCGCCGGAATATAAATTTTTATTTACGGATGCCGACGAAGCATTAAAGTCTCACAGAGGGTGGGACCCCGGGGCTTTGTCTCTTTATCGCGCGATGATTTCCGATGCGACTTCCTTTTCCATTTATAGCGAAACAACCCGTTTGTTGGTTGATTTAAACCGTTCTATAAACCGAAAAACATTGTTCTCCGAGTTTTCTGCGGTTCTTTCAGCCCGAAAGAAAGAGGAGGTCCTTAATGGTTATTATTATCCGTTTCGCCAATCTTTTGGTGATGCTGCTGAAGCAGTCCTGTTAAAGGGAGCCAAAATTTTTCATGTGTCGGTACATTCGTTTACCCCTGTGTTTAAAGGTAAGATTCGTAATGCCGATTTGGGCTTGTTATTTCATCCCGGTCACGGTGATGAAAAAAAGTGGGCAATTAGGTGGAAACAGGAGCTACAGAAAGAATTTCCGAATTTTCGTATCCGGTTTAATTATCCGTATCTGGGCAAGACTGACGGGCATGTTGCTGCTTTGCGCCTTCGGTTTGGAGTTGATTATGCCGGCATTGAACTGGAAATGAATAATAAATACGCCGATGATGAGCGGGTGCGATGTGGTATTGTAAATGCCTATCATCGGCTTTGTAACAGACCGGCATAATAAAACACACATCGCTTTAATTTTTATTTTCTTACTTTTGTCTGATACACCATTGAGTAAATGATACAATGACAACCTATTCCTGGGGACACAGTGGACGATATAATGATTTTAGTCGGCATATACGTTCTGTTTTTGGTCACAGATTTCAGAAAATATCCATTAATGCCGGTTTTACCTGCCCCAATCGCGACGGTAGTAAAGGTGTGGGGGGATGTGCTTTTTGTAACAATGAAACGTTCAATCCTGATTATTGTAAGTCTGATTTATCGGTTACCCTGCAAATCGATAAGGGAATTGAGTTTTTTCAAAAAAAACATCCCTATACTGATTTTATGGCTTATTTTCAGGCCTATACCAATACCTATGGTGAACTGTCACATCTCATCAGTTTGTATGAAGAAGCCGTTAGCCATCCTTTAATTAGGGGGGTGATTGTGGGTACACGGCCCGATTGTTTGTCTGATGAGTTACTGGACTATTTTGAACAATTGCAGCAACGTGTATATGTGAATGTAGAACTGGGGGTGGAGTCGACCAACGACGCCACGTTAGACCGAGTGAACAGGGGACATGATTTTGCCACCACTTGTGATGCAGTACAACGGCTCTCAGCAAAAAAAATACCAGTGGGAGCACATCTTATTTTGGGACTCCCCGGCGAAGACAAAGATCAAATGCTGGCTCATGCCGATGCCATGTCGAAGATTCCTGTGAAATATTTGAAAATACACCAACTACAGTATGTTAAAGGCTCATCAATGGGGCGCGATTACCTCCAAAATCCTGAAAAATACAGGGTGTTTGAAATTGACGAATATGTGGAGCTTATAATCGATTTTTTAGAGCGGGTTCGTCCCGATATTGTAATGGAACGTTTTGCCAGTCAGGCGCCCCAGGCACTATTGCTAGCGCCGAGGTGGGGCCTGAAAAATTTTGAGGTGGCTCGTTTGGTCGAAAAACGGCTGGACGAACGTGATACCTGGCAAGGGCGTTTGTTTAAATTATAATGAGCCAAACACTTTTTGTAACAAATCAGTTACTTGTGCTGCCGGGTCGGTTCGTATTTTTTCTTCTTCTCCGGCCAACTTCAGAAATAAACCGTCAAGTGCTTTATTGGTAAGATATTCGTCAAGAGAGGTATTTACTGTTTCAAAATTTAGTAATTGCCCTGAAAGTGAACTTGCGAAATTGTTCCATGGTGTCGTTAAATTTTCCCATGCGTCATTGGCCGTTATTCCGCCAATAATATCTTTGTCTAATGAAGTCTGTATTTTAGGTTGATACAACTCGAATAAATCATCATAGGTGCTGCTTTTCAGATATTGAGTGGCCGCATCGTTATCCCCGTTAAGAATTTCAAAACCATCCAGAATAGACATGTCGGTAATGGCATCCCAAAAAACTGGCGCAACTTCGCTGGCTGCATCTTCAGCCGCACGGTTAATACTTAAAATTACCTTTTCAACGAGAGCTGATCCGCCCGGAATATAACTTATATTCTCAACAATAATATCGGCTTCGGAGGGAAGCCCTATTTTTACCAGTTCATCTGCGTAATAGCCGTTGGTTATTGATAAACCTGAGGCGGCAGAGTCGACTCCAATTTCTAATGCTTCCTTTAACCCATTGACGACCACCGATTCTGTGAGTTCGCCATTGTATATTTCATCTATAATATCAGCTGCTTCATCGCAGCTGGTTAGTGCCGTGGTAGCAATCAGACCTAAGAAAAAAAATCTTTTCATAAATAGTTAATTAGTAATAGTTTTAAAATTGAGAGGTTTCTTTTGGCAAAGCAATCTTTTGATTTGAGCTTTCAGACTCAAAACTCGGACTTTAAGAAAAGACACTATTTTGCCTTTCGTTTATAATCAAAAGATCCCCTTTTATAACCTGTGTTAAACTTATGTTTTCCATTTTTGTTTGAATTTTTTTCATTGGTTCTGGTTTCTTCTGATTTTGGAGGTTTGTCAAATAGTTGTTTTTCAATTGATTCCAGATGGTTGTTGCGCAAAATAAGGCTGATGTCTTTTTTTGCTTCAGGTTTATACCAGAAAAAGAATAACCGTTGTTTCTGTTTTTCTTCTTTACTGTGTGCAGTATAAACCGGCTCCAGCGTATACGGGTGATAACCGGAGTAGTATATAACGGTGGCTACAGTCATGGGGGTTGGGGTGAAATCCTGAATCTGTTCAAGATTAAAATTTAACTGTTTGGTTTCCACGGCCAATTGCGCCATCGTTTTTTCGGTACTGGCCGGGTGACTTGAGATGAAATAGGGAATTAATTGTTGCTTTAGTCCGTGTTTTTCGTTTAGGGCGTTGAAGATGCCGGTGAATTTTTTAAAAAGGTTAAATGATGGTTTGCGCATCGTTTTTAAAACTTCATCCGATGTGTGTTCCGGTGCAACTTTCAGTCGTCCTGATACGTGCTTTAATATAAGTTCTTTGGTGTAGGCTTTGTGCGATTGCTGTTCTTCTGGCGAAGCTTTAGGATTTAATAGCATATCATAGCGCACACCACTGCCTATGAAGGATTTTTTAATGCCTGGCAATTGATCAACCGAATGGTAAATATCGAGCAATGGCTGGTGTGATGTATTTAAGTTGCTGCAAACGGATGGAAAGATGCAGGAGGGCCGCTTGCAATTGTGGCAAATTGTTAAATCGTTACCCTGCATTTTATACATATTAGCGCTGGGCCCGCCCAAATCAGAGATGTAACCTTTAAAATCGGCCATCCCGCTAATTTGTTTAACCTCGTTAAGGACGGATACTTTGGATCGGGAACTGATAAATTTTCCCTGATGCGCCGAAATGGTGCAAAAACTACATCCACCGAAACAGCCACGGTGCAGAATTACCGAATGCTTTATCATTTCGTAGGCCGGAATAGGGCCTCGTTTCAGATAACGGGGATGTGGCAATCGGGTAAATGGCAACTCAAAGGTCTTATCCAGCTCTTGTTCGCTCATGGGGGGATAGGGCGGATTCACGACAATTCGTTTGTCGCCGCACACCTGGTGCAAGCGTGCCGCTTCCATCCGGTTTGACTCGGTTTCAATATGCTTAAAATTGTTTGCAAATCGTTTTTTGTCAACCAAACAAATATCGTGCGAAGCCAGCTCGATGTTATCCCATTTTTTGTGAGGTGGCAGAGGTATGTCAATATTTTGAATAATAGCTGTTTGCGGAATGGTGGTCAAATGGTCGAATGGAACACCTTTTGTTACAAGTCGAACCACTTCGCGCATAGGTAATTCTCCCATGCCGTAGACTAACAAATCAGCTCCCGACCATTGTAAGATGCCGGGTTTCAATTCATCACGCCAATAATCGTAATGGGTTAAACGGCGTAAAGAGGCTTCGATGCCTCCTAAAACGACCGGCACATCCGGATATATATTTTTGAGAATTTTGGTATAAACTGCCGATGCATAATCGGGCCGAAAACCAGCTTTCCCATCAGGAGTATAGGCATCGTCAGAGCGCAATCGGCGCCCGGCAGTATAATGGTTGACCATCGAATCCATATTTCCGGCTGTGACGGCGAAAAAAAGTCGCGGTCGCCCGAATTTCCGAAAATCACGTAGGTCGTCTTTCCAGTTTGGTTGTGGCACAATGGCCACCTTTAAATGCATTGATTCGAGCAGACGACCAATCACTGCGGCCCCAAAAGCGGGGTGGTCCACATAGGCATCGCCCGAAAAAAGAATGACATCAGGCTGTTCCCATCCCAATAAATTCATTTCTTTTACTGATATTGGCAGCCAGCGTTGTTTTGAATTGAAATCTTTCAACTATTTTTTATTGCAAAGATAGATTTTTCAACGATGCCTTTAAAACCTGATATAATGTTTATTTTGTAGAAGTTGGTTATATGTATAATAAAAAGGGCAATTTGTTACTTAAATTATTTTTTTTCAAAAGAGTTCAACTTTTTTTTTTAATTTTAAAACCAATGTTAATTTTGTAAGGATAATTTGAACCATGGTTAATCCAAATATTGACTTAATCGTAAAATTAGAGGAGAAAATAGATCTGCTGATAGAGCGGTACCGGGCTGAAAAAGAGGAGAATAAAATGCTTCGCAATCAGGTATCACAGTTAACCAATCAGTTGAGTCAGGCTTCGGCTACTTATACTTCTCTGGAGGAAAATTACGATAAGTTGAAGATTGCCAAGACATTGGAGGCCTCGTCCGAAGATGTTAAGGAAACCAAGCTGCGGATTAATCAAATAGTGCGGGAAATTGATAAGTGTATAGCTCTTTTGAATCGTTAAAGGCCTTATTATGGATAACAAACTTTCGATAAATGTGAAGGTAGCAGAGCGTTCGTATCCGTTGCGTGTGGATCGGAACGATGAAGAACGCATCCGAAAGGCAGCGAAACTTATTAATGATAAAGTATTACAATATAAGCAGCGTTATAACGATAAAGATGTTCAGGATTTTTTGGCCATGGCCGCTTTGCAGTATGTCATTAAGGCGTTGGAACTGGAAAATGGTCAGGATTTGATGCCGGTGCTTGACGCCGTTGCTGCAATGGACCAGAAACTTGAACAGGTTTTATCGGACGAATAACCGCTTGAGATAGATATTTTTTACCCGTATTTTTTTCCTGGGGCTGCTTTTGGTGGCCTATTATTGATATGGCAGGAAAGAAATGCGTTTTTTTATATTATAGTATCAACTAAATAGAAATAAGAATGGATATACTAATAGGAGCAGTAGGTTTTTTGGCTGGTGGTTTGGTGGCTTGGTTTGCGATAAGTCAGGCACTAAAATCGCGTTCACGTAAAATTATTCGTGAGGCTGAGGCTGAAGCTGAAGTTATAAAGAAAGATAAAATACTTCAGGCTAAGGAGAAATTTTTACACCTTAAAGGTGAGTATGAAAAGGAGATTAACAGTCGCAATGCTAAGATGCAGTCGCTTGAGAATAAACTGAAACAACGAGAGTCTGTTTTTTCTCAAAAAATGGAAGAGTATCAGCGTAAGAAAAAGGAGGTTGATACGGTTCGCGAAAGTTTAAACAGTCAGATTGAGATTGTAGAGCGTAAAACGGATGAGTTGGAAAGACTTCACAAGCAGCAGGTTGAGCAGCTCGAAAGTATTTCGGGGATGTCAGCCGATGAGGCCAAGGAAATGCTGGTTGAATCGTTGAAAGCTGAAGCAAAAACTGAGGCCATGTCGTTTGTGAATGATATTATGGATGAGGCGAAAATTAATGCCAACAAAGAATCGAAACGAATCGTCCTTAATACAATTCAGCGTGTATCCACCGAAACAGCCATAGAGAACTCTGTGACGATTTTCCATATTGATTCGGATGAGATTAAAGGACGTATAATTGGTCGTGAAGGACGTAATATCAGAGCTTTAGAAGCTGCTACCGGCGTAGAGATAATAGTGGATGACACCCCTGAAGCAATCGTGCTGTCGGCTTTTGACCCTATGCGGCGTGAGGTTGCTCGTTTGGCCTTACACCAGTTGGTTACCGACGGTCGTATCCATCCGGCACGAATCGAAGAAGTTGTTAATAAGGTTCGTAAGCAAGTGGAAGAAGAGGTGATTGAAATTGGTAAACGGACGTCCATCGACCTGGGGGTTCATGGTTTGCATCCTGAATTGATAAGGCTGGTGGGTAAGATGAAGTACCGTTCATCCTACGGGCAGAATTTGTTGCAACACAGTCGTGAGACAGCCAATTTGTGTGGTATTATGGCGGCTGAGTTAGGATTGAATGCCAAACGGGCCAAACGGGCCGGGTTGCTTCACGATATTGGTAAGGTGTCGGATGAGGATCCGGAATTACCGCACGCCATTTTGGGTATGAAGCTGGCCGAGAAATACAAAGAGAAACAGGATATTTGTAATGCCATCGGAGCCCACCACGACGAGGTGGAGATGAATACAATGATTGCACCGATAATTCAGGTGTGCGATGCTATTTCAGGGGCACGTCCTGGCGCACGTCGGGAAGTGGTTGATGCTTACATCAAACGCTTGAAAGACCTTGAAAGCCTGGCGTTGAATTACCCAGGTGTTTTGAAAACATATGCTATTCAGGCAGGACGTGAATTGCGCGTAATTGTGGGAAGCGAAAAAGTGTCGGATAAGGATGCCGAACAGCTTTCTTACGATATCGCCCGTAAAATCCAAACGGAAATGACCTATCCGGGTCAGGTCAAGATTACCGTTATTCGCGAAACCAGGGCCATTAATTATGCCAAATAAGCGCGTGCTATAATAAAGATAAAAAGTGCGGAGTTTTTAACTTCGCATTTTTTATTTGTACACGTTTATTTTGCGATGTAATTTTTATGAGGCTCAAAGAAATAAATTGCCTATTTTTGCCATTAAGAGGAATAACAGATGAGCATTATTAAGAATAAAAAAGTATTGGTGACAGGTGGAGCTGGCTTTATCGGTTCTAATATTATCGGTAAATTACTGACACAAAATAATGAAGTTGTGTGTCTGGATAATTTTGCCACCGGAAAGCGTGAGAATATCGCAAATTACCTCACCAATTCATCTTTTAAACTCATTGAAGGGGATATCCGGGATTTATTGGTATGCCGCGAAGCCACTAAAGATATTGATATTGTATTACATCAGGCCGCATTGGGGTCGGTTCCTCGTTCCGTAAACGATCCGTTAACCAGTAATGCGGTTAATGTGGGCGGTTTTCTGAATGTGTTGGTTGCGGCACGTGATGCTGGCGTAAAGCGGATTGTATATGCGGCCAGTAGCTCTACTTATGGTGATAATGAGCAACTGCCTAAAGTGGAAGATCACATCGGACAGCCTTTATCGCCCTATGCTGTTACCAAGTATGTAAATGAATTGTACGCCTCTGTTTTTGCCCGTGTTTACGGTATGGAATTAATAGGGTTGCGCTATTTTAATGTCTTTGGACCGCGTCAGGATCCGGACGGTGCCTATGCAGCTGTAATTCCTTTATTTGTAAAGTCATTGATAAATGGGGTGCCACCCAAAATTAATGGCGATGGGTCTTTTTCACGTGATTTTACTTATGTGGCCAATGTGGTACAGGCTAACGAAAGAGCGGCGACGGTCCATACTAAAGAAGCGATTAATACCGTTTATAATGTGGCTTGCGGGTCGCGGGTGTCGTTAAACGAATTGGTGGCATCCATAAAAGAATTACTGACTGAATATCAACCCGAAGTCTCAGCCATTATACCTGAATACGGACCTGAAAGAGTGGGGGATGTTCCTCATTCGTTGGCCAGTATTGAAAAGGCAAAAACATTGCTCGGCTATTGTCCCTCTCATCAGTTTCACGACGGCTTGAAAGAAGCTATTGGTTGGTATCGGGATTTTTTTATAATGAGAGATTAACCAAAAAGTAATAATAGTTTAGAAAATTGTTCTTTTTTCGAATATCAACACCATAAAAATAATACCCAAAAATGTCTAAAACAGCATTAATTACCGGTGTTACCGGTCAGGATGGTGCTTACTTGTCGGAGTACCTGTTGAAAAAAGGTTACGTTGTGCATGGCCTTAAAAGGCGTTCATCACTTTTTAATACCGAGCGCATCGATCATATTTATCAGGATCCGCACACCGAAAACAGGAATTTCACGCTTCATTATGGCGATTTGACCGATTCGGCCAATATCATACGTATCATTCAGGAAACGCAGCCCGATGAAATTTATAATCTGGCAGCGATGTCGCACGTGGGTGTCAGTTTCGACACGCCTGAATATACGGCTAATGCCGATGGAATTGGGACGCTTCGTTTTTTGGAAGCCATTCGCTTATTAGGGTTAGTTGATAAAACGCGTTTTTATCAGGCCTCAACCAGTGAATTGTATGGTTTGGTGCAACAGGTACCACAGAGTGAAACCACACCGTTTTATCCGCGTTCGCCTTATGCGGTGGCTAAGTTATATGGGTACTGGATTACGGTAAACTATCGTGAAGCCTATAAAATGTATGCTTGTAATGGTATTTTGTTTAACCACGAATCTCCCATCAGGGGCGAAACATTCGTAACCCGTAAAATTACGCGTGCGGTGGCACGAATAGGACTGGGCTTACAGGAGAAATTTTACCTTGGAAATATGTCGGCTAAACGTGACTGGGGGCATGCCAAAGATTATGTGAAGGCAATGTATCTGATGTTACAGCAGGATGAGCCCGACGATTATGTGGTGGCTACCGGTGTTACTACCTCTGTACGCGATTTTGTCCGTATGTCATTTGCTTTTTTGGGATGTGAAGTCGAGTTTCGCGGTAAGGGCGTAGATGAAAAAGGCTGGATTGTGGCCTGCACAAACCCTGAATTTGAACATCTGAAAGGAAAATGTGTGGTTGAGGTTGATGCTCGTTATTTCAGACCTACCGAAGTTGATTTATTGATTGGTGATCCGGCTAAAGCTAAAGCAAAATTGGGTTGGGAGCCTAAATATACCTTGCAAACATTAGTGGAAGACATGATGAGTTCAGATCTTAAATTGATGAAAAAGGATAAGTATCTGCGTGATGGTGGATATCAGACCTTAAATTATTTTGAATAATGAATAAAGATAGTAGAATATATGTTGCAGGTCATCGTGGTCTGGTCGGCTCGGCTATTACTCGTGAACTGCAGAAATCGGGTTATAACCATCTGATATTGCCGGACCATAAAACGTTGGATTTATTGGATCAGGTGGCGGTGATGACTTTTTTTGAAACCGAAAAACCCGAGTATGTTTTTCTGGCGGCTGCCAAAGTCGGTGGAATTATGGCTAATAGTATTTATAGAGCCGATTTTATTTATCAGAATTTACAGATCCAGAATAACATTATTCATTCGGCATGGAAAACGGGCGTGAAAAAATTGCTTTTTCTTGGCAGTTCTTGTATTTATCCGCGCGACTGTCCCCAGCCTATGAAGGAAGAGCATCTGCTTTCGGCGCCTCTTGAATACACCAATGAGCCTTATGCCATTGCCAAAATAGCCGGAATGAAGATGTGTGAGTCATTTAACTTGCAATATGGAACCGATTATGTCTCGGTAATGCCAACTAACCTCTATGGGTTGAACGATAACTATAACCTGAGAGGTTCGCATGTTTTACCGGCTTTTATACGTAAGATGCATCTGGCCAAGTGTCTGATGAATAATGATATGGCAGGGGTACGTCGTGATTTGGAGGCGCGCCCCATGGATGGGCTCTCAAATACCATGAGCGATAGTGATATTATTAAAGCGCTGGAAGAGTTTGGCCTATTTAAAGATGGCGAAACGGTGGAATTGCGTTTGTGGGGTAGTGGTAAACCGCGTCGTGAATTTCTTCATTCCGATGATTTGGCACAAGCGGTCGTGTTTGTGATGAATCATATCAGCTTTAAGGATGTGGTAAAAGAACGTGGTCTTGAAGAGGTGCGTAATACGCACATAAATATCGGTTTTGGAGAAGATATGACAATTGCCGAGTTGGCTGGTTTAGTCAAAGAAATTGTTGGTTTTCAGGGAAATCTTAACTGGGATGATTCCAAACCTGATGGGACTTATCAAAAACTTATGGATATTTCACGCCTGCGCGATTTGGGCTGGCAGCCTTCCATTTCATTGAAAGATGGTGTGAAAAGTGTTTATGAAAAATATTTGAGTTAGTACTTGCATGAAAATTCATGCGCTTGATTATTACTGTTCTAATTTCATGCTTGTGAAGTCCGAAAAATATGATTTTCCTCTGCTAAATGACTATTTTGAAGACAATCATAATCAGGTCATTTTATGGACAGGCACTAAATAGTGCCTGTCCATAAACTAAGTGTTTGAAATATAAAGTTCAAATACGAGGCTCGCGACGTCATAAAAATCAAGAAGTTTACCTTTCGTAAATGACTGTTTTTATGACAAGCATAACGAAGTAGTTGATTTTATAGACAAACACTAAATAATGAACCCCGGGAGCAACCAAATGCTTACCAGGGTTGTTTTTTTTATGGATTGACTTTTGAACGGTGAGTCGTTGAGACTAACTTTTTTCAGGAATAAAAAAGGCTTTGTGATTTTTCGTATCGTTGTTTTTTTTTGTTAATTTAAACTTTCTCGGTATGGTATTTTATGAACATACTGTTTTTTTTGTAGAGCATTAAAATCAAAAAATAGTTATGTCGAATTTTGATGAAATTATTGACAGGGCGGATACACGTGCATTGAAAGTGGAAAGGTGTTCTGTGTTGTTTAACCGTAAGGATGTGTTGCCATTGTGGGTGGCAGATATGGATTTTGCGGCACCTCCAGCTGTTCAAAAGGCATTAAAGCAGCGCATTGAACATCCCATATATGGTTATACCGTTCGTCCGGAGTCCTTTTTTGATTCTATACGTGAGTGGCAGATGCGGCGTCATAACTGGTCGGTCGAAAACAGCTGGATTGAATTCTCACCGGGCGTAGTGCCTAGTTTAGGACTGGCTGTGCAGGCTTTTACGCAACCCGGCGAAGGGGTGATTATTCAGCCCCCGGTATATCCGCCTTTTTTTGGCGTCATCAACGATTTTAACCGTAAAGTGGTTGAAAATAATTTGGTGGAAAAGGACGATCACTATGAAATAGATTTTGATCATTTTGAAACAATGGCTGCCGACGATAATAATAAATTGTTTTTGCTATGTCATCCGCATAATCCTGTCGGTCGCGAATGGAGTGAAGAGGAGTTGCGCAGAATGGGAGAAATTTGTGTACGACATAACGTCATTATTATTTCAGATGAGATTCATTGCGACCTTACGCTGTTTGGTCATAAGCACATACCGTTGGCCACAGTATCCCCGTCAATAGCCGATATTACGGTGACATGCATGGCGCCAAGTAAGACGTTTAACCTGGCGGGTTTTAGCACTTCGTACTTCATAGCGTCAAATACACGACTGCTCAAAGCAATGCGCCAACAACTTTTTGGTTATCATTTGCACATGGGGAACACCTTTGGCGCTTTGGCTTTGGAGGCTGCCTATAACCATTCGGAAGAGTGGCTCGACGAGTTGAGGGAATATCTCGAAGGGAATGTGATGTTGATGCATAATTTTTTGACAGAACACCTGCCTGAGGTGAAAATGGTGATGCCGGAAGCGACTTATCTTTTGTGGCTGGACTTCAGGGCTTGGAGTATGAGTCAGTCTGATTTAAAACGTTTTATGACTGATAAGGCCGGTCTGGGATTGAATGATGGAAGTACTTTCGGACGAATGGGCGAAGGCTTTATGCGGATGAATGTGGCCAGTCCGCGACGCATTGTTGAGAAGGCGCTGATTCAATTGCGGGATGCGCGGAAAGAATTTTTGTCAGAAGTACGTTAGTGAGGACTATTTCGTTTATTATTTTCTGAGTTTTTTTAGGATTTTTGTAGCACGGCTGCGATATCCCGGACTACCCATTTCGTAGCCTGCATCGATGATGCTGACTAGTTCATTGGCCAGCTCTGGATAGATGGTGCAAAGGTTGGCGATGATTTCCATGGCGTTGGCTTGCAAGGCTACCGGCGTGTTGGAATTTGTCATCCAATGAAAGCAGGTATCTACCAGATGACCATTGTCAATATCAGCCGGATCGATCATTCGTAGTATGTTGGTGATATGCCGGTGCACGCCATGATGTGAGGTCTTTAATACTATATTGGTCAATTGCGACAGATAGGGTTCAACAAGGTGTCGTTTATTGCGCGCCAGATTATCGACTACCCATGCCGCTCGCCAGGCAATTTTTGGCTCAGAATGCGAAATGGTCTTTATGAGTTCAGGTAACTCCTCGGGATGCTGTTGCAGGTAGCTGGAGAAGTATTTGCTTTGTCCGCCCGATTTAATACTTATTAGGGTTTCCGGCCAATCCATAGGTAATTTGTTTAAGTCGTGTTAGCAAGAAAACTCCAATTTTTTCGCTACGCTCGCCTTTAAAATGGTTATTAACACCAGTAATCTCCTGTTTTTCAAGCTGCGCAAGTTTCAAAAATGAAGTTTTCTTAATCTGCCACAAGAGTTTTGTTGCAAGCACTAAGTAATTTATGTAAAGACACAAATATTAAAAGTCTTAGGTGAAAAAACAAATATCTTTTATTGTGTCTTTACAGATTTTATCAGGCTTGTTTCAATTGCATTTTTTCAAAAAAACTTTTTACATGAGCAATCATTTGTCGTTCGGTCATTTTATCGGCCGATTCTAAATAGATGGATTTGTTAGAAAAAATTGGTTGTTTACGAAGTTCTTTTTCCAGTTCTCTTTTTGTTTTTGATGGACCAAATAAAAAAATTGCTTCTGTATTGTGGGGCAGTGATTTGATTATCTCATTCAAATAGTGTTGTTTTTGTTGCTTTCGTCGGTTGGTAATTTTATTTTCGGCATTGGTTAACAGACTCCCAATACGTGATGCTTTGCGTTCTCCGGGGATGCGGGTTCGCGACTCTACTTCTGATTTAATCACGTGAACATTTGGGGTGTCACCATCAGCCATACTAATTATGAAGGCTTTGCTGGTATCCAGCCAAATACCTAGTTCTGTTTTCATAAAGCATCTGTTTTTTTAGTGAAATAATCATGAATTAAAAGTCTTCATAATTTACAACTAAAGGAAGGCTCAGTCAAACGAAAGCGGGTAATTAACAAAAATTCACATCCGTATAACAAACTTGTAGAATCCGAAAAAACTGGCTTTCTTTGCATCTAAATGATGTTTTTATGGCGCGCTATTTCATGGAACTGGCTTATAATGGTTCTCATTTTTGCGGATGGCAAATTCAGCCCAATGGCGTTTCAGTGCAGGGGTTGGTGGCGGAGGCTTTGAGCACTATTTTGCGGGTTCCGACTTCTGTAACCGGTGCCGGCAGAACCGATGCCGGAGTGCATGCCAGTTATATGGTGGCTCATTTTGATGTGCAACAGCCGCTTCAATCACCCGCTGATTTGGCCCGTCATTTAAGTCGTTTTTTGCCTGCTGAGATTGAAGTTTTTAGTGTTATTCCTGTGGCTGATGACTCACACAGTCGCTTTGATGCCGTTGCACGACGGTATGAATATCATGTAACGATAGGGAAAAATCCTTTTACACGTGGTTTGGCAACGCGTTTAAATTATATGCCTGATTTTGATGCGATGAATCAAGCCGCTGAGATGTTATTGGGATACAAGGATTTTACAAGCTTTAGTAAACTACATGGCAATGCCAAAACCAATTTATGTGATGTTACGAGAGCCTATTGGGAGCCGCGCGGCAATCGGTGGGTTTTTATCATTGAAGCAAATCGTTTCTTACGTAACATGGTGCGGGCGGTGGTTGGAACACTACTGGAGGTCGGTCGTGGTAAGCTTGATATTGATGGTTTTGGCAAGGTGATAGAGTGCAAACATCGCGGCGCAGCCGGTACGTCTGTAGCCGCCGAAGGTTTGTATTTGGTGGATGTAGTATATCCGACCGATATTTTTCAACCGACTCATAAAAGATTTAATGAAAGTTAATTATAAGGTCGCTTCGTGGTCTGTTGTACTAAGCAAATATGCGATTTGCATATTGTTGCCTTCGCCCTTAGCCTTAAAATTATAAATTCCATATTCGCCAGGCTTCTTCAGCCTGAAGATGTAACATTTCCAATCCATTTTTTACGACAGCTCCATTTTTGGAGGCATTTTTCATGAATAGAGTTTCATCAGGATTATAAACGAGATCGTAAACCAGATGCCGATTGGTTAGGACTTTATAATTTATGTCAGGACATTGATCAACATTGGGGAATGTTCCAAGTGGCGAGGTATTGATAATTATTTTGTATTCCGATAAAATTTCCTGCGTTAGGTCGTTATATGAAATTTGATTTACATTTTGGGGAGCTCGTGAGACAAAAAGATAAGGAATACCACATTTTTGTAACCCGCGGGCTACTGCTTTTGAAGCACCTCCGGTTCCCAGTATCAACGCTTTGGTGTGCCACGGTTTAAGAAGAGGCTGTAACGATTGGGTAAAACCAATCACATCGCTGTTGTATCCTTTTAGCGTTCTCTTTTTATTTTTCCAGTCAATTTTAATCACATTTACGGCGCCTATATTGGCCGCTTCCTCATTCAATTCATCCAGGAAAGGAATGACTTGTTGTTTATAGGGTATTGTGACATTTAAACCGGCAATATATGAATGGTGCTGAAGCAAACCTTCGAATTCGGAAATGGAGGGAATGGGGAAATTGAGATACCGTGCCGCCATTTTTTCATCCGCAAATTTTTGAGTAAAGTACTTTTGTGAAAATGAATGTCCTAATGGATGCCCTATTAATCCATACGTTTTCATGATGGTGTATTTTTGCTTTTTGTTTTTCCTAAAATCTCAGTGACAGTAATGGTTGCCAGTCCAAGTATAATAAAAAGAATAGCCCAGCCAAGAGTTTCATTTATTTCGGGCCAATGCCACTGATAACCAATTACTTTTGTTTTTTCGCCAAAGGTTTGTACCAGTTCTGTCTTCCATGGCCACAAAATACCTAACGAACCAAGTATAAAACCGGTGAGCAATGAGATGGTTGAATCAGGAAATCGTTTCAGCAGCCACGATAAAAAGTGGGAAAAGGCGATTAACCCGATTACGCAACCAATAGCAACAGGCAGTAATATCGCAAAATTAAACTGACTAACAGCCTGTATCATGATGAGTTGGTAGTTGCCCATCAGAATTAAAACAAAGGAACCACTTAAACCCGGAAGTATCATACTACAGATAGCTACAATGCCACATATTATTAAGTAGAAAAATGAGGTATTTTCGGAGGCTGGAGTCATCACGCTGATGGCCAATGCAATTGCAGTGCCTGCAATAAATGTGGAAACCGAACCAAAGTGCCATGTTTTAACGGTTTTGCCCACGAACCAAACCGAAGCAAGTACCAATCCAAAGAAAAATGCCCAGACATACACCGGTTGATGCTTGAACAGATAATCAAGCAGTTTAGCCAACGACAGGATGGCAATACCTACACCGAGAAATAATGAGGTTAAAAATGCCAGATCTGTATAGATGGCAAATTTTTTAAAATTGCCTGTAAGTAATAATTTAAGGGCTTTAATATCAAACGATTTAATGGCGTTTATCAATCGTCCGAAGACACCTGTAATCAGGGCAATGGTTCCACCCGAAACACCCGGTATAACATTGGCGGCTCCCATTGCCATCCCTTTTAACAGGAGGGTCAAAAACTGCTTTATCATAATGGTTTATTCTGTATCGTTTTCTTCTGTACCCGGAGCAATGAGTTTTAATAATGTGGAACCGTGCAGTCCAAGTCGTTTGGTCTCCAAAGGAATAATGTCTTCGGGGGCGATGTTGCACAAATTTACATTATTACCGAACAGATTTATTAATTCAATTTGTTGATCTTTTAAGGGTGCATCCCAAATCAGTTGATCAATGCTGATTTCATTCATTTTATAGGCGGCAATGTAGGAGGCGAGTCCTTCTTCTCCGTATACCGGCAATTGGATACTTTCTTTGACAATGATGAATTTTGCTCCGGCAGACAGTTCTTCCTGTGTTTTTGATAGCCAGGTGTCAAAGGATATAAATCCGTTAATGGTAAAATTGGTGGCCTGGCTTATTACATCGTAGTCGATGTTGAGTTGTTTGATATATTCTATTTTTTTCTCATGCGAAATCTGAATGGTACCATCCGAAACTTCAACATATTCGATGCCATATTTATCCAGATAGCGGAAATAGTCGTTCATGGCTTTACGATAAGCAAATACTTCGAATAAGGTGCCACCAAAATAAGGTTTGATGTCAGCTTCCCGATAAATATTGAGCTTCGACTCCAGACTGGGTATTAACAGGCTGGTTCCGAAGGCCATTTTGACAAAATCGGTGTAAGGCACATTACCTTCGGTAAAATTTTCGGCTTCTTTTACACTCAGACTTTTGTCGGTCATGATGGTGAGGCCGTTGGTACGGGGTTTTTCAGGTCTTTGCGGTAAAAAATCGATGTTAAAGTTCATGATTTAAATGTTTATCAATGACTTGACTTAATTTCTTACTCTTCTTTATCATCTTTTCAACTTTGGGAAACAAATCCAGAAAGAAATCAATACCCGGATCGGCTTCCAACGCCAAATCGAGATAGTGAACGGCTTTGTTTAAATTTCTCTCTTCCAGAAGATAATGGGCGCAAAACAGATAATGCACCGCAGACGACTCCGGATATTTTTGTTTCCATTTGTTTAAAAAATCAAATCCGGTAGCTTTAGGGTTCAATTCAATTTTTAATTGATATAATTCATACAGGTTGCGCAAGCTGTCGGGATCGTCTTCAAATGCCTTTTCAAAGGCTTTCTGAGCCAGTTTTTTGTCGTTGTTCAGAAGCAATGCGCGGGCTCTTAAGTACCATAATTCACCAATGTCGTGGTGGTGATTCAGCGCCACCGTCGAAGCCTCTATGGCTTCATCAACCATTTCTCGATTGATGAGAGTGGCCAGATAATTTAACCACGCCGGCATATAGTCGGGGGTTTTGGTTGTCGTTAAACGATAATACCGTAACGACTCTTCTGCCTGTCCCATCTGTTCCAGACAATCGGCAATGTAATGATAAGGCAAAACAGTATCGAAACCAAGTGATATGTATTCGATATAACAGTCAATGGCTTCGGCCGGTCTGTTCAGGCTTACCAGAGCATTGGCCTTATTAAATAATGCTTCACCATGGTCGGGCATAATAGCCAGAGCGTAATCATAACAATTTATGGCCTTTTCAAATTCATCGTCCTTAATATATAAAATGCCAAGATTATACCAGGCATTCTCGGAAAATGGATTCAAATCAATAACTTTTAAATATGTCTTGAGACCATTGTTGAAGTCAAACTCTTTATCATAGGCATAAGCCAATTCAAACAGCATATTTTCATTGTCTGGATATTCGTCGCAGGCAGGTTTCAGAAATTGAATTGATTTTTTAAAGGCTTCCTGCTGATTGAAGAAAACACCAATATCGAGTAGTATATCTTCGCGATCATCAAAAGCTATATTCAGAGCATGGGTAAAACAGGTTTCTGCCTCTTCTGTGTGATCGTTACGCAGGTATACCAAACCAAGATTAAGATATACTTCAGGATTTGAAGTTTCTATTTTTGATAGGCTTTGAAGCAGTCGTACCGCTTTTTTATCATCCCCTTTTTCCATTAAAATAATGGCTTGTTTCACTTTTAAAGAGGTGGCATTGGGGTGCTGAAGTATGCCTATAGACAGTATTTTTTCTGCTTTGTCAAATTGGTATTTATCGGTAAAAAAGTCAAATATGGTTTCGATGGTATGAACGTCGAAAAAAAAGCTTCTTTCGCCGCTATCCATTCGTTCAAAACGTTCAATTTCGCCTTTTATCTCGTTATAGTTGGTTTGCCAGGATTCGTACATAAAATAAACAATGATTATGATGCAAATTTACTCAATTATAATGAGCTTTCGACTAAAGGGATGCAATTAGTAATGGGTTTGATGTTGTATTCCTTACTAATAAAGCCTTTTCGTTGTTTATTTCTTTGGTTGATGCTGAGAACGCAGTAAATCATTTACCGTTTTTACCGGGTTAAAAGTGCTAATGGGTACTTCAACAAACAATGTTACCCAATTCGCCATGGCGCCATTCCATAAGCCGGGGAGTTCCAAAGCTTTTACGTGTTTGCCATTTAGCGTTTTGTTTGATATGAAACCGGTTTCCGGATCGGTGTATCTGGTTAAATTAAACTTCTGACCCCGGTAATTGTAAGTGTAACAAACCAAATCGACCGGATTGAAATGGGTGGCCTCCTTAATCATCGTAGCCTGATGAGAATCTGACAGGTTTAACTGCGAACTTTCAAGAATCTGTAACGATTCAAGGCCTGCCTCCCCGGCCACCCAAAACGGGCCGCCACCGGGTTCGCCTTCATTGCGTACCATGCCGCAAACCCGAATGGGGCGGTCCAGGTAGTGTTTGAAAAAAGCCTTTTGTTCGTCGCCGGGTTGTTGACCAATCGATGGCGGAATCCGGACGTGTAAATCGTCTTTAAGAAATTGTTCTATGGCTGAATAAAGTTCAGGTGTGCTGTTATTATCCAGCTGACGTAGAAAGGCGAAAATTTTATTTTTCAATTGAAGCAAAAGACCTGCTAATGCTTTTTTATAGGTAATCGTCTCCGACCATAAGTAGGACGGAACAATGTTATCGATATTTTTTATAAATATAAGTTCAAAGTCCTGGTCGTTTAAATTTTCGATGAGTGCACCGTGTCCTCCGGGACGAAAGACCAGTTCTCCATTTTCATCGCGGAAGGGGGTATTCTCGGGCGTAACAGCAATGGTGTCGGTGTGCGGTTTTTGAAAGCTGAAGCTTACATCTAATTTGCTGTCGTAAAGGTTTTCTACCATGTTACGCACCTCTTCCAGCTTTTGACTGAACAACGGGTGATGCTCGGGACTCACCGTGAAATGAATTTTTACCCTGCCATCGGCATTTTTGACATAACGACAACCCTCCCCAATCTGATCTTCCATGGCTGTTGTGATGCGTCCGTTCGATTGGTGAAAATGTAAAAGTCCTTTGGGTAACTGCCCGTAGTTAAGTCCATTTTCATTTAACACGGCGGACACAATTGCTTTGGCCAGTAATTTTCTTTTGTCTCTGTTTTCCAAATCGCCGGAGGTCATCTTTGCTTTTAGCAGCGGAAAAAAGGCAAAATTGTCCAGCTGCTCGAGGAACTGATTTATATATTGATTTTCAATGGTTGAGTCAATAGCTTCAGGCTGTTCTAAAAATTGATATAAATCTTTAAACATACGTGTGGCTGCTCCCGAAGCAGGAACAAATTTCCCCACAGTCAGGTTTTCTTTTAAAGCTGCTTCGTAGCTATTTATCAGTTGTATTGTGTCGTTCTTAGTAAGAACACGAATCCCATCGTTTTCGGTGGCCGGTCGCAGAACATTTAGAGAGCGGAACCCATTTTTAAAGCGGGTGAGTTGTTGCTGTAACTTCTCTGGCGAGATGCCTTTCACGGTAAGTAATGCTTGGTCGGTTTTGCTTATCATGTTTTGTCCTTTTGATGGTTAGTGAGGCTAATATAGCCAATTAATTTTGATTGGAATGAGGTATTTATATTTTCGACTGATTCTGCCCGAGGTTTATTTTGGTCCGATAGATAGTGTATCATAGAATTAATCCGGACTTTTTGAGCCGAAAACTGAATGTGAATGTAATACGAAATATCAAACAGTAAATTATTGGTGTCCGCTAAAAATTTATAGAAATGATTAGACCCAGATCCAATGTGCGAGCCAGAGATTTTAGAAGATATTGGGGTTGCTTTCCGCCTCAAGAAATTTCCGTTAAGAAAATCAATTTTATTGGCGTAAAGAAATCCGGGTTGTTTGAGCGAAGCGAGTTCCCGGATTTTAGACAATGAAATTGATTTTTAGGAAATTACTTGCAGCGGCGGCATTTTTTGTTTACTTTTTTTTGCTGTAGTGGAGCGAAGCGGATCACGAATACCTTTGAAATAAAAACTTCAATGAGTAAAAAAAGTAAAAGCCCGTGCGGCTTGAGCACTTAAATGGAAAATATATTTTTTACCGGACAATAGTAACAGTAAATAACTTTAATTTCGAGTTATTTACTGTTACTTGAATCGTGAACTTTGGATGATGATGTTTTCGATATTTTTATATCCGTTTGGTTGTTAATTCCTTAGACTTTAGTTATTGCAAATATTAACTTTTAAACTTTAGAACTATTTGTTTGATGGCGTTAACGTTCAATAAGTCAATGAGATAAAAGGTTTGTTAGCAGATTATTTTTCCTATTTTAGTCGGCCTGTTCGTGAAAAACAGACCTGATAAACGGGCATAAAATGCTGATATTAAACCAATATATTTTATTATGAGGCGTATTTTTTTCGCATTATTATTTTTAATTCCTGTGGCCTTGATGGCCGAAGGTTACCAGATTAATCTTCAGGGGGCTCGCCAAACCGGCATGGGGCATACCGGAACGGGGCTTAATTTTGGCCCGTCATCAATTCATTTTAACCCTGGCGCACTGGCTTTTATGGATTCGAAGATGGGATTTACAACGGGTGGAAGTGTCATTTTTTCAAATAATACTTTTCAAAAACAAGGCAGCAATTACAGTCATCAATCGGATAATCCTTCGGGAACGCCATTTTTCTTTTATGCTGCGGCAAAAGTAGCACCTGATTTGGTGGCGGGGTTGGGTATTACCACTCCCTTTGGCAATTCATTGGTATGGGGCGACGATTGGGACGGTCGTTATCTGATTCAGGATATTTCTTTGGCGGCTATCTATTTTCAACCAACCTTATCGTACCGCCTGAACGACAAATTTAGTGTTGGAGCGGGGCTGGTTTATGCTGTAGGAAATGTGGATTTGCATAAAGCATTGCCGGTGCAGAATTCGCAAGGCGACGGGCAGGCTGAATTATCGGGAAAAACAGACGCTTTTGGTTTTAATGCGGGTCTGTTTTATCAGGTTAATGCCGCGTTTTCTTTGGGTTTAAGTTATCGATCAACCATTAATATGGAAATGACTGAGGGCGATGCCTCTTTTTCAACTCCTGCTTCGCTGGCTTCACAATTTCCTGATACCCATTTCACGGCAGCATTACCTATGCCAGGCGGCATTCAGTTCGGGGCCGGGTGGCAGGTTAACGAGAAATTGTTGTTGGCTGCCGACCTGCAATATGTGTTGTGGAGTGAGTATTCGGAATTAAGTTTTGATTTTGAAGCTGAGGCTGTTCCCGACTCTCAGAATGAACGTAATTTTGAAAATACATTGATATACAGGGTGGGCGCAGAATATGTTATACATCCAAAAATAATGGGCCGTATTGGGTTTGCATACGATTCAACCCCCATACCGGAAGACTTCCTGACGCCTGAAACACCGGGGGCCAATAAGCTTAATTACACGTTTGGTTTGTCATACCATTTTTCGGAGCTTATTTCGCTCGATTTCTCGCTTCAGTATATTGATGCGATGGAACGGGAGGATGGGTATGCGCCTGCTAATTTTTACGGGACTTACAATGCCAATGCGCTTATTCCAGGTTTTGGCGTTAATATCAATTTTTAATTTTTACACCGATGAAACGACCCTGCCGGTGGCAGAAAACAAAATTACCAAAGTGATTAGTATAAAGGACGTTTCATTCTATTTTGTACAAACAAATTATAAACAGATGAAACGAGCCATGGGAATTGCTTCACACACAGGCGTATGATTAATTCCGGCGAGTTCCATGTGACCTTAATAAACAAATTATAAACACATGAAAATGAGTTGTTTTAAATATTTTGCATTAATGATTTCAACCCTGTTTTTATGGGGTTGCGATATTAAAACCGACGATTTTGAAGTTTCTAATGGTACGGCTGATTTTTCAGCGTTCGTGGCATTGGGCGATAGTTATTCGGCAGGTTTTATGAATGGGGCTTTGGGGCATGAAGGGCAGTTGATGTCATTGCCCGCGTTGTTGGCCCAACAGTTTGAAGCAGCTGGAGGCGGTGCGTTTGTTCAGCCGCTGACGGCAGACGGAAAGAGTGTGGGGACAACGGTTATTAACACAAATGGGGACTTAAATGGCTATTATGAGCTAAAGGTGGTGGATGGTAGCTTTAAACCGGTTCCAACAATTGGCGATAAATCAATTTTGGCGTCTATGATTGGTCAGCAGGGCCCTTATAATAACATGGCTGTGCCCGGGTTGCGGTCGTTTCACTTGTTAACGCCGTTGGTTGGTGACCCATCGCAAGGCGCCGGAAATTATAATCCGTTCTATGCTCGTTTTGCATCTGAGCCAGGTGTCTCTACGGTGTTGTCGGATGCCATGTTAGCTAATCCCACTTTTTTTTCGCTGTGGATTGGCGGAAATGATGTCTTGAGTTTTGCATTGGCTGGTGGCGAATCGGATTCCATTACTTCAGTCAGCAATTTTGCGGTTTATATGAATATGATTGTGGGGCAGTTGGCGGCAGATGGTCGGGAAGGAGCCATCGCAAATATCCCCGATATTGTTGCGTTGCCCTATTTTAATGTGATTCCATACAATGCCTTGCCGCTCGATCAGGCCAGTGCTGATGCTTTAAACGAGGGGTACTCGGGATATAATGCCTTGGCTGCCTCGGTTGGTTACGATAATATTTCTTTTAGCGCCGGACAAAATGCACTCATTGTTGAAGACCCGCAATTGGTTCTTTTGCCTGAGCCGTATCGGTTCAGGCAGATGACTGCCACAGAGAAACTACTGCTGAGCCTTCCTACGGAGAAGCTGACGACAGAGGGTTGGGGAAGCCAGGTGCCGGTGCCGGCCAAATATGTGTTGGCGTTGGAGGAGATAGAAGCAATACATGCAGCTGTAGCAGGTTACAATTTGTTAATTAAGGATCTATCGGTAACTTACGATCTTGCTTTGGTCGACCTTTTTTCTTTGATGAATGAGATTAATGCTGGAACAACAATTGATGGCGGAAGTTATTCTACCGATTTTGTGACTGGTGGAATAATTTCTCTGGATGGCATTCATGCTACCCCTAGAGGTTATGCAGTCATTGCCAATACCTTTATTAATGCGATTAACGATCATTATAATGCCAACGTTGCAACAATAAATATTAACGACTACCGCACAGTGAAATTTCCCTGATATTTCATCGTTGGTGCTTATAAACGGTTTGATGGATTTCGGTTTTAACCTGCCGAAATCCATTTTTATTGTTTATTAGTTCCGGTTGGTTGCTCATTAGCAAAAGATCAACCGCCTTTTCGTTGCAGCGATAGGCCGGTTGTTGGTAGGCAAAATTGGTTAATGTGAATCCCAACCGTTCGTAAAACTTAACTCGTTTTATGGATATGGCCGTTGTAGGTGGTTCCACTTCGAGTACAACAGGTCGGTTATTTTCTGCAATAAACGTTGAAAGTAGTGCTGAGCCAATGCCTTGTCCGCGTAAATGAGGTGCAATGGCAAAATGTTCAACAAAGTGAAACATCTGCAGCTGCCAATAAGTTATAAATCCTTTAATTTTAGATTGTTGTGTTGATAATATAACAACTGCGAAGTCTTTATTTTTTAGTACAGACACAAAGTCTTCGTATGTTCTTGTTTCATTTTTAGGAAAACTTTTTTCCATCAACGCCCAAAATTGTTGTCGCAATAATTCTGAAGTGATTAAATGTTGCTTACTCAAAATCATTTGATTTCTTTGGAACCAGATGCGTTTACAAACAGGATATCGCCCATGTCGGGAAAACTATTGAAAAATTCGTCGCCTTCGTGCTTTATTTTCTCTTCGCGAAAACCGATCAAGGTCAATCCGGCATGTTTTGAGTGATTGCTAATTATTTCATGAATGGGTTGATTACCCGGAGGGGCAATAATCTCGATATTGGTAAGCGTAATGGGCAGTCGGCCCGATTCGATGAGATTGTCCAGTTCTTCTTTGGTCTGCTCTTCTGTTCCCTGTGCACAAATGCTGAATATTTTCAGATGACTTTTATGCCAGTCGGGATGGGCCAGAATAATATACCCCAGTAAGATCATCAGATTGGTGTTGATTAAGTCGGTGGGGCGTATCCAGATGTGAATGCCGTTTTTGTACCGCGGTACAATGCCGGATCCCGCAAAAATGCAGACATCAAAATTGCCGGCCTTGGTCAGACTGATGTTTTCAAGAATACGGTTTATTTCCTGAGGCTGGCTTTTGTCAAATTCAAATACCACCATGTTGTTTTCCATTCCCGAGATGGATGGCGACTGAATAACCTGAGCTATTGCGGAGGTATACGACGGCGAAATCATCGTGTCGATATACAATCCATTATTGTCTTCATTCTGCAGTTTTACCAGTTCTGTGAGAATCTTACGGGATTCATTGTGGCTTTGCTTGCTGTAATAGCCTTCCATAAAATGGAAATAGGTTCCAAAACCGTGTTGGTAACTGATCCATTTCATTAAATCAAGTACTTTGGTGCGCTCAAATGAGTTGGCCGAAATACATACCGCTGCCGGGCGCCATTCACTGGTTTCAGCATCGGCTTGCTTCTTTTGCATGTAAACCTGTATCTTACGATTAAGTTGAAACAGGGCACCCTGAAAAATATTAACGAGCCCTTTTTGGTCTTTATTATAATGTTCTACCAATAAGTAAAGCAAAATTATAATGATATAAGCAGCAATGGTGTATGCCGGGTTAATCATAAACATTACCCAAATGGATAAAATGAAACCTGATAACGAGAAAAACCAACGTGATTTGAATTTGGGCCGGTAGGATGGTGGTGAACCAAAATGATTTAGAAAGGATATGAGGCATAGGGTGCCATAGGTTATCAGGAAAAACATTGATATAATTTGTGCCACCACATCTACGTTACCCATCAAGACAAACACCAGGGCTATGATGAACGATATTATTGAGGCGTTGAATGGTTCTCTGTTTTTACCTTTTCCTCTGGCTAAAAATAAATTCATGCGTTTAAACGGGAAACTTCTATCGGAGGCCAGTGCCTGTAACGTCCGGGGCGCCACCATTATGGAGCCCAAAGCCGACGAAATGGTTGACGCTGCCAGGCCCAATGGTATCAGGATGGAGCCGCCAATGGCAATTTTGGACATGATGAGTTGGTGTTCGTTTAAATCGGCTTGCGAAGCCGATATGGCAAGTTTCCATACCACCAAAAAATAAACCAGCATACCAATTATGGTGCCGAGTAATGTCCCATAAGGGATTGATTTACTCGGATTTTTCAGGTCGCCGCTTAATCCTACGCCGGCAGTCATGCCCGTAAAGGCCGGAAAACAGATGGCAAATACCATGAAAAAATTGTCGCGGTTGAAAAATCCAAAATTATTACCGGGTAACCGCAGGGCCTCGGTGGTGTCGATGGGCTTACCCAAAAAGAAGGCCAATAATGATATAAACAATATAACGACTACAAAGTAGAGCGCTTTTACTCCCAGGGCGGCTCCTTTTTTTAGAATGATAAAAGCCAGTATGCCCAGAGCCGGAATGCTCAGCGCCTGTCGCGGTAGTTCAAATTCAAAATGAACCATGAACCAGTTAAAGAGAGGCTCAAAAGACTCGGTAAAGGCAATTATGTAAAATGCAACGCTAATGGCTTGTGAAAAATAGAGCGCTATACCTATGGTGGAACCAATTTTTAATCCAAACGAACGCGAGATAATAAAATATTCACCACCTCCTTCTACGCGTGTATTAGTCGCTAATTCAGAAATGGCCATAGCGGTTGGAAAGGTAATCATATGGCCGACGATTACAATGACAATGGCACCCCAAAAGCCCAGAGTCCCCACTGCCATGCCAAAACGCAAAAATAAAACAGCTCCCAGGATGGTGGAAATGGCTGTAAAAAAAACGGGAGCGGTGCCAAAACCGCTGTTATTGGAGATTTTACTGTTTGCCATAATTAATTGCTTAATATTACCTCCCTAAAGTAATACAAAATCCGGATATAGTGAAGTTCACTATTTTTTTTGTTGCCGCTTGGCTTCTTCCCATATTTCATCCATCTCGGCTAACGTCATATCTTTTAAATTCCGCCCTTTTTTGATGGTTTTTTGTTCCAGATAATTAAAGCGTTCGGTGAATTTGCGGTTGGTTCGTTCCAGTGCGTTTTCGGGGTTGATATTGTATAACCGGGCGGTATTAATCAATGAGAAAAATAAATCGCCAAATTCCTCTTCAATGCCATCGTGGTTCTTTTTTTCAATCTCTGCTTTTAACTCGTTGAGCTCTTCTTCCACTTTATCCCAAACCTGCGAACGTTCTTCCCAATCAAAACCTACGCCACGCACTTTATCCTGTATGCGGTGGGCCTTTATCATCGCCGGAAGGGTTTTGGGCACGCCCGAAAGCACTGTTTTATTGCCATTTTTTTCTTTTAATTTCAGCTGTTCCCAATTTTCTTCCACCTCTTTGGCATCCCGAACCTGCACATCACCAAATATGTGTGGGTGGCGGTAGATGAGTTTTTCTATGAGTCGCTCCATTACCGTGCCTATGTGAAAAGTTCCTTTTTCTTCTCCAATTTTGGCATAAAATATAATGTGCAACAACAAATCGCCCAGCTCTTTGCTAATGGCTTCTTCATCTTCCTGCACCAAGGCCTCGGCTAATTCATATGTTTCTTCGATGGTTAATGTACGCAGTGTCTCATTGGTTTGGACGCTGTCCCACGGGCATTTTGTCCGTAGTTCATCCATAATTTCCAATAAATGTTGAAAAGTATCTTTTTTTGATGGCATAATATATATCTGTTATCAATGAATAGAGATCAGTGTCAGCAGACAACCTTCTCATAAATTTGTATGCGACATCTCTTACCTTCTGCAAAAAATATCGTTAATTTGTAGGACAAAAATAGGAATTACCTGCTTTTTATGATAGAAAAACTCATTTATCTTGAATCCATTGATTTAATTGAATTCCTTGGGGTTAAAAATGTCAAATTTGATATCCTCAAAGCCCATTTCCCAAAATTAAAAATTATTGCCCGGGGTAACTGGCTTAAAGCCATGGGAGACGCCGAAGAAATTGCGGCTTTTGAAGAGAAAATGAACCTTTTGATTGAACATTATCACCGGTATAATGTGTTAAAGGAGTCGACAATTATCGAACTATTAACGGGTATCTCTGGTAATGCTAGCGTTGATAATCCCGAGGAAACGGGTGTTATATTATTTGGTGTGAATGGTAAACCCATTAAAGCGCGAACCGCAAATCAGCAACTCATGGTGGAAGCTTATGATGAAAATGATTTGTTATTTGCGGTGGGGCCGGCGGGTAGCGGTAAAACATACACCGCCATTGCTCTGGCTGTGAGAGCGCTGAAACGTAAAGTGGTGAAACGTATTATTTTAAGTCGTCCGGCTGTGGAAGCAGGTGAGAAACTGGGCTTTTTGCCGGGTGATATGAAAGATAAAATTGATCCCTATCTGCAACCGCTTTACGATGCCTTAATGGATATGATTCCTGCGGTGAAGCTTAAAGAGTATATGGAAAACGGAACAATACAAATAGCGCCACTGGCTTTTATGCGCGGACGAACGCTTAATAATGCCTTTGTGATATTGGATGAGGCGCAAAATACAACCACCAATCAGCTTAAAATGTTTTTAACCCGTATGGGCGATCATGCTAAATTTGTGGTGACAGGCGATGTGACTCAGATTGACCTGCCAAACCCTCAAAATTCCGGTTTGGTGCAGGCTATGCGCATTTTAAAGGGTATTAAGGGCATCAAACGGATTACCTTTACCGTGAAAGATATTGTGCGTCACCGATTGGTACAGGATATTGTTGAAGCATACGATAAGGAGTAAATGACGGTTTATTGACTCTATTAAATTATTTTAAGGTGTTTCTTTTATTAAAAATAATTTAGTCTTTGGCCTTTTTTGCAATGACGATATATATTATGCCGTGTTAGGAAGAAAACTTAAGTGCTTGAAAATATAATTTTAACTATTTATAAAATGGAAAACGCGATTGTTCAGACCAATTTCAATTTTCCGGGCCAGCAAGACCTTTATGTGGGTAAGGTGCGGGATGTTTATAACATTAACAACGATTATTTGGTGATGCTTGTATCAGACCGTATTTCGGCTTTCGATGTGGTTCTGCCCAAAGGTATTCCTTTTAAAGGACAGGTGTTGAATCAGATTGCCGAGAAGTTTCTCGATGCCACCGCAGATATTGTGCCTAACTGGAAAATTGCGGTTCCGGATCCAATGGTTACGGTGGGTCATTTTTGTGAACCTTTTAAAGTGGAGATGGTCATCAGGGGTTATTTGACTGGTCATGCCTGGCGTGAGTACAAATCGGGAAAACGGCAGTTATGTGGTATTCCAATGCCCGATGGTATGGTGGAAAATCAAAAGTTTGACCAGCCTATGATTACGCCTACCACCAAAGCTTCCGAAGGACATGATGAAGATATTTCGCGCGAAGAAATTATTAAACAAGGCATTGTTTCGGAAGCCGATTACCTGGAATTGGAACGTATTACGCGTGCTTTATTTGAGCGTGGAACTCAGATGGCCGATAAAATGGGACTGATTTTGGTGGATACCAAATATGAATTTGGTCGTAAAGATGGGCAGATTTATCTGATTGATGAGATTCATACGCCGGATTCGTCACGCTATTTTTATAAGGAGGGGTATCAAGAGCGATTGCAAAAAGGGGAGCCGCAACGTCAATTATCCAAAGAATTTGTGCGTCAGTGGCTCATTGAAAATAATTTTCAGGGGAAAGAAGGACAAGCAATTCCTGAAATGAATGAGCCTTTTGTTAAGAGTGTGTCTGAACGATATATTGAGTTGTTTGAGAAAATTACCGGCGATCGGTTTATCAAGGCGAAAGCTGAAGATGTGAAGCTTCGTATTGAAAAAAATGTGGTTGAGTGCCTTAAAGCTTTATAAGTATTGAGCATTTTGATATCTGATATTTTTAGCTCAGATGCCCCGATTCTAAGGGCAGACACCCTATTGCGTTTTGAATTTTGAAAGAAATTATTTTGTCAGGGCATTGCTTCAGGTGATGTCCTGATTTGTTTTTTTGATATTTGGTCATTTTTTGTCTTTCGGCCGGCGATAATATTTTTTTTATGAATGCCCTGTTGGAAGACGATTCTATTAATACATAATTATTTTGAAACTGAATCAATTACGAACAAGTATTCCCGGATTGATACCATTGGTTATTTTGATTGTGGCTGAATGGATCTGGGGAATGGCAACCGGATTATGGCTGGCAGTGGCTTATGGATTGGGTGAGTTAGCGTATTACGCCATACGTTATAAACGTTTTGAGAAAAACGCGTTGGCCGATACGGGATTGATGGTTGTTTTGGGCGTTTTGGCCATAACGCTCGAAGGTCCTGTGTTGGAACGTATCAGACCGTTGATTTATCTTTTTATAATGATGTTGATGGTTGGGGTGTCTGCTTTTTCGAAGCATAATGTGCTGATGGCGACGTCGGGACGGTTGCTGAAAAATAAGAGTTTCGGACCGTGGGAGATGGAGCAGATGCGACTGACGATGTTGAGTTTTTTTTGGTGGATGAGCGCCTATTTTCTTGTTATGCTGGTAGCTATTATTTGGATGCCAATTGATTATCAATCGTTTGTCAATGGTACCGGGTTGTATCTTTATATTGGATTTGCTTTCCTGTTTGAATTGGCTCGCAAGCGTATGCAAAATAAGAAATGGGCGGCCGATGAGTGGGTGCCGTTGGTCGAAGCAGATGGTAAAATGGTTGGCGCAGCGCCCCGGTCGGTAGTGCATAACGGAAAAACACGCTGGTTGCATCCGGTGGTGCATCTTCAGGTTATTAAAGATGGCGGCTTGTGGCTGCAGAAACGTCCGTTGCATAAGTTGGTGCAGCCGGGTAAGTGGGACACAGCCGTGGGAGGACACATGACGGTAAACGAATCGGTGGAGTTGTCGTTGCAACGTGAGACGGTTGAGGAGATTGGGGTGAAGCTTGATGATGTTAAATTATTGGGCCGGTACCATTGGGAGTGCCCTCTCGAAAATGAAATGGTATTTGCATTTGTGATGCGTTACGATGGTCCTGTTATGCCTAACCCTGAAGAATTGGATGGCGGTCGTGTATGGCAGTTTAGTGAAATTGACGATGCTTTAAATAAAGGTGTTTTTACACCCAATTTTGAATATGAATATGGGTTGTACCGAACGAGCCTTACTTCCTTGACATAGTGATGGTAATGCGTAGGGTTTGCTTCTCTGTTTTCATTTATGCTGCCTAATGCCTGTCCATAAAGTCGGGAGTTTGGTTATAAAGTTTAAATTTAAGGCTTACGCAGCTCAAAAAATGTGAGTTTACCCCTGTAAATGACCATTTGAGAGCAAGCATAACCCAGACGTTAGATTTTTCTTGCAAGCACTAATTAGAGCCTGCCCATACACTAAGTGTTTGAAATATAAAGTTCAAATTCAAGGCTTGCGAAGTCATAAAAATCAAGGAACTGACGAACGAAGTAAAGGCAGAAGCAAAGCTATTGCTTTGATTATGCTTTACAAGGAGGAAGAAGTCGGAGACAGTTTACTTTTCGTAAATGACTGTTTTCATGACAAGCGTAACGCAGAAGTTGACTTTATAGACAAACACAAATTAGAGCCTGTTCATAAACTAAGTGTTTGAAATATAAAGTTCAAATTCAAGGCTTGCACAGTCATAAAAATCAAGGAGTTTACTTTTCGTAAATGACTGTTTTTATGACAAGCGTAACGCAGAAGTTGACTTTATAGACAAAGACTAATTAGCCTTGCAGAATAAAGATGGTAGGCTTTTTATGTAGTTCGGGTCGGTTGCCTTGCCATTGGGCAATGGTTTTGGTAACGACATATTCGTCGGGCAGTGTGAGGTTGCAGGCAATACACAAACGGGTTTGCGGACTGCATGCCTTTAATATATCGTCGGCCAGGTGATTGTTGCGAAAGGGCGTCTCAATAAATATTTGTGATTGGTGCTCGTTACGCGATCTGTTTTCAAGATGTTTGATGGTTTTGAGCCGTTCATCTTTTTTTATGGGGATGTAACCTACAAAAGCAAAGCTTTGGCCGTTCATGCCCGAAGCCATCATCGCCAATAGGATAGAGGAGGGACCCACCATGGGCACGACCTGAATGCCGGCCTGATGTGCCAGTCGTACCACTTCTGCGCCCGGATCGGCTACACCGGGACACCCCGCTTCGCTGATGATGCCAATGTCGTGACCGGCTTTTAATGGTTTTAGGTATTCGGAAAATTGAGCCGGCGTTGTCCGTTTATTCAACAAGAAAAAATGTGACCCGTCAATATCCATTTGCCGGTCGAGCTGCCGAAGGTAACGACGGGTTGTGCGCAGGTCTTCCACAATAAAATAACGTAATTTAACAGCCATCTGAGCGACTTCGGTGGGGAGGATATGTCCCGTTTCTGCCGAGCCAAGGGTATTTGGTATGAGATATAATTTGCCTGCCATTTGTTCTTTTTTACGGCAAAGATAGAAAAGTTGAGGGGTTTTGCGTGACCTGACATCAGTAATTAAACTTTGTGCCTGCCCTAAAACAACCGTATCAGAACGAAAATTCATGTGTTTGACAGGAAATGTTTATCGTTAAGGCTTGCCGAGACTGAAAAATGTGAGTTTTATGGTGTCAGTGACCGTTTTAAAAGCGAGCGTAATAAAATATGGTGTTTTTTCTAATACTAATTAATACTTGTCCCTAAATGAAAGTGTTTGACTTTATAGAAAATGATAATTAAGACTTGAAGGTATTAAAATCTGTTTATTCGTAGGTTATCATTTCCTTTTTTGCCAAATTTGCCACTAAAATATAAAGATGCGTAAAGGTTCATTTAATTTACATACAATTATCGACAAGCGTGTATTAACAGATTCAACTTTTGTGCTTCGGATGGCGCGAAACGGGCTGAAGTTTTCCGCCGGACAGCATATTCAGGTCGGACCGCCCAATGGAATTCATACACGTGAGTATTCTGTTTATAGTACGCCTAAAGATGATTTTATTGAGATATTGGTGCGTGAAGTGGAAGATGGTTTAGTGACTCCTGCTTTGAAAAAGCTTGACGTGGACGATGGCGTGGTGATTAACGATGCCGTAGGATACTTCTCAATTGATAAGGAAGTGGCGCCTGGCAGACGATTTTTATTTGTGGCCAGTGGCACCGGAATCTCTCCGTTTCATAGTTTTGTTAAAACTTATCCCGAAATTGATTATACCTTGTTGCATGGGGTTCGGTGGGCCGAAGAGGCATACGAACGTGACGAGTATAATCCCAATAGGTATGTGGCTTGTACTTCGCGTGATCACAAGGGCGATTTTCATGGCCGGGTGACCGACTACCTGGCGAAGAATCCTGTAAATCCCGATACTTTGTGTTATCTTTGCGGCAATTGTGATATGATTTATGATGTGTTTGATATTCTTGAAAAACAGGGGGTAAAGTCAACTAATATTTTTACTGAAGTCTATTTCTGATTTTGCAGAATTAAACCTGCAAACAGGGAATAGTTGTTCGTTAAAATTATGGGAGTGGCTTTTTTTTTAGCCGAAACATTTCATATTCAGTTTGCAATGATTGACCTGTTTATTGGTTATGGCTTACCCGAAAAGTCATGCGTTTGAGCTGGGAAATTCAAATTCAAGGCTCGCGAAGTCTGAAAAATGTGAATTTATTCTTGTAAATGATCATTTGAGGGTAAATGTATTCAGGGGTGTTTCAGATATATTATAAAAAAATTACAGACATGAAACGAGCCATGGGAATTGCTTTACACACGAGAGTATGATAAATTCCGGTGAGTTCCATGTGACCTTAAAAAACAAAATATAAACACATGAAACGAGCCATGGGAATTGCTTTACATACGAGAGTATGATTAATTCCGGTGAGTTCCATGTGACCTTAAAAAACAAAATATAAACACATGAAATATCATTTAGTAATATTGGGATGCCAAATGAACCACGCCGATGCCGAACGTATGCAGGCTGTGATGGCTAAGTTAGGGTATGCAAGCACGGATCGGGAAGAGGATGCCGACGTGATTGGCATTATTGCCTGTTCGGTACGTCAAAAGGCGATTGATAAAGTCTATTCCAAAATTGCAAAATGGAACAAGTGGAAAAATAAAAAGAATCTGGTGACTTTTGTTTCGGGCTGTGTGTTGCCCGACGACCGCCAGAAATTTTTGAAACTGTTTGACCTTGTCTTCGATATGAAAGAGCTGGCATCATTTCCGGCTATGTTAAGTCAGTATGGTGTAACCACTCCGCTATCAAATACAACAAAGATCTATGAGGCTGATATGGCCGAAGCGGCGAAGCCGGCAACGGCGGCTCAAAAATTGAAATATGCCGGTGTCAGGCCGGTGTCGAATGTGTCGGCCGCTCCCCAAACATGGGATGTGGAACCCATATATAACAGCAGTTTTGAGGCTTATATCCCAATTCAGAATGGCTGTAATAAATTTTGCACCTATTGTGCCGTTCCATATACCCGGGGAAGAGAAGTGAGCCGTCCGTCGTCCGACATTTTAAAAGAGGCGATGCAACTCATTAATAGCGGCTATAAAAGCATCACTTTGCTGGGGCAAAACGTTAATTCGTATGGACTGGATAAAAAAGGTGAGGAGTTGTCGTTTGCTGAATTGTTGGATCAGTTGGGCCAAATGGCCGACGACTCAGGTAATGAGGTGTGGGTTTATTTTACATCGCCACACCCACGCGACATGACCCGTGATGTGATTGAAGCCATTTCGCGTCACCGCTCCCTGGCGAAACAAATACACCTCCCGGTGCAGTCGGGCAGCGATAAGGTGCTGATTCGCATGAACCGTAAATACAGCATGGACCGGTACCGTGATGTCGTGACCTGGATTCGTGAGCTGTTACCTACAGCCACGTTGTTTACCGATGTGATAGTTGGTTTCACAGGCGAAGACGAAGAGCAGTTTGAGAGCACCCGTGCCGCTATGCGTGAATTTAAATATAACATGGCCTACATTGCCATGTATTCACCACGTCCGGGCGCGGCCTCTTTTGCCTGGCAGGACGATGTGTCGCACGCGGTAAAAAAAGAACGCTATGCCATCCTTACAAAAGATTTGGAAAAGGTGGCTATTGTTCACACCGAAAAAATGAAAGGGCAAACAGTTCGGATGCTGGTACGCGGAAAGGATAAAAAAGAGGCCTATCTAACAGGGCATACCGAAGGCAAAATTATTGTCCGTTTTCCGTCGTCTGACGAGAGTCTGATTGGCCAGTTTGTGGATGTTAAAATTGAATCTGTTCGTCCTTTTAGTGTCGAAGGGGAATTGGTGAAACAAACTGTTGAAGTGTAGATAAAACGGGCCGGGGTATTGAAGTAAATGTAATTTTGTTAGTGAGATGACGCTGCGTTTCATCTTGCAATTGCTGTAAATGACCTTTTTGAGGACAAGCATAATGCAGAAGCTGGCCTTTTGGGGGACAAGTATTACTGGTACAATTTACCAATATGAAACGGTCATGAGAGTTGATTCGCACAGTTTCATGTAACCATAAAAATCAAATATTGACTATGAAAGTCGCGTTTAAAACATTGGGTTGCCGGTTAAATCAATACGAGATGGATGCTTTGGCTGCCCAGTTTAAAGAGCACGGTTATGAGGTGTCGGCGCAGGCGGCCGATGCCGATGTTATAGTGGTGAACACTTGTACTGTGACCAATCAAAGCAATCAAAAATCAAGATATGTCATTAGTCACTCAGGACGTGTTAACCCCAAGGCGAAAATGGTGATAACGGGTTGCATGACAGAGAGTCACTCAGAGCAGTTAAAAAAGAAGTTCCCGCAAGCTGTCATCATCGACAATAAAGGTAAAAGTGGAATTTTTTACAGCGTGGAGTCATGGCTGAAAACCGGCAGTGCCGATTTGTCGAATCATGAATATGACTTATTTAGCTACCAGTCGTTTACCGAGATGTTTCACACACGCAGTCTCATTAAAATTCAGGATGGCTGCGATAATTTTTGCACCTATTGTATCATCCCTTTTGTGCGGGGCCGCGCAATCAGCCGTCCTGTTCAGCAGGTGCTCGATAATGTGCGTGATGTTGTGGCCAAAGGGGCAAAAGAAATTGTTATAACAGGAGTGAATATTAGTCGTTACGACAGCGACGGGGTGCGCTTTTCCGGCTTGTTGGATATGATTCTGAATCTGGAGGGGGATTTCAGGGTTCGCATTTCATCCATTGAGCCCGACCGGTTTGATGATCATTTTTTTACGTTGATTGGACATCCCAAACTGGCGCCCCATTTGCATTTGTGTTTACAAAGCGGCTCCGACCGTATTTTGATGCAAATGCGACGTATGTATACGGTGAAGGATTTTTTGACAATTGTAGAGCGGGTTCGCGATAAAGATCCGCTGTTTAACTTCACCACTGATGTGATTGTCGGGTTTCCCGGCGAAACAGAGGCCGAATTTGAAGAGAGCATGGAGGTGGCGCGTAAGGTGGGCTTCGGACATATGCATATTTTCAAGTATTCGGTGCGTCAGGGTACGCGTGCCGAACGTATGCCCGATCAGATTCCCGACAAGGTAAAAACGGAACGCAGCCATCGTTTACACGCTTTGGGCGAAGAAATTACTGCTGCCTATGAGGCGCGTTTTGACAACACCGAGCAACGTATTTTGGTGGAAAAATGGAAGGATGGAGTGGCATCGGGGTACAACGACTATTATGTCCCCATGCAGTTTGCCTCCGATAATAAAAAACGCAACCGTTTTGAGGTGGTAAAAGCCAGAGTTAAAATTTCTGATAAAAAATAGCCGTCTGATTTAAGCTTGTTAATTGGTCTTTGGAGTAAAATGTCCAGATAGTAAGAGTTTCTATTGAATTTGTTAGAGCTTGTCCATGTAAATGATTGTTTTTATGGCAAGCATACCGAAGTTGTTAACTTTATAGCCAGACACTTTTTAGTGCCTGGCTATAAAGCCCGGTGTTTGATCTGTAAAGTTTCGAGGCTTATGTACCCTCTAAAATATAAACTTATTCCTGTAAATGACCATTTTGCGAGCATTCATAACGCTAAAGTTGAACTTTATAGTCAAACGCTGTTTATGGATTCAGATAACTCTTGAGCGCTTCTACATAAGCTTCAAATTCTTTAACTCCCTGGGGCGTAATTTTGCAGACGGTACGGGGGCGTTTGCCGGAAAATCCTTTGTTGATTGTGATATAGCCGGCAACAGAAAGCTTTTCAAGCTGAACGCTTATATTCCCGGCTGTGGCGCCCGTTTTTTCCCGGATGAAAATAAAATCGGCTTCTTCCACAGAAAGAAGGATAGACATTATGGCAAGACGCAGTTCAGAATGAAGTAAAGGATTCAGCGGTTTAAACATGTGTTTTATGATTTTTGTAACGAAGTATATGTCCGGGAATGATCATCATGATCAGGAAAATTGCTGCAAATACCAGTATTTGTTCAATTCCGTTTACCATAAACAATGCAATAGGCCAAAGCATACCAACTAAACCTAATATTATTATTAAAGGATATTTTATGGCAGTTCCCGTAAGGGTTACTCCCATGGCTAATAATAGCACGATGATCTGAAGAACAGGGATGTCAACCAGAAATGCACCAACCGCTGTTAAAAGTGTCGCGATACCTGTAACTATCCAAATATTGCTTATCATGGTTGTAATGAGGGTTTTGGAATAGGGACGCTCTTTTTTACCAGATTTCTTTAAACTCATGAAACTCCATCCTAAAATGGGGATGAGAAACCAAAGGTAATGAATTCGGGAATCCTGAAATTTGAAGAATAGGAAATAAATCAGTAACGACACGCCCACGGAAATATATCCCCACACAAGAAAAGGATATCCATTGCTGTTTTCAAGTCGTTTATGGCTGTTTGCAATCATCTCAGAAATGAGTTGCAAACTCTCTTTTTCGGTGATTTGTTTTTCTTCCATAATTATAAGTTTAATAGTTAATGTTGTCACAAATATAAAATGGTTTATATTATAAACCAAATATTTTATAAAACTTTTCACAAGTTAGAGTTATGTGTTGTGAATAGCTTATATTCTATCTGACAAGTATATCGCGAGGGAGAAGCCGTTTTCAAAAACGTGTTGGGACTTGTTGAGGAAATTCAGGTTGGTATTAAATTTTGGCAATATTTTCAGGTTGCAAGTCGGTTGAAAAGTAAACCGTTGTTTCCAAATTAGGCTGAAAGACTATTGGGGATTAAATAATTTGTAATAACAATAACTCTTATTTAAGTAAGGAAATTGATTAGAAATGAAATAAGGATTTCTATTGTTTAACAATGGGGGCTTACTTCTGTAAATGAATATTTTACGAGTATATTTAGAGTCTGTCCATAAACTACGTGTTTGAAATATAAAGTTCATATACGAGGCTTGCGAAGTCATAAAAATCAAGGCGTTTACTTTTTGTAAATGACTGTTTTTATGACAAGCGTAACGAAGTAGTTGACTTTATAGACAAACACTATTTAATGTCGAAGTCAGACTTCATATCAGACGCTATATATTAATCACACTATGTTTGGTAGATATTTTAGTATAAATGTCGCGACTAAACATGTAGAGTTGTGCCGGTTTTTTGGAGGTGCCCACCCGTTTTTCATCCAAAGGGACTATATAGGTTTTGCTAATGGCTTTTTTTCTGAAGTTGCGGTTGTCAATCTGTATGTCGAGGATCGCTTCATAAGCCAGTTGTAACTCGTTTAGGGTAAATTTATCTTCCAAAAATTCAAAGATAACCGGTTCGCTCATTACTTTTTGTCGGAGATCGGTGTAGGCCCGTGCTATTATTTCTTTATGATCGAACCCCAGTTGTGGTAGTTTATTAATAGAAAACCATTGGGTGTTGTTGTCTTTAAGTATAACCTGACTGGAAGGGAGCAGGAAGTAATAAGCCACAGACATTGTTCGCGGATCAGTACCTCGGCTTTTTACCCAAAGTAAATCTTTATCGTTTTTGATGCGTTCGGGATTACCAAAGGTGCGAAATTGCTTCATATATACATCCTTCAGACCGGTAAGATCTTTAAATATTCTCAATGCCGATTCATCAAGTCGTTCACTTTTATAAACATGATTACCGGTAAGTATCCAGTCGTCAACTACGGGGTATTTTTCGTCGTACATGTGTAGTGTGCGTTTTGACAGCAAGATGTTAATGTCTGTGCCGTCAAAACCTAAAACAACGCAATCAACCGATATGTTAGGTATTTTTCTGAAATCCATAATAAACGTTATTGTGACGTTATATGATTTTTAAAATTATTACAAATATAAGAATGAAATTCTGCTTTCCATAAAAACAATGCTATTTGTATGTATTTATGAAATAAACGTATGTATAACGTTATGTGTGAATATTTAGTTTGTTTATACCGGGATTATTGTTTTTTTTTTAGATGTTTTTTTAAAATTATTGAATTTATAAATGTCAATATTATAGTGTTTTAGTAAATTTTTCATAACTTATGTGTTAAATTATTTGCAGGTGTTAAATAATATTCCCTACATTTGGCCCGAACAAACGTAGTATTGACGTTTATTAATTTTTTGTTGAAAGCTCCTTAAAATTTTCTTTATGAATACGCTATCTTATCACAATGAAAAAATGAGTTCGGATCGCTTTTTTACTGATGACGGAAAAATACGTTTAAAAAAGGGATACGTGATTCTGGTGTTCACATTAATGTCCTTTCTGTTTAATGTTACACCCATTTATGCCCAGGATTCCGCTGTCAGTCATTTTAATCTTGATCTTCGTCTCAAAAACATGCATTTGTGGCAAGGTTTTGTGGTTACCCCGGGAGCAATGATGGCTACAAGCATGGAATATACCACAAATGATCAGAAATTTGTCGCCGGAATATGGGGCGGCGCGGGGTTTGATGGTACTTATAAGGAGTTTTCCTATTATACGACTTACCGATTTACAAACAATTTCCAGGCTCAGTTAATCAGCCATAATAATTATAGCCAGATTGAAAATCCAAAGATCTTTAGCTATGATAAATATACTTCTCCAAATTTTTTAGATATCGTTTTGTCATATACCGCCTCTGAGCGCATGCCTTTGTCCATACTTTGGTCTACCATTTTATTTGGTCAGGGTGGTGATTACGTCAACGAGACAGATGGAACAGTGACCGACTCCTATTCCAATTATGTTGAGTTGAATTACCTGTTTATGGCGGATAAGCAGATTCAAATAAAAGCTTTTGTGGGGGGCGCTTTTTCATTTGTTACCGAAAAAACTTTTTACAGCACCAGTCCTGCTATCGTTAATATGGGAGTCACACTCAGCCAGGATGTGAAGTTTCTCAATAAAAAGATTCCTGTTTCAGGTACGGCTTTTTGGAATCCTGAATCCGGTAAGGGGGCTTTGCAGATCGACATAATGCTTTTTTAATTTAACGTTATTAAATCTATCATCATGAAAGACCAAGTAATGCGTGATTTTTCACATCTGGACGAAGAGCAACTGCCCATCGCACAAAACAAACTACATGGGGGAAAGCATTTTGCAGGATTATATGCAGGGGAGCATGTGGCCGCCACCGAGTTTGTGATTGGTGCGACTTTCGTAGCTTTGGGTGCCAGTACACGTGATATTCTTTTTGGTTTACTTATTGGTAATATTCTGGCAGTACTTAGCTGGACTTTTATTACGGCGCCAATTGCTGTTCAGACCAGGCTCAGCTTATATACCTATCTTAATAAGATAGCAGGTGATTATATGACCAAGCTTTACAACTGGGCCAATGCCATTATATTCACTGTTATTTCAGCGGCGATGATTACGGTGTCCTCGTCAGCCGTGCGTTTTTTATTTAATATCCCCGCTCAGCTCAACTGGTATTCATCAAATATCTGGTTCATCCTTGTCGTTATTGCTGTTGGCGTGGTGGTGGTATTTGTGGCTATTTACGGGTTTAATACTGTCGCCGACTTTTCGAGTATTTGTGCGCCCTGGTTATTTACTCTATTTATAGCTGGTGCCCTGGTTTTGTTACCCGAACTGTCGCATAGTGTTATCGGAAGTACTTCTATTTCCAGTTGGAAGGAGTTTTTGAGCATTGGCGACCAGTCTATCTGGAAGGGGGTCACCGACACGGGGGAATCAGGTATCGGTTTGTTTGAAGTTATTGGCTTTGCATGGGCTGCCAACACCATTACTCACGTGGGGTTGATCGATATGGCTATTTTACGGTTTGCCAAGAAATCCTATTATGGTGTCTACTCTAGTTTTGGAATGTTGTTTGGCCATTATGTGGCATGGATCGCTGCCGGTATTATGGGAGCCGGTGCAGCTGTGTTGCTCAATCAACCTGTGGCATCGCTCGATCCGGGAGATGTTGCTTATTACGCCTTAGGCGCTTCGGGATTTGTCATCGTGATTATTGCCGGATGGACCACGGCCAATGCGAACCTTTATCGTGCCGGACTGGCTGCCCAGGCTATTTTTAAGAATCATTCCCGTAAGAGAACGACACTGGTGGTGGGTATATTTACCGTGATTATTGCTTGTTTTCCTTTTGTATTTACCAAGATGCTCCCCATGTTGACTTATGCAGGACTTTTAGTGGTGCCGGTGGGAGCCATTGTTTTTGCTGAACATTTTATCTTTCCCAGGATTGGATTAACACGCTATTGGGCTTATTACAAGAAGATGGTGGTTAGCAAGCCGGCTGTTATTTCATGGTTCGCCGGTCTTATTTTAGGCTTTGGTCTCAATGCATTGAATGTGATGTCATTTTACTATTTATTTATTCCTGCATGGTTCTTTACCCTGATTTTATATACTATTTTGGCCGCAAAAGCTGGCGCCAGAGGCGATTATACCGAAGAGATAAAAGAGGAAGTACAGCTTCAAAAGGATATCAAAATATATCAGGCGGAAAAAGCCAAAACAGAAAAGGTGCAGCATAAAGACACTTCGCTGTTTTCTAAAATTTTAAATGCGCTTTCGATTTTATGTCTGCTGATTATTTTGGTATTGGCTTTCCGCACTATGTTTGGTAGTCCCGACATTGAAACCTATAATATAAACAAGGCTATGTTTCAGAAATATGCTTTCGTATTTACCATTGGCTATTTTGTTTTTGCTTATTGGAATCTACGTCGCAAAAAAGCACTTATTCAATATATTTAGTGCTTGTGCATAAAGTCATGAGTTTGGACTATAAAGTTCAAATTCAAGGCTTGCGCCGCTCGAAAAATGTGAGTTTACTCCTGTAAATGACCATTTTGAGAGCAAGCGTAACGCAGAAGTTAGATTTTTCAGGCAAGTACTATTTCTTGCTTGTGCATAAAGTCATGAGTTTGGACTATAAAGTTCAAATTCAAGGCTTGCGCCGCTCGAAGAATGTGAGTTTACTCTTGTAAATGACCATTTTGAGAGCAAGCATAACGCAGAAGTTAGATTTTTCAGGCAAGTACTATTTCTTGCTTGTGCATAAAGTCGTGAGTTTGGACTATAAAGTTCAAATTCAAGGCTTGCGTCGCTCGAAGAATGTGAGTTTACTCCTGTAAATGACCATTTTGAGAGCAAGCGTAACGCAGAAGTTGAACTTTATACAATAAATATTAAGCATCTTTTGATGAAAGAAACTTACAAATAAAACAAACAATTATGAAACCTACAATCGCGTTAAAACAAGAGAATTTAGGATTATTGCCTCCTAATATTAAAGTTCCTTCTTATGATAGAGATAAGGTGAGAACGAGTATTGTTCATATCGGGGTGGGAAATTTTCACCGATCACATGAGGCTTATTTTACCAATGAGTTAATGGAGCGTTATGGGGTAATGGATTGTGGTATTTGTGGCGTGGGATTACTCGATTATGACCGTCGTATTTATAATATTCTGAAAGATCAGGATGGTTTATATACTTTGATGGTGAAAGAACTTGACGGGTCGGTTAGTGCCCGCGTTATAGGTTCATTGGTGGAATTCCTTTTTGCACCTGAAAATCCCATTGCGGTTATTGAAAAAATGGCCAGCCCCGATATCAGGATTATTTCATTGACGATTACCGAGGGCGGATACAATTTGAATGAAGCAACGGGACAGTTCGATTTCAGCAATCCGGTGGTTGTGGAAGATATGAAAAATCCTCTGTCACCCAAGACCGTCTTTGGTTATTTGGCACAAGCCCTTAAGCTGCGGATGCAACGGGATGTGTCAGGATGTACCATCCAGTCGTGCGATAACATACAAGGCAATGGTGATGTGGCTAAAAAAGCCCTTTTAAATTATGTGAAAGCGGCCGAGCCTGAATTGCTTCCCTGGATTGAAAAAAATGTCTCCTTTCCCAATGCGATGGTCGATCGTATCACGCCTGTTACCGTTGCGGCAGATATTCAAAAGGTGACCGATCAGTTTTTGGTTGAGGATCAGTGGCCGGTGGTTTGTGAACCTTTTATTCAATGGGTGATAGAAGATGATTTTGTGGCAGGACGTCCGGAATGGGAAAAGGTGGGGGCGCAGTTCGTTAAAGATGTTGTGCCTTACGAAAATATGAAACTGCGACTGCTCAATGCCGGGCACTCGGTATTGGGAATGCTGGGGGCCTTACATGGATATGACACCATTGATGAGGCGGCACGCGATGCTGATTTTAATGCGTTTTTAAGATCGTTTATGGATGTCGAAGTATCGCCTACTTTGGGCAATTTGGGAGGCATTGATTTGGACAGCTATAAGAAGAGCCTCATAGCACGCTTCCAAAATATTTACATGAAGGACCTTATTTCACGCATCTGTCTGGAGAGTTCGGCCAAAATTCCTATTTTTTTATTGCCAACCATTAAGGCCCAGTTGCAGGGCGACGGTCATATTGAACGAGCTGCTTTTGTGGTGGCCGCCTGGTGTAAATACAACGATGGGGTGGATGAGAAGGGTAAATCTTATGTTATTAAAGATGCCATGAGTGATGAGTTGATTCGTGCTGCGGCCCAATCGCATCAAAATCCCAAACGGTTTCTGGAAATAGAACCTGTTTTTGGTGATATGATAAAAAATCAGGCTTTTGTTGCTGCCTTCATCAAATCGTTGGAGATGCTGCGAAGCAAGAGTGTAAAAGAATGTGTTGTTGAGTTAGAAAAAAAACTGGCCTGATTATGAAACAGATTGTCTGTTATGGTGAGGTGCTGTGGGACATGCTCCCTTCCGGTAAGAAATTAGGCGGAGCGCCTTTAAATGTGGCACTGAGGGCTCAATCCTTTGGCTGCGATGCCAGAGTGATTAGCAGCATTGGTAAGGATGCTGCCGGCGATGAAATAGTGGAACAGATGAAGGCTCATTCGGCTTCTATTAACCACCTGCAGGTGAGTGAAAATTATGCGACAAGTGAAGTCCTGGTTTATTTGAATGAGGCCGGCAGTGCTTCGTATGAGATTAAGATGCCTTGCGCGTGGGATGACATCAAATTGCTGGACAAAGACCTTGAAGTGGTTAAAGCTTCCGATGCCTTTATTTTTGGAAGTCTGGCGGCTCGTAAATCAACTTCGCGGGAGACTTTATTTGCCTTGCTCGAAGCAGCTCTTTTTAAGGTGTTTGATGTTAATTTGCGTTCGCCGCATTATGAATTCGATACGTTGTTAAAACTAATGACGAAAGCCGATTTTATAAAGCTTAATGACGATGAAATTTTTAAGATATGTAATTATATGAACGCTGACGCTCATTCGCTTGAAGCGTGCATTCGGTTTATCGCAGAAAAAACACACACAAAAAGTATCTGTGTGACGTTAGGTGCAGCAGGCGCAGTGGTTTTTCAGGACAATAAGTTTACATATAACAAAGGTTATAAGATTGTGGTGGCTGATACCGTGGGATCGGGCGACTCCTTTTTGGGCACATTGATAAGTCAATTGCTGTCGGGTGCAACGGTACAAGTGGCGCTTGATTATGCTTCCGCCGTTGGGGCTCTGGTGGCTTCTAAGCAAGGGGCCAACCCTAAAATTGAAGATGGGGAGATAGCGTTGTTGATGAAACAGAAATAATGATTTGGTGTCAGCACAATAAGTTTTTTTTTGTTACGCTCGCTGTCAAAACTATTTTTTTTGACAGCGAGTTTGTATTTGTGTTTTACGGCAAAGCCGTTCGTTTCATCAGAAGTGTTACCTTTGTTCAAAAAGAAACAGAGTGCAAATAAAGGTGACAGTTTTAGGCTCCGGAACTTCCTTGGGGGTTCCGATGATTGCGTGTAAATGTAAGGTTTGCCAGTCGGAAAATATAAAAGATAAGCGGTTACGTGCTTCAGTTCTGATTCAGGTTGGAGATAAAAATATTGTGATTGATGCCGGGCCCGATTTCCGGATGCAAATGCTCCGGTCGGGCATCGCGCATCTCGAAGCTATTTTGATTACGCATTGTCACAAGGACCATACTGCAGGGTTGGATGATGTGCGGGCTTTTAACTGGATCAATAAAACGCCGGCGCATGTTTATGCCGAACCCATGGTTATTAAGAGTCTCAGACAGGAATTTGCCTATGCCTTTTCGGATCATAAATATCCCGGGTTACCGGAAATTAACCTTCATAAAATTAATGTTGAGCCTTTCAAGGTGGCCGATGTGCCGGTTATCCCCATTCGGGTGATGCATTATAAAATGCCGGTGTTGGGATTTCGTATCGGCGATTTCACCTATCTCACCGACACCAATCATGTGCCGCAGGAGTCCTACTCAAAAATAATGGGCTCAAAAGTCTTGATTGTTGATGGTTTGCGTATTGAACCACATCTTTCTCATTTTAATCTGCAACAAGCCCTGGATTTTATAGCGCAGGTAAAACCCGAAAAAGCCTACATCACACATATCAGTCACCAAATGGGATTGCACGATGAAGTCAATGCCTTGCTTCCCAAAGGGGTGGAGCTGGCTTATGATGGCCTTACCTTTGACATTTAGTGCTTAAAAAATAGTTCAACTTTGTCCCTTTTTATCATCGAATTACGCGAATTAACGCGAATTCTTTATTGCTCCGCCGCATTGCGCGTGGGCGGTTCCCCCTCAAGGGGGTTAGGGGGCATGCGTGAGGGGATTATAATTTTATTGGGAATTCAACAATCAATCAGTAAAGAATACTTGATTATTTCTTTGGCATTATACTAGTCCATTTTTGTTATCGAATTAAACGAATTACTCCGAATTATTTATTACTCGCCACATCGCGCACAGGCGGTTCCCCCTCAAGGGGGTCAGGGGGCATGCGTAGGCGGTTTTGTAAATATATCAACCA
>NZ_JBQTGJ010000015.1:0-70425 GCF_052400685.1 Geofilum sp. OHC36d9
ATTAAAGCATGGGCATTCTTCTCAAAAACATAAAAAAACGACAGTAGGTCCATAGTATTTTGTTGTAGCTCTACCGGGATGTCGTTCAACCTGGAGTAATCGCTGGGTCGTGCCGACCGCTCATACTCCTATATATTAGTAGCAGTTATTAGTTTTTAATTTACATCAATATCTTCTCCGTTAATTTTAAAGTCCCGAATATATGCAATTGGTTTATCTGAATTCAGGTAACTCCAACTTTCGAAGAATAAGCTTTGCGTAAATCGTTCACATAAATTATTTAAATCTTTTAATGCAAATGCTCCAAGTATTTGATTAAAAATGGAGACAGGAATAAAAATAGGTAAATCTTCTTTGGCAAAATTATCAATTAGATTCTTTGTGTTATCTTCACTCAAAATAACTCTATCATTAATCAAGCAAACTTTTACAATATATCGATTATTCATTAGTTGTTTCTCTAGTGATTTATCTAACAAATCAATAAGATTGTCATTTATTTGTGATTTTATTTTTTTTAGTTGAAGTACTGCTTTTTTGAGTGCCTGATTAATTTTTGTCTGTTTCTTACTTATTATATATTTAGATTCTATTAAAATCACAATAGATTTAGAGAGTAATATAAAATCAGTAAATTCAGTTTCGTCTGTATTTTGAGGACTGCAATAGAATTCTTCGTTGATAACGAAATGACGTCTTAAAATTGATTCAATAGAGTTTTCTTGGAAATATCCATGTTTTCCATTGTCTCCATAATTTGATAAATTAAAATGTGTTGTATAAATATCTCCTTTTTTATCCATGTTTAATTGAATTGCGTGAAAATCTGAGGTTTCAGAACTATCATAATTGATAATCTGAATGCTAAAACCTTTTTTGTGGTTTTCTGGCAAGTAGCATCCATTTATCATTTTTTCTCCTTGTTCTGAATACTCATGGTAATTGTAGATTTTAAAAAGCCAATTATGGATATTCTCTTCACATTTTATACTCAGCTCTTTAGTGTGGATTGGTTTAGAATCCAAGTTGTACAAGGAAACAATTATTTTATTGGTAGTAGCAATTGCTAAAGTTACTTTGTCAAAGTCTGGAACAGTTTTATCTGCTTCACCGAAAAACTTACCTGTAACATAAAATGGTTCATCAATTATGTCGTGAATATATAAGGTGCAACTTCTTTTATCAATGTGTGGATTTCGTATAACAATTTCAAGCGGAACTCCTTTAACGATACTATTAACTAATGATGCTTCAAGTTTTATCAATAATGCGATTTCACCTAATTCACTTTCGTCAATCCAAAAACCTTGAACTAAAGATTCGATTTTGCTTTTTGCATTTGTACTTGGAACATACATATCAAGTTGCTGGTTTAATTGCTACTAACGTTGAATGTATGGTGTCGTAAGGGATTTCGGGCTTCAAACTTATCAACATACCACCAAAAAAAATGCGGGTGATGACGCTCGAAAAACTACTAAAACCCTTATGCACTATACATATTGTTGTGCCGTCGTACATTATTCTTTATTATTTGTTTCGTCCATTTCTTCATGAGTCACTCCGTATGGAAATCCACCACTTGTATAACCAATAATCATGGCAAAGTTTTCATCACTATCAAATTCGCACAAGTCGTTTAATTTATCCTCTCTTTTTTTCTTAAATGAAAGTCTTTGTTGTCTGAGAGCTTCCATTGAATTAATCAACTGTTTTTCGTATTCTTCTGATATGTTAACTCCAACCATTCTTAGTTCTTTAACCGCACATAATTTATCAACAAAATAGTTTTTTGAATATCCTTTAACAAGATTGTTTCCTGAATATGTTTTTATCCAGCTTTTGGCAGAACTAAGTCTTTTTTCTCTTTTTAGAGTCTTTTTCATTTAACCTAATCAAATGGTTCTTTGGGTAAAGCTAATAAATTCTTAATATACCGCTCATTATTATATGGTTTCCTATGTTTCATTACGTCAAATAATTCAACAGCTAAACATTGTCCAATCATTTGTTTTGATTGGAAATCATCAAATTCTTCTTTCTTCAGCCTATCTAATGTTTCTTTAGTTTCTTTTGGGTCATTATCCTTTAATTGATTCTTTATAATCTCAAAAATCGGCTCTCTTAATAATTCATTTGTTTCCATATACATTTTATTAGTTATGGTAATAGTGCATTTGTTTTTCCATCATACAAGTCAACCCAACAATAAACGTTCAACAATAAGATGATAAGATTTGACAACAACAAAACAGTTGATAGAATTAATTTTGTTTTTGATTTTTCCCAGAATCCAATTGATGCTTTAAAAATCAGATAAACAACAAATAAATAGAATAATAGGAGTGGTAATTCAACCCAAAATGTAGTTCTCCAGCTAATCCAATTATCCGTCATAATTGAAACAATTACAAAAAAGTTAATTATTCCAATCAAAATCATGATTGCATTACTAATAATCGGTTTTCGCTGTATAATTTTCATTTGCTATGGTTTTCTTTCTTGTATGCGGCACAACCCCCCCATAACGCCATTATCGTTTATGACCTAAAAGGGTTATTGTCTTTATATTACATTTATATTGTTTTTTGCCGGTGATTTCCGGAAAAACAGACAATGAATTTACTAATTCGCTGCTATTTATCAAAAAAGTTGAACAAAAACAGCTTTCATGTTTAGATGGTAGCCATGGCGCATAAAGAGCAAATCTTCAAAAATGAACCTTCGCTGCTTGGGGAGAGCCATGCTGCCATCTGGCAGAATCATACTGCCTTGGGGGAGGAGCGTGCGCCCCGAGGTTCTCAAGGGGTCGCCGTTACACATTTTTGTCCAATTTCAACGTCTTGAAACGGAAATGCTCCGTTATATCCAAAAAAAACTACCGCCACTCAAAGAGGGATCGTTTCTGCGTCGATTCTGCCTGCATGTCATGCCGGATGGGTACGCACGCATCCGTCGGTTCGGCATTTATCACCATTCCACAAAGCGCCATCTGAATTTGCAATTTGTGCCGGATGAGAAGCCCGACATTGCCCAGTTGATGGCACCCAAAAAGGAAGAAACAGCTTCAGAACGTATTTTAAGATTAACCGGGATTGACGTGACCAAATGTCCTCATTGCAAAAAGGAACGTCTGATTGTCATAAGAACTATGCCCAGGATTCGGTCACCCGCAGGACATCTGCCTTCTATGCTTTTTGCCAAGTTGCTGTAACCAACAAAACACCTCCCTTAAAAACTTCATGAACATGGGGTTAGGGGTTAGGGGGTGTATTGTCTAAAGGGGAGGTTTTAAGCCAAAAAGAGATTGGTTTTTAACTTTTGAGTTGCAAAATGCTCTCTTTTTTTAAAAACAAAGAGTTTAAAGCAACACAATTAAAGCATGGGCGTTCTTCTCAAAAACATAAAAAAACGACAGTAGGTTCATCGTATTTTGTTGTAGCTCTACCGGGATGTAGTTCAACCTGGAGTAATCGCTGGGTCGTGCCGACCGCTCATACGCCTATATATTGGGCACAGTTATTTATATTCAATCTCTCTTTTTATCAGTGTTGTCATTACATTATTCCTAATACTTTTCCTTTCAATCCAGTTTCCAAATTCGTCTAGTTGATATTTGTATAAAGTGATAGAAATTAATGAATCATGTCGATTATACTCTGTTGTCTTAAATAATCTTTGGTCTTTATAATCATATTTATAAATTCTATTCCTATCAAGACTTAGTGAATCACAAAAAATTGACTCAATCATCTGTTTATTATCATTGTATTTATTTATTTCATATGTGTTTCCTGTTGTATCTTTAGTTTCCAAATCTACAAACTGTTGGAGTGTTGTGCTTTTTTCTAACTTGTCATTTGAATCATAGTAGTATTTGCCTAATTGTTTTGACAAGAATTCATTATCATTAAATTCTGATTTTGTCCTTTCTAATTGTTTGCCATTATAAAAATAATCAACGGTGAATGTCGTACTGTCATTTACTATCTCAACAATTTCCTTTTTGAGTCTTTTACTTATATCGTATTCAAAATCAATTATCAAGTAATCATCGTTGTATAAAAAATCTTGTACTCTTCTGATAATTTGACCATTTTTATTGTAAAGCAATTCTTTTTTAGTCAGAGTATCAATAGCCATATTATCCAATGAATCAATATCTACGTTTATTAAATATTCCGTAATCTTTTTAGCGTTTTTTGTCAGACCATTGGAAAATTGGTCAGGTTGATTTGAACATCCTAAAATAATAATCAATGATAATATCAATAAAGTTCTATTCATATCTGGGTTTTTAATTGTGCCCAACGGCTCGAATATGCGTAGTGCGGGATTTAAAGGCACTTCGCTATCAAATCGCTACAATGTTTATTAAATGCGTTAAAGTTCAAATTTACCATATAGCCCTGCATTACGTATATTTATTGTTAGGTTTTCGTGCTTTATTCTCCGTAATCTGTCCGTGAGTTGGGGCTGCCATACTCTTTGACAAGTTTTGGCTGTGTGTCGGCTTTTTTGAGCGACTTGGCAATGTGTATGGGTGCGAAGGGGTGGCTATATATACTGCTGTAATTCATAAACAAAATCTTTTTCTATTTCATTCAAATTAGAATTAACAGGTTCAAACGCTTTTATCTGCTCTAAAGATTTGTCAATACTCCTATCTAATTCAATATTTTGTCCAATCTTTAATGAAACCTGAATAGGTAATCCATATTCGTCTAATGGAACAACGTAAGGCTCAGTAAAATAACATTCAACCATTGAAGCATAATACGAGTAGTCGCACAGCTTTATTCCTTTAGTTTTAAAAACATGATTAACAATCTTTTCTAAAGCCATTAAATATCTCGGAAACTGAAAATTTATCCAATGTCTTTGAATATCAAATGCTAATTCAATGCTCTCATTTATTTCTTTTAAATCTGATTTATTTCCAACAAGATTACGTATGAAATTTTTCAAACTACCAGACTTCCTAAATTGGTTAATTCTGAAATGCAATTGTTTACCTGAACTAACTCCATAAATACGTCTTTTAGAGTTAACAAAATAATCCCAGATTAGCAGACAAACCAATTTTAATTGCTGATTAGATGGGACATTATCCCAAGTCAAATATGGTATTAGTTTCTGACTATTATCGTCGACAAATTTTGCTAGTTTTAATTGATAGTCAAGTTCAATAAAAGAATTGTGTCGTAGAACTTCTTGTGATAATAAATCTTGATTGTAATATTTCTGAAGTTTCTTTTTAGAGCTCTCTTTTAAATCTTCTTCTTTTAGATTAATTAGTAGTTTCTCTGGAACATCATCATTTTGTGAAAAAATTGGAAAATCTACTAAGGGTAATTCTGCTTGTGGAGGTTCATGAAATAAGTAGATGTTGCCAACAAAATGAGCAAACATTCTACCTGACCTTCCGCAAATATTATTAAACGTGAAATAATCAAATTTGCTACTAGCAATTTTATTATCATATATGATAACATTCTTTGCTTTTGTATTAACCCCTTCAATTATTGTAGAAGTACAAATTAAAAAGTTGATATTACCTTCATTAAATAGCTTAATACACTTTTGAGCAATAGCCCTAGGTATTTTACCATGATGTATTCCAATGCCTTGGCTCAAACAATTAGGTAAAATCCAATTCTTATGATAATTCTCTTTAATCCAGTTAACAAGTTCAGTATTTTTAGAATCCTTGTCAAATAAGCCACTTTCAAATAGTAGCGATGCTACTCGATTAGCACTCGCTGGAGATTGGCAAAAAATCAGGGACGGTTCGTTAATCTTTTGAATAAGTTCTAGAAGTTTTTCTTGAGCATTATCTCCTTTCTTCAAACGAATCATATGTCTTTCAGAAACAACCGTTTTATAATCAGTTTTTATGAAACGATATTTCACATTGGACAAAAGTTCTGTAGTTACCCTTTCGATATTTGGGCCTAACAGATAAAATTGAGCTTGTTGCTTTACTAGCAAATAAAACACATGGTTAAGAATATGGCATCGTTCTTCATCTGATTTAGTAGGACTAAGTTTATAAAACTCGTCAATAACGAAAAAATCTATTGAAACCTCTTCTACAAGCTCAAGTGCTCTTTCTTGAGTAAGAATCAACACATTGCGCTCTTGCAATTCTTGACTTGAATGTGTTACGATTTTATAGTTATCCTTAAATTTAGATAAGCGTTTTCGAGTTTCATCAATTAAAGCAATTGTAGGAACTATAATGGCAATGTTTATGTACTTGTTAGTTGCTATTACAGCATCAATTATTAAACTTTTTCCAAAACTTGTAGGCGCACTTAAAACTATGTTTTCACCTTTCATTAAAGAGTAGTAAACCTCTGCCTGTGCATGATGAAAAACTATATTTTCTTCCAAACCTTCTGGTTTGTGAATTTCATAAGCAATAGAATCATTTATTGATAAGTCATTTTGATTGATATAAGGATACAATCCGACTTGTCTTACTAGTGAATCTATTATAGGTTCATAACCAGAAAACAGTTCTTTTCGTGACAATATCCGCAAAACCAATTCCTGACCAATATTACGGTTATTGACTAATACCTTTGCAACAACTTTAATTATCTCAAAAATGTCTTTATTTTCAAACTCGCCTGACCTAAGCAAATTTCTTACTTTTCCAGGGGTTAAATCTGTTGCCATGCCTTTAATTTATTTTCGAGACTAATAATCAATTCTTTTTTTGTATCCAACGGTAGAAGAAATAGATGAACTGTTAGAGGGAAATCTCCTAAATCTTTACAGAATTTATTGTGAAAATGTAATAATTCAGCCTCTATTTCTGCAATATATTCATCCGTTTTCTTTTCATGAGAAGCTAAAACTTTGGAATCATAAGTTAATAAAACAGGAATACAGGTTCTCTCAAATACATCATCCAGCGAGGTTGTTGGGTCTAACAACTCAATTAGCTTTTCGGCATGCTCCCAGTTTCTATCAATCTTGTTCGTTATTGTTATAAATTCATTTTTTACGTATCTGATTTTAACGTGCTCATTTAATTCATCTATAACATCAGATATTGCACTATAAATGCTTTGATAAAATTTCACTTCCCCCAACCATAATTCAAGCTTGGTATCATTATCTACCACATGAACAGCATCAAACCCCTTTACTGTTTCATTTGGTCCATCTTTGTAAAAAATCTTGCTAATTGCAGGTATAGTGTTGTGGGTTTCTCTAATTATTGCATGCAGTAACAATTCACCAAATTCACCTCTGTTTCTAAATTTATCAGATTGATAAACATTTCCTGCGGCTTTTCGTATTTTTGGAATAAGGCTTAAACTGTCAAATTCTTGTAATTCACTTTGATTAAGAGCAAATTCAGGTAGATAATTGAAAAGATAATCTACAAGCTGGTCTTTTCTCCAAGATTTATTTTCAAAACCTGCACATAGTCCATGTAAATCAGGCAATGAATCAGTTTTGTGTATAACGATATTAAAAAATCTACTCATATCTTTAATTTACATTTCTATTTGTGCGCCGGCTAAAATTTGGCTCTTTTACAAGCTAAAGAATCAGGCTGTGTGTTGGAGCTTGTAAATGTGCCAAATGAGCGTTGGCTTGTCGCTCTTTGCATGAAACCTAACGCCCCGCGGTATGGAACGTTTGGGAGAGCGGGTTTCGTTCATATCTACCGTTACCAAACTTTGATGCGTGGCAGAATACTCGAATAGCTACTTTCCCCCAAATGTTTTATGACCGCTTGTTACCGCCTGGTGATCATTTGTCCGATAATTCAATCGTTGGATATTGTGCAACTGTTTATCATTTTTCAGGAAGGTTGGATTTTACCTTCGCTTTCAAAGTTTTCGTTTTAAACGTTTCTGCCAATAAAACCCTTTGCTATATCTTGTTTTGAATTACCGGTCTTTAAATCAATCCTCTATCTAATTGCAGAAAACAAATCCAGCCTCAGTATTTAAAAATGAATCAGACCGTTATCTGCTTAAAGTTTTGTTAATAATCTATTCTTAAACGATCTTTTTAATTCAATCAAATTATTGGTTTCTAAATCAATTCGAAGGATGAAATTTTCATCACCAGTAAATTCAATCCTTAATCCAATTGCAGAAAACAATAAAACCTCAGTATTTGAAAATAAATCAGACCGTTATCTGTTCAAAATCATGTAAATAATCTATTCATAAACGCTTTTATCAATCCAATCAAATCTTTGCTTTCTCATTGCAGAAAAGTTATCCGATTGCAGTGTTTAAATCTTTCGTTATCAATCAAAATATCTTAATGTTTCTTTTCAAAGCCGCACTACCTTTTGATTAATCCACATTCTCAATCAAGTGAATAGACGGTTGAATTTTCGGTCTTTCACTTGGCGGTAACGGTTAGTGTATGGTGTCGTAAGGGATTGCGGGCTTCAAACCTATCAAATTACCACCCAAAATTGATGCGGGTGATACCGCTCGAAAACCTCTGAAACCCTTATGCACTATACACATTGTTGGCGTTTCGTTATTTTTTAAGGTCCATAATTTCTATTTGAATCAGGATAATAATCACCTGTTATCCAACCACTCATATTATCATCCAAAGTTATCCAATCCTTGTATGATAGCGTGTCGTACCTCATAGTCATTATTAAACTGTCTCTTATATTTTTATCTAAAATCAGTATGGGATTATCATTAATCAATTTATATGCTGAATAATCAAGTCCGACCGATTTTAAGTAATCAAAATAATCAATGACATTTCTCGTATATGCAATAGAGTCAGAATGAATAAGTTTTGTATCAAAATCAAGTAATCCAATTAGCACTGTGTCAGTTAAATGGGTTGCAGCATTCTGTTTATTATGGTTATAGAATCTATCAATTTGAACGAATATCTGATAAGTTTCAGTCAAATTATTTTCTAATCTCCGTCTCTCCCAAAATTTTGAGAAATAATCAGTCCCTTTAATAGTTGTGTCAGATTCAATAAATCCAATTACAATTTCATTTAGTGATTTATTTTCCCACTCTGTATCGCAACACCAATCATTATTATTCTCAAAATATTTGTCTTTGGAAACAAATTTATCAAGACCAATAGTTGAAAAAGCATTAAAGGCAATTTTCAGGTTCTCAGATTTTCTCAACCAGGAATAATCCTTTTTACCTGTCGAATCAATAGGGAATGGTCTAATTCCACCAAATTTTAATTCAAACGGTAATTCATAATAAAAGTCTTTGTGTTGATTATGACGGAATGATTCAAAAAAGTCATATTGTCTCTCTTTGAAATTTCCGATATAAGTCATCTTATCAACCGATTTTATTCCCAAGCAGGAAACAAGTCCGATTATTATCAATCCAGCTAATATGTTACGTGTACTTCTCATCATAATGAACGCCAACACCCCCATAACGCCATTATCGTTTATGACCTAAAAGGGTTATTGTCTTTATATTACATTTATATTGTTTTTTGCCGGTGATTTCCGGAAAAACAGACCCTGAATTTACTAAATCGCTGCTATTTATCAAATAAGTTGAACAAAAACAGCATCCATGTATAGATGGGAGTCATGGTGTATTGAGAGCAAATATTTATAATGAACCTTCTCCGCGTGGGGCGAAGCCCTTAGGGGAGAGCCTCGCTCCCCTTGTGCAGGATCATGCGGCACTCGTGCAGGATCATGCGGCACTTGTGCAGAGCCTCGCGGCACTTGTGCAGAATCGTGCGGCACTCGTGCAGAGTCATGCGGCACTCGTGCAGAGTCATGCGGCACTCGTGCAGAATCGTGCGGCACTCGTGCAGGATCATGCGGCACTCGTGCAGAATCATGCGGCACTCGTGCAGAATCGTGCGGCACTCGTGCAGAGTCATGCGGCACACGTGCAGAATCATGCGCCCCAAGGGCAGCGGGAAACAGCCCTAATCGTTTTACTTTCTAAATTCTCAGATTTTCTTAACTATCCCGCTCTCTTTTTCCTATCGATCGGGAAAAGATCGGACATATTGGAAGTTTCCCTGTAAGCCGCATCCGGCAAATCATTGGCATAGGTTGTATTAATAGTCCTGTCTGTTATGCCGTACAACTTATTATTTGTCTTCTTGTTTTGTTTTGGAAAGGGGATTCGTTTCACACACACAAAAATGGCTGTTTGAATTGACCTCGAATTTTAATTTTGATATCGGTTGAAGCGGGCAAAGAGGCCGTCGTTTACTAAAAATCTATTATCTTCGTAGGACCGTCTGCAAGATTAAGCGCTCACGCTATTTTGTAATTAATGCCCGACCGATGATACAAGAGGCTAAATTGGCAGCTTCATTTTGAGACTGTCGAATCTTGAAACAAATAAGTATACTATGGTATAACGCGGAAGTTGACTTTATCGACAAACACTAATTAGAGTCTGTCCATAAACTAAGTGTTTAAAATATAAAGTTCAAATTCAAGGCTTGCGAAGTCATAAAAATCAAGGCGTTTACTTTTCGTAAATGACTGTTTTTATGACAAGCGTAACGCAGAAGTTGACTTTATAGATAAACACTAATTAGGGTGAGTTCCATGTGACCTTAAAAATCAAATTATAAACAGATGAAGTTAAGCACAAAGGATAAGATTTTTGAACAGTTAACCACTAAGACTGTTCTTAAACAGAGCGTTTTCGACACCACTTTTGATGCTTTTAATGAGCTGAAAGATGTGTTAAAAGAGTTTCCCGATTTGTTTAACGCTAAGCTGGCCGAAAAGGATGAACGTTTGTTATTGCAATATGAAGATGTCGGTAATTTTGTGGCCAAATTAAAAGTTGCCGGTGATGTTCTGGTCTTTTTTATGCACACCAATGCATTTATGTTCGATCGTGATCATAAAGTGTGGGAACAGCCCTATGCCCGCGAAGAAGCTTCACGTGGTTATACCGGCGTAATAAATATTTATAATTTCCTTTATGATTCGTTTCGTTACTCTCGTGCCGATGATCTGGGTTATATGGTGGCCAGGATTTTTATAAATGGTGAGAAAGCTTTTTTTGTTGAAGGAAAACGTCAGCGAACAATGGGAGTGGGGGGCTTTGGAAAGGCAAAGATAGATCCTGAAAATTGGCGTAAAATTGTGGAGACGGCCATTCTTTACTCGCTGGAGTTTGATTTATTGGTACCACCCTATGAAAATATGAACATTTTAACCATGGCTCAGTTGGATGATGAGATTTTGCAATCCAGAATGCGTACGGGTAAGCGTTTGGGGTTTGTTTTTAATTCCGATGATGTAAAACAATAGTATTTATGATAATTGATAAGTCTCCATGAGCTTGCTCTGTATCGTGTCTGAACAAAAAGGCATAAGTCTGAGCCGGGAATTTTAAATTCAGGACTTGCGCAGCCGGAAGAATGAGAGTTTACTGGTGTAAATGGCCATTTTGAATGCGAGCGTAACGATGACATTAGAAAACAAATTATAATCACATGGAATGAGCCTTGATAAAGGAATTCTCACACAGGGGGATGATTAATTCCGGCGAGTTCCATATGGCAACTGAAAAACAAAATATAATCATATGAAATTATTAGAACGTTTTTTTGAATATGTATCTTTTGATACCCAGTCGGACGAAAACACCGGGTTGACACCCAGTACGCCCGGCCAGTTAATTTTTATGCGGCATTTAGCTGCTGAATTGGAGCAGATAGGCCTCGAAGAGGTGGAGGTGGATGATAACGGGTATCTTATGGCCACATTGCCTGCCAATACCGATGTCAGTTGTCCGGTGGTGGGCTTCATTGCCCATGTTGATACCAGTCCCGATTTCACGGCCAAACACGTTAAACCGCAATTGGTTAAATGTTACGATGGTAAAGACATCGCTCTGGATGCGGAAGCAAATATTTACCTTAAGCCCAATGAGTTCCCCGAATTGAAGCAATATATTGGTCAGGATATTGTTACCACCGATGGTCACTCACTTTTGGGCGCCGACGATAAAGCAGGCGTGGTGGAAATTATTACCGCAATGGAACATCTGCTGGCTCATCCTGAAATTAAGCATGGTAAAATTCGTGTCGGGTTTACCCCCGATGAGGAGATTGGTCAGGGAGCCGATAAATTTAATGTGGAAAAATTCGGAGCCGATTTTGCTTATACGCTCGATGGCGGTGAGATTGGTGAACTGGAGTTTGAAAATTTTAATGCCGCCGTTGCCAAAGTAACTGTGCATGGACGTAATGTTCATCCGGGTTATGCCCGCGGTAAAATGCGTAATTCAATGCGCATTGCCAACCAGTTTATCGGCATGTTACCACGTCACGAAACACCTGAGCATACCGACGACTATGAAGGGTTTTACCACCTGATGTCGTTTAATGGCGATGTTGAAAAAACAGAGCTGGTGTTTATTATTCGCGATTTTAAAAGCGATCGTTTTGCCGATCGTAAGAAAGAAATGTCGCATCTGACCAATAAAATTAACGCCGAGTTTGGCCCCGGTACAATGGAGGTTGAATTACGCGACCAGTATTATAATATGCGGGAGAAAATTGAGCCGGTGATGTATATTGTCGACCTGGCTCAAAAGGCCATGGAAGAGGCCGGCGTGGCTCCAATCATTCGTCCCATCCGGGGCGGGACCGACGGTGCCCGGTTGTCGTATATGGGCTTGCCTACCCCTAATTTGTTTGCCGGTGGACATAATTTTCACGGCCGTTTCGAATTTGTGCCGGTTCAAAGTATGCAAAAAGCAGTTGATGTAATTGTTCTCATAGCCAATTTGGCGTCGTCTATATCTAAAGCCTGATACTGTTTTCTCATATTGTTGTTTATAATGTTAAGAAGAGCCGGTTTTATACCGGCTTTTTTTGTGCGTATGAAATAGGTCTGTTCATGTGCTGTTCGGTCTCCTCTTGCATTTTTTATTGCGGCAACATATAGCAAAAGTAATAATGCTCCGGGGGGAAATGGTATTTTTTCAGGGTTTCTGGTCTTCTGTTTGTGTATGATTAGTGCCTGTCCATAAAGTCGGGAGTCTGTCCATAAACTACGTGTTTGAAATATAAAGTTCAAATACGAGGCTCGCGAAGTCATAAAAATCAAGGCGTTTTTTTTCGTAAATGACTGTTTTTATGACAAGCATAACGAAGTAGTTGACTTTATAAACAAACACTGTATAGAGTCTGTCCATAAACTACGTGTTTGAAATATAAAGTTCAAATACGAGGCTCGCGAAGTCATAAAAATCAAGGAGTTTACTTTTCGTAAATGACTGTTTTTATGACAAGCAAAACGAAGTAGTTGACTTTATAGACAAACACTGTATAGAGTCTGTCCATAAACTACGTGTTTGAAATATAAAGTTCAAATACGAGGCTCGCGAAGTCATAAAAATCAAGGAGTTTACTTTTCGTAAATGACTGTTTTTATGACAAGCATAACGAAGTAGTTGACTTTATAGACAAACACTATATAGATAACGTTTATAGTCTATAGAGAATGATTAGGTAAAAAAATACCTGATTATTTTGAGTGCCTGATTGCATTGTTTAAGTTTGTAATCAAATAACCAATGTTTGGTTTATTATCAAAGATTGAAATCATAATATTCATATAATTAATTTTTAAAAAAAGTAAACATTATGGCAGTTTTAGTAGGAAAAAAAGCGCCGTCATTTTCGGCGCCTGCCGTTGTAAACGGATCAGAAATTGTTGAAAATTTTTCGTTGGATCAGTATGTAGGGAAAAAATACGTGGTATTTTTCTTTTATCCGGCGGATTTTACATTTGTTTGTCCAACCGAAATTGTGGCTTTTCAGGATAAGATGGCTGAGTTTGAGAAACGTAATGTGGCTGTTGTTGCCGCGTCTACCGACTCAGAATTTTCACATTGGAAATGGCTGCAAACAGAGGCCAAAGATGGCGGCATAAAAGGGGTGAAATTTCCTTTGGTAGCCGACCGGGGTATGAGTATCAGCGCCAATTACGATGTTTTGGCAGGCGATTATGAGTACAACGAAGCCGATGAGGCTGTCTTCACAGGTCAGCCTGCTGCTTATCGTGGTCTGTTCCTCATTGATAAGGAAGGGGTGGTGCGTCACCAGGTGGTTAATGACATGCCGCTTGGACGTAGTGTTGATGAAACCTTACGTATGATTGATGCACTTCAGTTTTTTGAAGAAAATGGGGAGGTGTGTCCTGCCGACTGGCACAAGGGTTCTAAAGGCTTAAAGGCTACTCAGGAAGGTATCTCAGAATTTTTGGGCAATAGAAACTAAGGTTTTTGTTGAAAGATGAGTATTTAGCGGGACGTTTTTTGCAGAACGTCCCGCTTTTATTATATAGAGTCTGTCCATAAATTAAGTGTTTGAAATATAAAGTTCAAATACAAGGCTTGCGAAGTCATAAAAATCAAGGCGTTTACTTTTCGTAAATGACTGTTTTTATGACAAGCATAACGCAGTAGTTGACTTTATAGACAAACACTATATAGTGCTTGATTTATTGTTGTGCGGTTTGTTGCAACAGGTTGTCTAACACTTCTTTTTTAACTTTAAAGGCCGTGCCATGACGCGTGCCGGCAGGGAATGAAACACTATCCGAGATATCGGTCCAGTTAACAAGGTCTTCACTCATCACTGCACCCATCTGATGATTTCGGTATTTGTCGAAATATACGAGCCATTTTCCGTTTATGAATAAAGCGGTTGGTCCTTCAGCCCAATAATTTCCCGTAATGGCTTCCCCTGGTTTTCCATAGGGACCGGTTAATTTGTCTGCAAAAGCAACATGCAATGTTTTTTTGGGAGGAACGCGGGTTTCATCTTTTAAAAACATTACAAATTTGCCATTATAGGGCTGTATAGAGGCGTCAATAACGTTAAATCCGGGTTCGTAAAGAAGTTTGGTTTCGCTATATGTCTTGAAATCTTTGGTGGTAACGTAATAGATTCTGTGATTATAGCTGGACTCTTCAGTCGTTTGTGTTTCCGGGTACATACCGGTAATAGTGGTTGACCAGTATATCATGAATGTTTTTGATGTTTTATCATAGGTTATTTCCGGTGCCCAGCAGTTCCGGGCCCCTTCCTCATGTTCCATCACGGGCAGATATTGTTGCTCCGACCAATTGATAAGATCCTTTGAGTGGGCATAGCCAATTCCTTTTTCATTCCAGCTTACCGTCCAAACCATATGAAAGGTCCCTTCTTCATCTTCTATAATACACGGATCGCGCATAAGTTTGTCATTGCTTATTTCCGGAGCCAGAAATGAATCACCATTATTAATTGCTTCCCATTTAAACCCGTCGGTGCTGTATAGAAGGTGCAGTCCGTCTTGACCACTCTTTATAAAATGGCTGAAAAGGTAAACTTCGTCATCTGTTTTTATTGATTGGCGGCAGGCGGAAATTAATATAACCACTAGTACGACAAGCCATAAATTCCGTGTTTTCATAGATTTATTTATTTGGTTGATTAATATATTTGAGATCATTTCCGCTGGGCAGTTGAAATACGCTCAGCTCAAATTCGGGAATGACTGCCAATATGTGATCGAAAATATCGGACTGAATTTCTTCATATAAAGCCCATGCTTTTTCGTTGCTGAAGGCATATATTTCGATGGGAATACCTTTTTCCGACGGTTGCAGATGCCGTATTAGAAGTGTCATATCCGTATTTAATTTTGGATGTTGGCGACAGTAATTCTCAAGATATTTCCTGAAAACACCCAAATTGGTCATTCGGCGGCCATTCACCTTAACTGATTCGTCGATTCCCTGAGAGCGGTTGTATTCTTCAATTTCAGCTTGCCGGGTTTCGATATAACCTTTTAGATGTTGAATTTTTTTAAGTTTTTCAAGTAATTCAGGGGTGCAGAATGTTACACTGCGCATATCAATGTTAACGGAACGTTTGATGCGTCGGCCACCCGACTCTTCCATCCCGCGCCAGTTGATGAAAGGACTCGCAACCAACGCATAAGTGGGAACTGTGGTGATGGTTTGATCCCAGTTCTGAACTTTCACGGTATTTAATGTGATCTCGAGAACGGTGCCGTCGGCATTGTATGCCGGCATGGAAATCCAATCACCCACTTTAACCATTTTGTTGGCCGATAGCTGAACCCCGGCAACGAGTCCCAGTATTGTGTCTTTAAAAATGAGCAGGAGTACCGCTGCCATTGCTCCCATACCGGCCAAAATACGGGTTACCTGTATGTCAAAAATGTAGGAAATGATAATAAGTCCTGCCACTAAAAAGGAGATGAGACTTAACAGTTGTATGTAACTTTTTATGGGACGCTCGGCCGCGTACGGTTTGGTGTTATAAATATCTTCCAGCACCCTGAAAAACCCCTGTAACGCTGCAAATAACATGGCAATCATGTATATGACTGATAATTTTATCAGACTTTCTTTCACAAAGGGATATGACTGCATCAGAACGGGCGTCAGCTGATAAATTACCAGAGCAGGTAAAAGATGCACCAACCGATGGATCACCTTCCGTTTCAGGAAAAAATCATCAATAACCATTTTGGTGCTCTGGATGAATTTAACCAGGTATTTTAAAATGATAAACTTAAGCCCGTAATGAACTGCCATGGCCAAAATGAAGAGTAGCATTCCTCTGATAATAAAATCGGCTATCGCAAATTCTGATGCTGGGATGGATAAGCTGTGAAGTAGACTGTTAATGATGTCTGTAAGCCATAAATTGTCTTCCTGAATTTCAAGCATTTTTTAGATATAGATGAGTTACTGTTTTTAGAATCGGGACTTCCCGTCTCAAAACTAATAAACAATTGTTATCTTGCAAAGTCTTTAATTATGGATGTTATGTACAAAAAAATGGCGGGGTGGATGATATTTTTTCTCATTTGGATGGCATGGCCGGCGCAATGCAGTTCAAATAGAGCCTGGTTAGATTTCAATAAGACGTTGCGTGTTGATTTTTTGTTGTCAGGCAATCGTAATAAGCAATCAGCCTGTATTGTCAGAATGTATCAAACCAACGTATGGGGTGCTGGTCGTGGGCAGTTTATTTCACCTTTCGATTATGGTGAATATCGTTTACTTCTGTTGCATCCCGATACTGGTGATACGCTTTATTTTAAGGGTTTTTCCACATTATTTGAAGAATGGCGTTTAACAGAGCCCGCAATGCATCTTCAGAGGGCCTTTGAGCAGTCGTTACTGATGCCTTTGCCGCTCAAAACTGTGAACCTGGTTATTGAAGAACGCAAGCGCGATGGCCATTTTGAGCCACTGCTTACCGAGCGGCTGAACCCCGCTAACTGGCAGGTCATTCATCTAAAAAAGCCCGACTTTCCGTCACGTATTTTGATGGGGGAAGACAAACCTCATAACAAAGTCGATTTTTTGTTCCTGGCCGAAGGGTACACGGCTGAGCAGGCCGATAAGTTTTTTTCTGACGTGCAGAGACTGGTGGCCGTTTTGTTTAAAACAGAGCCTTATCAATCCCGGAAAAGCGATTTTACTATACGGGCAGTGGCTGTTCCTTCCGATGAATCAGGTACCGACGAGCCCCGGCAAAACAGATGGCACCGAACGGCGTTTAACAGCACTTTTAATACCTTTGGCGTCGACCGTTATCTGGAAACGGAGTCGCTGTGGAAAATATATGATGTGGCAGCTGCCTTCCCTAACGATCATGTTATCATTCTTGTTAATAGCGATAAATATGGCGGTGGCGGCGTTTATAACCATTTTTCAATTTTAACATCGGATGATAAGGTGGCCGAAAAAGTTTTTGTTCACGAAATAGGACATGGCTTCGCAGGCCTTGCGGATGAGTATTTTGGAGAGGATGATACCTATTCTGATTTTATTAATACCCAAACAGAACCCTGGCAACCAAACCTGACAACGATGGTCGATTTTAGTAAGAAATGGAAAACGCTGGTTGATGCGTCTACCCCGGTACCAACGCCGGTGCGTCCTGCCTATCGTGATGTAACAGGGGTTTTTGAAGGGGGTGGTTATGTGTCCAAAGGGGTGTATCGCCCGGCTCTTAATTGCCGCATGCGAACCAATGAAGCCGATGGGTTTTGTGAAGTGTGCCGATTGAGTATCAATAAGATGATTGATTTTTATACGCTTCAGGATTTATAATGGGTTCTTTTATTGGGGTTCTATTTAGTGCCTGTCCATAAAGTCGGGAGTTTGAGCTATCAAGTTCAAATACGAGGCTTGCGAAGTTCTAAAAATGGGCGTTTACTCTTGCGGGTAATTAATGAGTGCTTCTAAAATTGTATTTTTGTGTTGAATAAAACTGAATTGTTATGAATTACATTGCCAAAGAGTCCCGGTATGATCAAATGAAGTATCGTCGTTGTGGCCATAGTGGGCTGCTTTTACCTGCTATTTCGCTAGGGTTATGGCATAATTTTGGCTCGGTCGACCGACTGGATAATATGGTTGAGATGCTGACCTATGCTTTTGACCATGGCATTACTCATTTCGATTTGGCGAATAATTATGGCCCGGAGCCCGGTTCGGCTGAAAGTAATTTTGGACGCATCCTGTCTCGTCAATTTGCCAACTACCGGGATGAGATGATTATTTCGACCAAAGCGGGTTATGGAATGTGGCCCGGTCCGTATGGCGACTGGGGTTCAAAAAAATATCTGGTATCAAGTCTCGACCAAAGCCTTAAGCGCATGGGCCTTAATTATGTGGATATATTTTATCACCATCGTCCCGATCCCAATACGCCGCTTGAAGAAACAATGGGCGCACTGGATTTAATCGTCCGGCAGGGAAAGGCGCTTTATGTTGGTATCTCAAATTATTCTGCCGAAGAGACTCAAAAGGCTGAAGCCATATTGACGGATCTGGGGACACCTTGTTTGATTCATCAACCTCGTTACAGTATTCTTGACCGTTGGGCCGAAAATGGTTTGTTGGATGTGCTGGGTAAGCGTGGTATTGGATCAATTGCCTTTTCACCTCTGGCGCAGGGCTTGTTAACCAATCGGTATTTAAATGATATACCGGCCGATTCAAGAATTGCCAAACCTCATGGTTTTCTTAAAAAGGAATCACTGACGGGTGAACGGCAACAGGCTTTGCGTGCCCTGAATGATATTGCAGCCAAACGTGGGCAGTCATTGGCTCAGATGTCGATTGCCTGGCTGTTGAAGGATTCCAGAGTAACTTCTGTTTTAGTTGGAGCCAGTTCGGCTGCTCAATTGGGCGATAGTGTAAAGGCGCTGAATAACCTCTCTTTTTCTGATGAGGAACTTCGACTTATAAATGAAACCGCTTTGCCGGTTATGATGGTAAAATGACACTTTGAGTGTCTTAATAATATTTTATGGCTAATACGCTTTCTGTTGAGAATCTGACCCATAATTGGGGCGATATCCGTCTGTTTGATTCGCTGACATTTGGGCTTGAAGAAGGAGATAAAGCGGCGCTGATTGCTCGTAACGGGACAGGTAAAACTACGCTTCTGAATATTTTGTCCGGGAAATTATTGCCTGATGGCGGTACCGTGACGATTCGCAATGGCATTAAAATGGTGCATTTAACTCAGGAGCCGGCATTTGATCCGAATCTAACTGTCATGGAAGCTGTTTTTTCCAGCGAAAATGAGACCATTGCTTTGGTCCGGAGCTACGAGGCTGCTGTGGAAGCCAATAATCAACATGAGATAAACCGATTAATAGAGCAGATGGATTTGTTAAATGCCTGGGATTACGAATCGCGGGTAAAACAAGTGCTCTCTACGCTGAAAATAAGTAATTTAAATCAGCCGGTTGAGCAGCTCTCCGGCGGACAGGTTAAGCGTCTGGCTCTGGCAGCGGCTCTTATTGAAGAACCGGATTTTTTGATTCTCGATGAACCAACGAACCATCTTGATTTGGATATGGTTGACTGGCTCGAAGATTATTTGAGCCGCAACAAAGCCACTCTTTTAATGGTGACGCACGATCGCTTTTTCCTGGACCGTGTTTGTAATGTGATTTATGAACTCGACAATGAGTCTCTTTATAAATATCAGGGTAATTATTCCTATTATCTTGTAAAAAGGGCTGAGCGTCAGCAACAGCGCAATCTGGAAATCGAAAAGGCTCGTAACCTGTTACGTAAGGAACAGGATTGGATGAATCGCATGCCGCAGGCTCGCGCAACAAAGGCTAAATATCGTATTGATGCATTTTACGAATTGAAGGATATTGCCGACCAAAAGACGACAGATCAGGAGATGGCGCTCGACATTCAGTCAAAACGTCTGGGTAAAAAAGTTGTTCATCTAACCGACGTCAGCAAGGCGTTCGATGGCCATACATTGATTCGTAATTTCTCTCATAAGTTTGTTAAGGGCGAACGTATTGGTATTATTGGTAAGAATGGCGTGGGAAAAAGTACCCTTCTCAATATTTTGACGGGCTCTTTAAAACCCGATTCCGGAACCATCGATATGGGCGAAACAGTGGAGTTTGGCTATTACCGTCAGGAGGGAATACAGCTGGATGATAACAAAAAGCTGATTGAAGTCATTTCCGAAATTTCTGATGTTATTGAAACCGGTGATGGGAAAAGTATGAATGCTGCCCAGTTTTTGCGGTATTTTATGTTTCCCAATGAGATGCACTATGTATACGTGAGTAAGCTCAGTGGCGGCGAAAAGAAACGGCTTTACCTGATGACGGTATTGATGCGTAACCCCAATTTTTTGATTCTGGATGAGCCGACTAATGATTTGGATATTTTTACGCTTAATATTCTCGAAGAGTATCTTTTGCAATTCCCGGGCTGTGTCCTGATTGTTTCGCACGACCGTTATTTTCTGGATCGACTGGCCGATCAGATGTTTGTGTTCGAAGGTGATGGCGTTATTAAGAATTTTCCGGGCAATTACACGCGCTATCAGGATTATCTTAAGCTTAAGGCGAGTGAAGCCGCTCAGGAGGAAAAGAAAAACAGGCCGGCGCCTGTCGTTCAAAAATCGCAGGCTCCCAAAGTGCGGAAAATAACTTATAAGGAGAAGCAGGAACTGAAAGCCGTGGAGGAGAAGATGGCGGAGCTGGAAATCGAAAAAACGGATTTGGAGAATCAGCTTAGTTCAGGCACATTGTTGCCCGACAAATTGCTTAGCGTTTCAAACCGACTGGGGGCTTTATTGGCCGAATTGGATGGTCTTGAAACCCGTTGGATAGAATTAAGCGAGTTGCCGCAATGACTTTTTACCCGCTTTCAAACAGTAAGTAAAGATTTGCTTCTGGTATCGTATCGAAAAAAAAATGTACCATTGGCTTGTTTTTTTTTATAATGATTGCCGGGGTATTGATAATTATCATTATTTTTGCAGTGTTCAACAACAGAATAACAATGGCACGCAATTCCTATTTTTATTATTTCTTTTTTTACTTTTTTGGTTTCTGGCCAAAAGGGGTGGGTCTTGTGTTTGCCTAATCGAAGAAAAGAATAGGAATAAAAAATATAGAGTCCCGCTCCTGAACAGAGGCGGGATTTTTTTTTAGCCTTGATTAGTGTTTATATCATCATAAAATTGAAAAGATGAGTTTGAGTTCAATTAAAGTAGCCATACAAGGAGTTCCTGGTGCTAACCACGATATTGCGGCCAGGGCTTTTTTTAGCGACCGCAAGGTGGAGTTGGTGCCATGTATGACTTTTCATGAATTGTTTGAGACAATCAAGGGTGTGAATGACACTGTCGGACTTGTGGCTATTGAAAATACCCTGGTGGGTAGTCTGTTGGGAAACTACACATTAATAAAGGATTTTGGGTTAAAAGTGATGGGGGAGCATAAACTGCGTATCAAACACCAATTAATGACGCTCCCCGGGCAATCCATTTACGATGTTACAGAAGTGCACTCTCACCCTATGGCCCTGGCACAATGCGAAGCCTATTTTAAACAGTATCCGCACATTCGGTTAATTGAATCAGAAGATACGGCCCTGAGTGCAAAAAAAATATTTGAAAGTCAGACCAAAGGGGTGGCTGCAATTGCCTCTACGCTGGCATCCAAACTTTATGGCCTGGAGATTATTGCCAAAGATATTGAAACCAATAAGCACAATTTTACCCGCTTTTTAGTCGTCGGAAAAGATGAACAAGCCAGCGCCATTGTCAACAGTTCCAAAATTAATAAATCGTCGCTGGTCCTTTCGTTGCCGCACGAGGAGGGTAGCTTGTCTAAAATATTGACCATATTAACTTTTTACAAAATCAATCTTACCAAAATTCAATCCTTGCCTATCGTAGGAAAAGAATGGGAGTATCTGTTCTATATTGATGTCATGTTTGATGATTATACGCGCTATCGTCAATCGTTGGATGCCATTATTCCTTTATGTCGTGATTTAAGAGATTTGGGTGAGTATGCTGCCGCAGATGTTTTGTACGAAACCAATGGTGGTGATGAAGCTAAAAGAGTTTAAGCGTTTAAATATATATTATCATGAATATCAAGCCCGCCGATAGAATTAACACGGTTACTGAATATTATTTCTCGGTTAAGTTAAAGCAAATTGAAAAGATGAGAGCCGAGGGCAAAAATGTTATTAATCTTGGTATAGGTAGTCCCGATCAAATGCCATCAGATGAGGTGATTGAATCGCTTCATGCCTCTGCAGAGAATTCTGCGAATCATGGTTATCAGAGTTACATTGGCATCCCTTCGTTACGTGCCGGCATGGCTGAATTGTATTTGAAAAATTATGGCGTCCGGCTCGATCCCAATTCTGAAATATTACCGTTGATGGGCTCAAAAGAAGGCATCATGCACATTTCCATGGCATTTTTGAATCCCGGAGATGAGGTTTTGGTGCCCAATCCGGGTTATCCGACCTATAGTGCGGTAACCAATTTGGTGCAGGCGGTGGCACGACGGTACGACTTAACAGAAGATAATGGCTGGCAGCCCGATTTGGATGCCTTGGAGAAACAGGATTTGTCAAAGGTCAAACTAATGTGGGTTAATTATCCCAATATGCCTACCGGGGCCAAAGCAAATCGGGAAGTCATGAAACGATTGATCGATTTTGGCCGGAAGTACAGTATTATTATCTGCAATGATAATCCTTATAGCTTTATTTTGAACCCAGAACCATCCAGTTTATTGGAAGTGCCGGGCGCAAAGGAGATTGCCATAGAGCTTAATTCGCTGAGTAAATCGCATAATATGGCTGGCTGGCGAATAGGTATGGCAGCGTCTAATGCCACATTTATTACTTATATTTTGCGTGTTAAAAGTAATATGGATTCCGGAATGTTCCGTCCTTTGCAGGATGCCGCCGCTAAAGCGCTGGAAGCCGGTTCTGAATGGTTTTCTCAGGTCAATGCGGTGTACGCCCGCCGGCGCAAATTGGTCTATGAACTATTGGACAGGTTGGGCTGTTCATACGATACCAAACAGGTTGGTTTGTTTGTGTGGGCTAAAGTGCCTGCCAAATATGGTAAAGGACAGGTCGTTAGCGATCAGGTACTTGATAAAGCTCATGTTTTTCTTACGCCGGGATTTATTTTTGGATCCAATGGCGAATCTTATATTCGCATCTCTTTGTGTGCAACCGAAGAGGTGATACAGGAATCTATAAATCGTATTAATCAAATTGAAATCGTATAACCATGTCAACTTTAAATTTAGAACCTATTACTTTTCCGGGCCTGGAAAATAAGCGGCCCATGATTATTTCGGGTCCTTGTAGTGCCGAAACTGAGGAACAAACGCTTGCCACAGCCAAAGAACTGGCTGCTATTGGCGTCAAAATATTCCGTGCCGGGATCTGGAAACCACGGACACGACCGGGTGCATTTGAAGGGGTTGGAACCGTTGGTCTTCCCTGGCTGAAACGCGTGAAGGAAGAAACAGGTATGTTTGTGGGTGTTGAAGTGGCTACTTCACATCATGTTTTTGAGGCCGTTAAGCACGGCATGGATATGGTGTGGGTTGGCGCCCGTACTTCGGCCAATCCTTTTGCCGTACAGGAAGTGGCTGATGCTCTTAAAGGTCTGGATATCCCCGTATTTGTTAAAAATCCGGTTAATCCTGATCTGGAATTGTGGATTGGAGCCCTCGAACGTATTAACGGGGCCGGAATTACCAAGTTAGCTGCTATTCACCGCGGATTCAGCACATACGATAAGTCCGAATTCCGCAACCACCCGCAATGGCAAATCCCCATTGAGCTGCATCGTCGTTTGCCCAACCTACCTATCATCAGTGACCCTAGTCACATTGGTGGTAAGCGTGATTTGATTGCCCAGCTGTGTCAGGAAGCCATGGATTTGAATTTCGACGGACTTATTATTGAATCCCATACTTGCCCTGAAAAGGCTTGGAGTGATGCTTCGCAGCAAATAACCCCGGCTCGTTTGAAAGAGATTCTTGACCGACTGGTGTTGCGTAGTTCTAAAATTGGTGATACGCCACGTAACGAACTGGATGAATTGCGGAAACGAATCGATCAGTTGGATAATCAGTTGCTGGATACTCTTAAAGAACGCATGTTTGTTTCTGAGGCCATCGGTCGCTATAAATACGATAATAATATCACCATTTTGCAGTCGCGTCGTTATGACGAAATAATGAAAGACCGCCGCGACAGGGCTGAGAGCCGTGGTTTAGATTCTGAATTTATCACTTCCATTTTCGAAACCATTCACGAGGAGTCTATCAGTCGGCAGAGCCTTGTTATGAATAAAGAACTAAAATAATAGATTCGTAGAATCTGTTTCCGGGGATACTTCTGACGCCCCGGAAACTCTTCGCAATTCTGCTAAATGTTAAACAGTTATGAGAATTTGTGTTTTGGGTGCCGGCAAAATGGGTACCTGGCTGACCGATGCTTTGTGTTTACAGCACGATGTGGCAATTTTTGATGTCGATAAGGACCGGTTGCGGTATGTGTTTAATACTCAAAGGTTAACTACCTACGAGGAAATTGGGGCGTTTGCGCCTGAATTGGTTATAAATAGTGTTACATTAAAATATACCATTCAGGTTTTTGAAGCGGTACTGCCTTATCTGCCGGATGATTGTATTTTAAGTGATATTGCATCGGTGAAAACAGGTTTTCAGGCGTTTTATGAAAAGTCGGGGCATAGGTTTGTTTCTACACACCCCATGTTTGGGCCAACCTTTGCTAATCTTAAGGATTTAAGTGCCCATCATGCTATTATAATATCGGAGTCCGATCATTTGGGTAAGGCTTTTTTTAAGGACTTTTTTGGCTCACTGGGCTTAAATATTCATACCTATTCGTTCGACGAACACGACGAAACCATCGCTTATTCGTTGTCTATCCCTTTTTCTTCTACATTGGTATTTGCTGCCTGCATGAAGAAGCAGGATGCGCCGGGAACTACCTTTAGTAAGCATATGGACATTGCAAAAGGTTTGTTGTCGGAAGATGATTATTTGCTGACCGAAATATTGTTTAACCCTTATACTGTAGGACAGGTTGAGCAGATACGCAAAGAATTGAAAGATCTGCTGGAACTCATCAAAGAACATGACACCGACGGATTGCAGAATTTTTTGAAACGTGTGAGAAAAAACCTTGAGGATTAATCGGTGTTTGAGCTATAAAGTTTTACTACAGTGTTACGTTTGCTCTCAAAATGTCATTTATGTTATTTCACATTTTCTGAGCTGCGTAATCCCTGAATTTTTTAGCTCAACCCCTTTACTTTATGAACAGGCATCCATTGGTATTTGCCCGAATAAATAGGCGATTGATAAGAAAAAGTGTTATTTTCTGTCTCGATTGCGTTTTATAGTTCTGTTTTAATTTTTATTTCGATTATGGTTTTGGTTTTGGGTGTAATTTTATAGCGATTATCGATTCTCCGACCTACCACCCAAACGATGTCTTCTCCGTTTATCAACAGCCAGCAGTTTTCTTTTTCAATAAGAGAGCATTTTTCATCAACGAAGAAATCACTCAGTTTTTTGAAATTTTTCATGCCAAGAGGAATGAATCGGTCGCCTGATTCTGCATGTCGAAGGTAAAGAGGGAAGTCAATAAGATCGGCATCCAGGTGAACAACATCGGGTCTTTTTGAAAATTTGAATTCGTTGGTTTTCTGAAATTTGGTTAATGATAGATGAATCGGATTACTGATTGTTTGATCATCACTATTTATGACATAATGCGTTTCGTCTTTGGGCCTAATGGGCGTTATGATTAAGTTATAACGGTCTACGACCAACCGGTGACTGGCAGATAAAAATTGTTTCCCGGGTATGGTTTCCATGCTTTTTATGATGGGAGAAATTTGCGCGCCAGAAAATCCGTAATCCTTTAATATATCAAATGCTATGGTCTGCTTTTGCGGATGTTGTTTTAGTAATTGAATGGGAATAATGACGGTGTCTTCTTCTTTTGCTATTGATTCATTTTGAAATTTTTTAGACTCAATCGTCATTAACTCACAGGCCTCTTCCAAATAAGAGATGTTTTTTTGCATAGTAACAAAAAATGAGGGGTTCATCTCTTTGAACAGCGGCATAATTTGGTGTCGTATTTTATTGCGCAGAATAGTCGTATCGCTGTTGGTCGAATCGGTTCTATAGTTTAGATTATTTGCGCGGCAGTACTGTTTTATTTCTTCCGCACTGGCATACAGGAGTGGTCTGATGAGTTTTCCTTTGCGCCAGGCTATTCCGGTAAGGCCTTTAAGACCGGTCCCTCGTGTTAAATTCAGAAAGAACGTTTCGATGGCGTCATCGCCATGATGACCTGTGGCAATATATTGAATATTCAGCTGATTACTTAGTTCTTCAAACCATTGGTAACGGAGGTCGCGGGCGGCCATTTCAATGGATATTTTACGTTGCTGTGCCACTTCGCGGGTTTGAAAGCTGATGGTGTGTAATTTAATATTGAGTTGTTGGCATAAGGCGGTCACAAATGCCTCATCTTCGTTGGATTCTGCATCCCTGAGATTAAAATTACAGTGGGCCGCTATGCATGTGTGGCCGGCATTCTTCAACAAATGTAATAATGCAACCGAATCGGCACCACCACTGAGAGCCACCATAATACGCGATTTTTCCGTTATACGGCATTGTAACTGTAAGGCATCTCTGAAATGATATATAAATTGTTTACTCAATTTCTGTCGTTTTAATGTTTTAAAAGTAGTAACATTTGGCTACAACACCGTCTTTGTTATAGTAGTTTTTCAGCTATAATTTTTGCTTTCAGCAGGCATTCATTGTATTCGTCATCGGCATTGGCTTCGGCTGTTATGGCGCTACCGGCCCAAAATGAAATTTTTTTCATTTCATCGTCATACAGCAGTGTGCGTATAACCACATTGAAATCGAAATTACGCTGGGGTGAGATGTAGCCGATAGCTCCTGAGAAAAGACCGCGATTGTTGCACTCAAATTGGTCAATTAGTTTCATTGCACTAATCTTGGGCGCTCCGGTCATCGATCCCATGGGAAAGGAATCAATTAGGGGAGCTGTCCAGTCCTCCGGGTTTTTTAAATGTGCTGATATGGTCGATATCATTTGAAAGACATTGGGAAAAGGGTATATGCCGCACAATTCATCGACCTTTACACTCCCTTTTTTGGCTGAAATTGATAAATCGTTTCTCACCAGATCGGTGATCATCGTGTTTTCCGATTTTTCTTTTTGTGAAGTCGAGAGGCGTTTGTGAGCTTCTAATTCCTCCGTTTTGGTTCCTCCACGCGGTGCCGTTCCTTTCATTGGCATACTAACTATTTTGTTACCGCGTTTGGCCATGTAACGCTCGGGCGAAGCGCAAAAGGCATATTTGTTATGGTATTTTAACATCGCCGAGAGTGGCATGGGTGATAACTGCATTAGGCGTTTAAAGGTTTCAGCAGGCTGTAGTGAGGTGTTTTCGGCTGTAAACTCGATGCAAAAGTTCAGCTCGTAAATATCGCCCCGGTGAATGTGCTTCTGAATTTTATTAAAAGCGGTGTCATAATATTTCTGGTTGTGCGAGGGGCGGATCGTGGCCCTTGATTCTGATTTACGACTGTTTGATGTATTGGCGTGTTCAATCTGATGAACGATTGCCAGGGCTTCTGTTTCGGTGTTGTTTTTTTCTGAAAAACCGATTTGCCATATTCCTTCTTTTTGTCGAATAAGCCATCTGGGTTTGAAAAAATGAAGATTTGGAAATTCAATAAAAGCCTTTTTCCTGGAGGCTGGCAGTTCATGGCATTCGTTTTTCAGTTCGTAAGAAAGAAATCCCAGATACCAATCGTTATCCTTTAATCGTTTTTTTAGTTCCAACGCTTTGCAGCTTATCGTTTCAAGGGCATCAAAACCTGCCAATAGGTTGAATGATGACAATGACTTGTAGGGCCCGGGAAGTGGCTGTTGGTTGTTGGTCAGGATTATCGAATGGTCGAAACAGGTGCAGAAATTCGTCAACTGATTATTCCACAACGTTTCGTTTTTGGGGGTAAAAGTAATCCATTTTCGCATTTCACAAATTTAAAATGAAACTTGCTTATCGCCAAACCGTAGATGAGGTTATAATTTGTAACTATTTTCACATGAGTTGCTAATTGTTATAAAAATATGGGAATAAATCATTGATTATTATCAGAGGAAGTTTTACTTTCGTAAAAATAAATACGATAATTCACTTGATAGGTTTTAAATTGTAATAATATTAGTTTTTAGCATGGATAGTCATTTACAAATTGATAGTTTAGATAAAAAGATTCTTTCTTTAATCACTCGTAATGCCCGCATACCGTTTTTGGAAGTGGCCCGGGAATGCAAAGTGTCTGGAGCTGCTATTCATCAACGCATTCAGAGATTGATGAATATTGGCGTCATTAAGGGCTCCGAATTTATCCTGAATCCTACAAAAATAGGGTTTCATACCTGCGCCTTCATGGGTATTTTTCTGAAGAAAGCCAGTTTATTTGATAAGGTTGTACAGCTTCTGGAACAGATACCCGAAGTGGTTGAATGTCACTATACCACCGGGCAGTATGCTGTGTTTATCAAAATTTATGCGCACAGCAATGAGCATTTAAAGCGAATATTACATGATAAACTGCAGGCCATACCTGGCATTTCATCCACAGAAACAATCATTTCGCTGGATGAATCATTTAAGCGTCAGTTACCGGTAGAGTAATTTTTTTTTGCGGAATTGTTAAACAGGAAGTTTCGAAAATGGAGTTTCCTGTTTTTTTTACAAAAAAACTTTTTGAGTCTTCATCTTGGGTTCTCAACGGAACCAAATCGGCGATATTGAAAATTTGTCAATGTCGTTCATCAAAAAAAACAGGCCGGTCATCAATTAATTTCCTTAAATCGATTATTTAAGCTCATCATATCGTCACAAAATTACTATTTTACGAAACTTTTTTACAGTTATAATGCTATAAAGAAATAGTATGTCTGAACGCCGACTGTTTCATTATAAATAGTATCAGCAACAAAACTCAAGTGCTTGATAAGACATGTTTGAATTCAAGGCTTGCGAAGTCTGAAAAATGTGAGTTTACTATGGTAAATGGTCATTTTCAGGATAAGCATAACGCTAAAATTGAACTTTTCTTGTAAGCACAAAATACCGTTTCGTTCAAATGAATCAATTTTACAGCATTTTATCTATTTGGATTAAAAGCTTCATCCTGGGGTGCACTTTAATGATGCCTTCATCGGTTTATGCTTTAGAGACTTTTCAGGATGAGGATGCTAGTCTTCAGAAAATTTTAAAATCTGATGATTTGTTGGTTCCTGTACTCGATTCGCCAGCTAACTATTCATGGTTTAATTCTGATGTAAATGAGGTTTCTTTGGCCTGGCATTTGGATGAGACGGCCGGAATTACCTCCCTTAAAATTGAATATTATATTAATGGAGTTCTTCAGCCTTTAGTAACTGGTTTGTCTTCAGCTGATGTTACTTATAGTCTTACCGGACTTACGTCAGGTAGTTTTGTGTCGTGGCGTGTGGGTAGTGTAGACGGCAGCACAATAGAGCATTGGTCTGAATCGTTTGAATTCTCAATTAAAAGGGATCGAAAAGTTTATGTCAAACCTGACGGCGTTGGTGATGGTGCTTCCTGGAACACTGCTACTAATCTCCGATCGGCTTTAAGTAATTATGTTTATGGTGATACGCTATGGCTAACGAAAGGTGTTTATAAGCCAACATCGTCACTGGACCGGACAATTCGTTTTGAATTAAAGGAAGGCATCCATATTTACGGTGGTTTTGTGGGGTATGAAACTTCTCTCGATCAGCGCGATTGGTCGACAAATGTTACAGTTTTGTCGGGCGATATAGGTGAGGTAGATAGTAATACAGATAATAGTTATAATCTTTTGTGGCTGGATGGCCGTGATAATCCTGTAACTAATTTAACCCGTATCGATGGTTTGGTAGTTGAAGAAGCCAATGCAGCATTGTCATCGGGAAGTAGAAGCCAGGGTAGCGCAATGCAATTGTTAAGTGCATCACCTTTGGTTGTGAATGTTTGGTTTCGAGATAACCATGCGGCAACGTATGGCGGGGCTGTATATGCCGATGGCAATTCAATACCTCTTATTTATAATTGTATTTTTGAGGATAATGAAGCTGACAATTGGGGTGGCGCCATCATGACAGAGGGAAGTCCAATAATCGGGAATTCGGTGTTTTATGGAAATATAGCCGGTGGCCGAGGTGGTGCTATAAGTGCCCCCGAATTGCCTCACGTGGTGAGTGTTTATAATTCAGTTTTGTGGAATAACGAAGCGCCTACAGGTTCTCAAACCTACGGTACTGTAGATGTTTCTAACTCTGTAATTGAGGGAGGAGAAGCCAGTTTGGGTAATAAGACGACCGATCCTCTTTTTGTTAATCCTTCAGAAGGTGATTTCAGAATTACAAAATCTTCACCCGCGTTAAATGGAGGCGACAATGACGACGTTCCGGCCTGGTTAACATTCGATTTTTCCGGTTCGAATCGAATTCTGGCAACAAATGTAGATATGGGAGTTTTTGAAGGAATTACCGAGGTTCCTGTTATTGAGTTTCCTGTTAATCAACAGGTTTTAGACTATGATTTGTCTTCGATTGATTTGCAATGGGGATGGGAAAGTGCTGCGCCGGATGATCTTATCGGATACGAAATTCAATACATATTAGATGGTGGTGAAACGGTATCTATTGATGCAGGTACTTCTCTAACATGGCCATTTACCGATATACAGGTGGGGTCAGAAGTTGATTGGCGGGTAGGTGCTACTGTCTCCGGTTCGTCTCTTATATTGTGGTCCAACTGGTCTTCGTTTATTATCAGACGTGATAAACCCTTGTACGTTAAATCAGGTGCAACTGGAACCGGCAGCTCATGGAGTGACCCTATCTCGTTGAAGGATGCCATGGATGTGGCTGTTTTTGGAGACCAGATATGGGTGGCAACAGGTATATATAAACCCACCGACGATACCGATCGTTTTGTCTCTTTTGGTTTGCGTGATGGAATTAAGCTTTATGGTGGATTTGTCGGAAATGAAACATCGCTTGATCAGCGTAATTTTTTATCGAATTTAACCATTTTTAGTGGAAATATTGGGGAAACGAGCACCAGTGATGATAATAGTTATCGTGTTTTTAAGATAGAAGGTACAGCTCAGGATCCAATAACAAACAATACCTGCATCGACGGTATTATTATTGAAGATGGATATGCTTCATCGGCTAATAATAACAGTAGTAACGGTGGTGGTATGTACCTTAATTTTGCCAGCCCGGTAATTACCAATGTGTTGTTTCGTAATAACAGAGCTTCTGAAAATGGCGGTGCTGTGTATTGTGATGAATATTCGCAACCTGTATTTGGTAATATAATCTTTAGTAATAACTCGGCTGTAAAACTTGGCGGCGCAGTGTATATCAATACCAAGAATGCAGTCTATTTTTATAATTGTTTATGGTATAAGAATTCCAGCGAATATTGGGGTGGGGCTATTTCAGCATCAATCAATGCGGCTGTTATCTATAATTCTATTTTGTGGGGTAATACCGCCGCTGTTGAATTTAGTGATATTGATTATGCCAATGCTTATTCATCATTGGTTCAGGATGGTTCAGGAACCGCTAGTCTTACCGATAATCCATTATTAACCGATCCTGTAAATCTTGATTTTACGCCTAAATCCGGATCGCCTGCTATTGATTCGGGTGATAATAGCTATGTTGCCGATTGGCTTGAGGAGGATTTTTATGGCAATCGGCGTATTTATGGTACAGCGGTTGACATGGGCCCCATTGAGCAAGGAAGTATCCCTGATGCTTTGATAAACCCTGAGACGTCTGCTTTAAATAATTTGCAGATCTGGCCTAATCCGGTTAAGATTGGAGAGAATTTGTTTGCTCGCGTGGGTTACCAGAATAGTCCGGGAACTTTGTCTCTGTACAATTTTTCAGGTTCTATTGTCAGTCAGTGGACTATTCTGTCCGGAGAGACTCATAGCCTTGGGCACGTCTCTTTAACTTCTGGAATTTATATTTTACGCTATGCTGATAGCCTGGGGCATACAACTAGCGTAACGTTAGTTGTGAAGTAGTTGTGGTTGTCTTCTCTTTTTCAAAAACAACATTAATCTGTTCCATTTTTACACCAGCCCATCCCGACTGATGAATGGTAATTTTGCGTCCATCAAGGTTTATTTCTTCTATGGGTTTTTCCAAAAAAGTGTGGGTGTGTCCACCTAAAATCATGTCTATATTTTTGGTCTCACGGGCAAGTGTTATATCATCGGGTTGTCCCTCCATTTTAAGTCCAAGGTGCGATAATGCTATTACCATATTGCATTTTTTGTCTTGTTTTAGCAAAGTCGCAGTTGTTTCCCCTTTTATTATGGGATCAAGATATTTTATCCTTCCGAAGTTGGAGGGGGCAATTAGCCCGTCTGGTTGTATTCCTAATCCAATTATTCCGATTTTAATATTGCCTTTTTGAATAATTTTCCAGGGTGAGATAAGGTTTTCCAGGGCGGATTCGGTGACGTCGTAATTGGTGTTGATAAACGGAAATCCGGCCTTTTTGATTTGTTGAGATAAATGTGCTACGCCGTTGTCAAATTCATGATTGCCCAGGGTGGCTGCGTCATATCCCATACGGGTCATTAATTCCAGTTCGAGCTTGCCGCCGTAATAATTGAAGTAGGGCGTTCCCTGAAATATATCGCCTGAATCCAGCAGCAGCACGTGTTCATATTTTTGTCTGATTTGTTGAATTATGGCTGATCTGGCTGCAAAACCGCCTTGTGACGGAAATTTATTGTGGTTGGCCGGAAATGGATCAATGTGACTGTGGACATCGTTGGTATGCAAAATTATTATATTCTGACGTTGTGCATAATTGGCTTTTACAATGTTCGGGAGTGTCATAAAGGCTGCTCCTGCTGCCACTGTTTTTATAAATTGTCTCCTGTTATTCATCGGTCCTTTTTATTTTGAGATACTTATTCTGACGTTTTTAGGGGCTGTTACAGGGCTGTTTTTTGCTGCCAGCCTTTTTATACCATCAATGATGATATTGCGCATTAGGTAATTGGTTGTGATTGTGGTGTCGCCCAAACTGAAAATGGCATAATGATCGCCTCCTTCTGCCAGGTAATTATTTGTGAAAACCCAGTAATATTGGTTAATTGATAGTGGAGATCCCTGTACTTTTGATTGTACAGCTTTTTTTGCGTCAATGGTAAAGGAGGCGCCTGAGAGACCATCTCCACCTTCGTCAACTATATGGTTAAAAAGTTGTTGTACCTGTTTTCCGGTAAGTTTTACAGCTACCAGATAGTTTTCAAATGGCATAACTTCAAATACTGAACGTATTGTAATATTACCCTCGGGCAATGGACTTCTCAACCCTTTAGAATTTACCACTGCCAGAGTCGGATAAGATGTCAGATGTGATTCTTTCATGAATTGTTGTCCTGCCTGAAGGGTTAAGTCGGCAACGAAATTGGTCAGGGGGCTTTCGGGCTTGAATGATTTGAGCATGGTAGCACCGCGACCTATTACCTCGTTCATAACGTTTTCTATTGAATCACGGTAGGGCTCTATATATTTATTCATCAAACTGTCTGTTCCTTCTTCGGGATTTATGACAATTTGTTGCTGTTCGGTTATTCGTGGATTTAATTGCTGTTTGCAGGCTGTTGTGAGAAGCAGTGAGTTAATTGCAATCGCCGTAATGAAGATATATTTTATCATTGTTCTGTTTTAATGGTTATCATTCCTTCAAAGATAGACCTTTGTTTGTTTTATTATTATGAGTTTTGTTTTGAAGGCCTATTAGTAATGAAATCTTAACTTTGCATTTTTAATTATATTCAATTTTAGAAAAACAATTTGTAAATGCAAAAAGTTTCATTTCTGCTACCTGATAACATTCATTCTTCCTGGCATTTATTTTTGACTGATGAATTGGTTCTTTTGCTGAATCGTATCGAAAAACAGCTTCAAGACGAGTCGGCCTTTACGCCATCAATGGATAATATACTTCGTTTTTTAATGCTTGATTTATCGTCGGTGAAGGCTTTAATTATTGGTCAGGATCCTTATCCGCAGATAGGCGTGGCTACAGGAAGGGCTTTTGAGGTAGGCACGTTGAAAAGCTGGCATGATACGTTTCGAAATACGAGCCTGAGAAATATTGTCCGGGCTTTATATGCCGTTGATCATCCCGATGATTTGTTGACATTTAGTGATATCAAAAAGGAGATGAAAGCCGAACGATTTCAATTATTATCACCCTCCTTGCTGTTTGAACATTGGGAGAAACAAGGCGTACTGCTTTTAAACACCTCCTTTTCGTGTCGGGTTGGGAAGCCTGGCAGTCATGCGGCAATGTGGGCCCCTTTTACGAATCGTTTATTTTGGTATATTCATTCACAGCAACCGGATATTACCTGGCTTTTATGGGGTGCACATGCCGTTAAATCGACCGCACATCTGCAACTAAGACATGTGTTAACCAGTTGCCATCCTATGATTTGTTATCGTCGTCCGGATGATTTTTTGTTTGGCGAAATTAATCCTTTTAGGGAGCTCAGGGAAGCTATAGATTGGGGATTTAAAAGTATCTGATGGAGCGCAGCGGGTCATCAGACTGTTGCCGCTTTTTTTTGAAGTTTCTAAATTTATTGTATTTATAGAAATAGTCAGTCTGGAAGCTGATTGATAGTTCCTGGCTGCTTACGATGTTGAGGACCTGACTATTTATGGGGAAGTCGTAGGCATAGCTGATGGTCATATTATCACCCAGGCGGACGCCTAACATCAATGAAGCAGTATGGTTGATACGATAGGCTGCACCACTTTGAAATCGTTGGTATATCGCTTCAAGGGCAAAATCATAAGTCGATTGCTCTGATGAAATACGCGCCAGCGCTGAACCTTTTAGGCTAAAATCTGATCCCATTGAAATACGATAGCCAGAAGTGGCCATTACGGTCGTCGGTGATGTTTTAAAATCTGCCGATTTATTTTCGTATGGAATAGAGGATTGAAGCATTTCAGGAACAGATAAACCTAAATAAAATGTACGCGTGAAGAAGATTAGTCCACTTCCAAATGAAGGTTTAATGGCATTATTTATATTTTCAGCGAAAAGAGGATCGGTTTTGTCAATGGTTTTAATATTTTGCAAATTAACCTGATATTGGCTGGCGCCCCCACTTATTCCTAACGACAAAAATGATCCACGGCTAATTCGGATAAGATAGGAGTAGGCGAAAGATACTTTATTATTCATGACGGGCCCTGCCTGATCTGATATAACTGATAACCCCAGGGAGGCTCTGGTGGCATTCACCGGGGTATGGACATTTAGAAGATAGGTGGCTGGCGCATCTTTTACATCAATCCATTGCTGTCGGGTTATCATTTGAATTGACAACGAATTGTGGCTTCCGGCAACGGCCGGATTGTAGTTGAGCGGATTTGTCATGGAATGTGTAAGCATAGCATCCTGTTGTGCCCAGCACATTGTGACCGGGGACAAAAATAAAATCAAGAGCAGAATCCTGATTCGATTATATAAGGATACTATCATTTTATTTGTTTCAATTTTCAGGTTATCGGTTCAAATAAATATATCCGGTAAATTTTTGGTTTAAGCCACCTACTTCCAAACGGTAGTAATAAACACCGGCAGGACATAATGCGCCATTGAATTGATTCTTATTGCCACGACCATCCCAGGCATTATTGTATTGATTAGTTTGAAAGACGATGAAACCATTTCTGTCCATGATCGTAATTTGCCTGTCAGGAAATGCTTCAAATTGCGGAATATAAAAGGTGTCATTTATTCCATCGCCATTGGGTGAAAAACCTTCGGGGATATAAAACGTATCGTCGTCATGGATAATAGAGATCAAAACCAGCCCTTCATCACAATCGCCTTCGGCATCACATACTTTATAGATTAGCGTGTCCTGTTCAAGGAAAAAACTGGTGATTTGAATTTCTATGGTTTGAGATGCATTTAGGTAGGCGGTTCCTTTTTTCGGCATTTGAACTATTTCAACATCTAAATCGAGATCATAAAGATTACGATCGTTTTTGAGGATGTCAATTTCAGTTGCAGTGCCTTCATAAAGTTTGACGACATCATCTACGCATTCCGGCTTATAATCGTAGTCATTAACCGTGATGGAAACATTGGCTGTAGCGCAATTTCCATCGTTATTACAGACTTTGTACTCAAGGTAATCTTCGCCAATGTAATAAGTTTCTGGCTGGTAATATAAACGTTGATCATCACCGAACCAGGCAGATCCATGTTCAGGTTTTGCACTTATCGTTAATGAGCTTATGCCAGAAGTCAAGCCCAAATCATTGTTCAAAACATTAATATCATAGGTATCGTTTTCGTTCATTCTTATCAGATCGTCGTTTGCTAACGGAACTTCACCCGTGGGGTTGAAAAATCTGTCGTTGGAAAGTCGAACCGGTTTGATTTCGGCATAAGAATTATTGATGGCAAACAACCAAAAAATAATGAGAAAGCTGGATTTATATTTTTTAGAATTGTTTTGCATTTAGGGGAATTCGGTTTTTACGTCTGTTCTATAACGCAAACTTAGCATTTTTAGTATAAAAATTGATGCTTTCATACAGGGAAGTCGTCTTTTTGAAACACTATTTATTCCATATATAGTATTAATTTGACAATATTATATATGATGAAAAGAATAGTTGAACTTACCTATTATATCTTATGTTGATTTAAAATCTTTGATATTTTGTCGGAAATGAGAATTGTCCTTCATAGACGATGGTTTTACTTTTCGTTGTTAATGGATTGATCTATAGTTTTATCAGCTTTTTAACTGAAAATTATTTTTGCGTTTTAACCCTAACTAATGTCTTTTTGCGTTTTGATATTTTTGCATATCTAATTAAAGACTGAAAAGAAACAGTGTTGTTCATATTTTGTTAATCATCGTTTGTTTCTTTATCATTCGTCAGGTTTTGTTTATCCTAATTTTTATTATATTATTAACGAAGTTCTACCATTTCAATATTTTTTGTCATCGAAATTCACCAAGATTCGAATTGGGGCATTTTCTTTTTTTCATGATTCGAAAAATGTAGTTTGTTTGTCAGCTATTTTCTAAATAATCCTTTTTTTGCAGGTTTTTGTAATTCGCCTGATCCGATGCCGGATAACCCTGCTGCACTACACGGAATAGCGGCCTTACTTTTGTCGGAGCAGAAGCGGTAGCCTAAAACGACTTTCATGTAGCTCCCATAGTTTGTTTGAGCCGATGTGAGGCCATACTGGTGTTCGATTCCCAAATTAAAGCTTTTATAGATTATTCCAGCGGTTAAGGCAAGCCCTAAATCTTTTCCCAGAGTATGATCCATTGTCCTACGATACGCAATTAATCCCCAAAAGGATAAGTCATCCGACATGGTAGGCATTTGCAATCGAAGATTCAGATCAAATCTTTTGTCGTTTAGGGAATTGAGTTGGTAATATGCGCCAGGTTCGATGTATAGTTCGCGGTTTGGATATTTGAAAACAGTACTGGCAAAAGCATGAAAAGAGGGTGGAAGAGAGGGTTCGCTTTCGCCATCAAAAAATGGGTTGTTATTATCCAGGATATTGGTGCCCGAGGCGCCTATTTTGTATTGGTTAATTTTGAGTATGAATCCGGTGTTTAGGTTAAATCCTGTGCCGCTTTCACGGCCGCCGGAAATAAGTGGATCAACAGCCGGATCGCCACCCGAAAATTTCGACATATCAAGTGCAGCCTGCTCAATCAAAGCCGAAAGACCAAATGCCAATGAGGTAAACCCTTTCCGGTTCTTGCGCAATATAACATCGACTGAAAAGGATTGTTGAAAGCCCATTTTGGTATTATAACCATTGCGGTCGTTGAAGACGTAAGTTCCTGAACCAGCATTATGTGGTAGGGGGGCCTGAAACGATACTAGCTGAGTGGTAGGTGCGTTGTCAGTGCCAAACCACTGACGCTGATAAAAGGCTTCTACCAGATAACAATTTCTGTTAGAACCTGCATCTGCCGGATTCATCAGATATAAATCGTAAACGTACTGGTTGGTAACAAAGGGGCGTTGAGAGAAGCCTTCGTCTGGCAGTATTGTTAAAATCAAGATTGTTATTATTATGATCCTGTTCATTATTGTTTGGTTAGATACGACTTCCGATTAATTCTTTCGTTTGTTGCAGTCTGCTATTATTGATTAGTCAGAGGTCAGCCTATCTTTTTAGAGAGATATTGCCTTTTAATATTTTATCGACAGGTTTTAAATGTATTACGTACCAATAGTCATCCGAGGGTACTGGCTTATTCAGATAGGTTCCATCCCATGCCGGTTCGGAAGCTTTATATCTGATTAAAAGTTTTCCGTAACGGTCATAAATTCGTATGTCGGAATCGGGTAATCGATTAAGTCCTGTTACTTCCCAAGAATCATTTATGCCGTCGCCATTGGGGGTCATGAAATTTGGAATTTCTATTTCGTAGTCTGAATTATAGGTAAAGACGGTTGCTGCGGTACAACCGAAGTTGTCCTCAACCAAAATTGTGTGTTCCCCATTTGGAACATTGGTAAAAGTGTTTTCGTCTTGTTCTATCACTTCATTTAAGGTGTAGGTAAAGGGCTGAGTACCTTGATCCGGATCCATTAATACCGTTACTTGCGCATACATTATGGTGTCGAGTCCTGCTATAACGGGAGACGAATGCATGGTTACATTAAAAGTGTCTGTTTTAAACCAACAGCCATCAAATGCTCTAACCATATATTGGCCGGTTTCATTTACACTTATGGTATCCATCTGTAATTCGTCAGCAGTGCGACTGGCCAAAGACGGATGTCCGAACCATTGATAAGTCATAACATCATAGTAAGTGGTGTCATTCATATATTCCAACCAGGTATAATCGCCTGCTTTAAGTTGAAATTCGGGTTGGCAGCCATCTTCATCATCACCAAAATCATAGTTTGGCTCTGGTTCCAGTGTTACCACACGGGTGTCCATTGTTTCGCAGCCGTAATTATCCCTGACTCGCAATATGTTTACGGTATCCAATAAATTGGCCTGAATGTTTGGGCTTGTGCGGGCAGGTACTTCTTTATTGGTCCATTCATAGGTCATGTTGGGATCATTCAGAATTTCATCAGGAACGTCCAGAATTGCCGGATAGTCAATAGGGCAAATGATAAGATCGGGACCTAAGTCAAATTCAGGAACCGGATGCCAGACAATTCGAATCTCGTCTTTGGCCCGACACCCGTTGGCGTCAACAACTTCAACCTGATGGATCCCCTCGCTTAACTGTACTGTAGCTCCTTTTGTGCCGTTTGACCAAAAAATGTTTGAATAACTGGCTGCATCAGGCAGTGTATAATCCAGTGAAACACCCGCGCACAGATCGTAGCTGTCGGGTGAAAGGTTTAATGTGGGGTTAGGATTTACCGTGATATTGATGTTATTTGTGTTTGAACAACCGTTTGTAAACCATACTTCTACTGTAAAGTCGCCGCTGCCATAATCAGAAGGGGTTATTTCGGGATTGATTTCGTCGGTTAACAGCACGCCATCATGATACCATTGGTACGCTGTGTAATCGTCGTCTGTGTTAACGTAAAATTTTTCTTCAATACAAACGTTATCTTCGGTTGTTCCAAATACTGGTGGGGTAGGCGATGGTAATTCTGTAATTTCCAAAGTGTCTTCGGCAATACAACCATCTGGTGTTGTTATCGTTAATATGTAAGTCCCGGCATCAATTACAGAAGGCTCGTCGGGCGATCCTGATGGGCCTCCATCATATTTATGCCATTTTTTGGTATATGTACCATAATCAGGATCGTCAGTAACGGAGGATGGAATTAATATGTCAAGATCAAAGCTGATGAGTTCATTGGAACAGATAGCGGTGTCTGACAACGAAAAGGCTGGTGGTGCCGGGTGGTATTCAGCTACCGCATCTTTTGTCATAAAACAGCCTAATTTGTCATACACTGTTACTCTGTAACGGCCTTCAGTTTTTGTGGTGTAGGTGTCGTCAGGATAGCTTGCATTGGTGGTTGATACGCCTGCTGCAGGATGCCACCAGTTGATATGGTCAAATTGACTCAGCGGATCTCCAATATCGCCCGGCATATATCGTGTTACCTGCATAACAAGGTCGGCATCCGGGCAATCTATTACATCGTTAATGGTGAAGTCAGGGGCCTCATTAACCTGAACTTCTGAGGTCTGACTGTTAGCCTGACAGCCATTGTCTTGCATAGCATCCAGTCGGTAGTATCCTTGCTCTTTTACAACCAGATATTCATTTCCTCCACCTGCTGCCGGATTGATAACATCCCATGTGGTGCCGTCGGTACTCTCATACCAATTAAATGTTGTAAAGGCTCTGCCATTGTCATTAACAGGAATTAGTCTTATTGAATCCCCTTCGCAAATAGTTCCTGCAATACCATGGTCGTCATAATCTAAATTAAATTCAACCGGCGGTAATATATCTAAATCAAAGTTTCCGCTGACATTACATCCGTATTGATCCAGAGCGCTTACATAATATGTGCCTTGTAAAGCGGTTGAGTCGGTAGTGGATGAAAAATAGAGGATGTGATCATTGGCTGTTGGAATATTTCCGGTAGATGGAATAGGTGTGCTTGTTGGATCGTTGAAAAACCATTGGTAGTTGGTAAACTGATCATCTATTGCGATGGTGATATCGCTGCCCAAACAGACGGATGTGTCATTTCCAAAAGTGAATACATTTTTATTATACCAGTCGAAATAGGCCGTGTCGGAAGCAATACATCCAAAACTGTTTTCTACAATTACCACCAGTTCGCTCATTGGTTGGGTCAATGTCACCGACGAGGCAGTTGACAGGTCGGTATATGGATCACTGGCATCTAGCCAACGGTAGGAGGCAAAACTATTTTCTTCCGTACTAAATACGTGCGTCGTGCCGGGACACTCCATTACGTCAAGCACCGTAACAACGGGCAATGGATGCACCGTAATGGGATTTGCCAGTGTTACGGCACATTCTTCTTCATTGGTAACATCAACAGAATAGTTGCCCGTAACTGTCGGTGCTATTGCTTGTCTGGTCTCTCCGGCCAACAGCGTGCCATCTAAATACCATTGATAAGTATAATTGGCGCCCACGGGTACGTCAAGACTCACCATTTCTCCCAGACAGACTTCAAGTGTTCCGGTCACATCCCAGGTGACTTCGGGTAGTACTTTTATTGAAACAGCGACCTGATCAGTTGCAGTACATTCTAATGTTCCGGTATCGGTTGCTTCCAATGAGAAATCGTAGCTGGATCCGGCAACAGGTGTGAACACATAAGTGGGATCGGTTGCGCCTGCTATCGGTCCGGTCGCATCATACCACTGATAGGTATAGACCGAAGTGGGATCAACGGTTTCTGACTCCAGGGTAATGGGGAGACCATCATAGCAGATTTCTTCGTCAATATCTTTTATCTGAAATTCAGGCTGAACATGTTCTACTTCTATATCATCTTCGGCCCGGCAGCCTGCAAATTCCATTGATACATAGTAGTGCCCGTCTTCTTCGGCAGTGATTGTATTTACCCCGGTAGCAAATGGTTGTCTTTCAACTTCATCAACCCCCTGAAATTCCCACGTGAGGAGGCTGGCATCCTGCGAGGTGGAAAGAATAATGTCGTTTCCAACGCAAGACATAGATGCGCCTTCTATTTTAATGCTATTGAAGGATGAAAAGTAGCCATAACTCATGCTGGAGCCGTTGGCATCCAAAACACTGAGGTGAAACAGTCCGGTACTGTTTGAGATGGTATAAACAGTTTCTGTGCTGGCATTCATATTCATTACAGATGCATACCATGTGTCGGGTTGTCCTGCTTCTCCGGTTCCTTCAACCCTGTTCCACTTATTGGACAACAGATTGTTGGGCGACATAGAAAAGTTGTTGATGTTTTTGTATTGTGTGATGATTTGGACTGCAAACAACCCTGAGTATATTCGACTTATTGATACACTGGTTGAGCCTGTGCACTCAATTGATGGAACCAATGCACTTCCTATTTCATAAGCGACACTTGATAATTGATAGACGTATATATTGTGGTTTGAGGTAATGTAATCGAAATTTTTATTGGTTATGTCGTAGCTGGTCATTTCTCCGGCATTCAATGCCGGACTCTTTGCTTCTCCATTGATACTTACAACAGTGTTGTTTTCAGTTGCCACTATAAACACTTTTTGAGCCGAGTTTGTGTAGCTGGTGATTCCATAAAGTGTATTTACAGCAATATATTTATTCCCGATTACGTTAATGGGAACAAGCTGGTCTCCGATAAGGTCATAACTCGTTATTCCCGAATGCTGGATTGAATCATCAGATATCGTTATGGCAATATTTTTATCAGAAACGATATGAGACCCCCCCAAGCTGCCGGAACCACTTCCATCTGTTGATCTCAAACAATAAGTTTGCCCTCTGTTGAGCGTGACGGTGAAAGTCGACCCTGCTGCATGACCCTCAACATCGTCGGTGAGGGTGATGGTTATATTGGTGTTATCTTCAGTCGCAACAATGTCAACCTGCTCTCTTGCCGGAGGATTTAGTGAATAGTTGGGATACAAATTTTGTGACGGGATATAGAATTCTTTTCCCAGAGCATTATCGCCTTTTAGGGTGAACCGATCCGGATTACTTCCGTTGGCAATTTCATAGTAGGCCGAAATGTCCACATCCGACTCAATTAAAATGCCTTTGTTAAAAGGCGTTCCCGCAGTCCAGCCATCCCAATCAGAATAACTACCTGATTGGCTGTTTTGCAATGTTCCGTTTTCAATCATGTTGAGCCATGTAGATAACTCCACTTTTTGTTGACCGTGAGCCGGGATGTTTATTGTAATAGGACTAAAGGCGGAATTGGCCGGCATAGAAATAGTTACCTCAGCCGATTGGTCAAAAGCCGTAATTCTGAACAGTGCGTCATCATCACTATGGCCGTTTGTGACCTCAGGGGCAACAAACCAAAACGAGGTGCCTACCTGTGCTGCTATATTAACGCTGAATCCAACAAAAAGGATTAACGGAGTTATCCATTTTATTAATAAATGTTTCATACTGATGGATGATAAATGAACGTAACAAACAATAAAATTCCAATTTTTGTAGAAAATTGGTTCATAAATAAACCCGATATAACCATTGTTAAACCGGCCGTTTAATTACACATTGTTAATGTAGTCTGTTTGTAGCTCCGTCTTAGATTGAAGATGCCATCGCCCTGTCACTAAAATTTTTTCGATTCCCCTGAGGCAAATGACGGGTAAACTTACAAATTGCTTTGTTGTTTTGTTATTTTGAGATTTTGTACGAGAAGCAACATCTAATTGTTACAAAAAAATAGTGGGTTTGAATATAATATTGAATTATGGTGACGCATTCCGGTTTCAGCTCCTTCGATCTTTTTGCAACATCAATATTTTGTGTACTTTTGTTTGTTTTATGATTTATATCATTTTTAAAAAGCTTGTTTTTAATTTGATGGCTTTTTTATTTTTAATTATAATGTATGTATTGATAATCAAGACGGGCAGAAGTTGTTTAGATTTTTGCTGTTTTGAATATTAACAATTTGGTGCTCGCCCGAAAACTCCGGAGGCAGATGAGAAAGCTTTTTGTTGAAGCTTTTGAAGTTCGAGAATTGTGCGTTTGCTTTTGTAAATGAACATTTTGAAAGCGAGAGTAACAAAAAATAATGGAGTTTTTTGCTGACGCTGTCTAACACATTTTAAACAGGAAATTTATGAAAGTACTTAAGTTTGGCGGAACATCCGTAGGTTCGGCCGAAAGCATTGCAAAAGTAAAGAATATTGTTTCAGCTATTGAAGGCCCGGTGGTAATGGTCGTAAGTGCCGTAGGTGGTGTGACAGATCGGTTGATTCGTGCTGCCCGATTGGCTGGAGAAGGAAATAACACCTGTTTTGATGAGTTGGATTTGATTATTGAAACACATCTGGAAATCATCAGCAAGCTGTTTGAATCATCTAAACGTCCTGAAATAGAACGATTGGTAGAACCTGATTTTGAAGAGTTAAGAATTGTTCTTAGAGGGGTTTTTCTTATTAAAGAATTAAGTCACAGGAGTTTCGAAAGTCTTACTGGTGTGGGTGAACGTTTGTCGTCAAGAATTATAGCAGCTTATATAAATGCCGATTGGTACGACAGCCGTTTATATATTAAGACGCAATTTGAATATGGTCGCAATCAGGTGCAGACAAAAGAGACAAATGAACTGCTCATGGCGGTAGGCCAAACTCTTGGACAAAGGTCTTTGTTTCCCGGATTTATCAGTAGTAACGACAAAAATGAAAATACAACGCTGGGACGCGGTGGATCTGATTATACGGCTGCACTGCTGGCGGCCTCTTTTGCGGCCGATGAACTTCAGATATGGACCGATGTAGATGGTTTTATGACAGCCGATCCTCGTGTCATCAGCCGGGCCTATTGCATTGACAGGTTAAGTTATGCTGAAGCCATGGAGTTATCGCATTTTGGTGCTAAGGTTATCTATCCGCCTACAATTTTGCCGGCCTATCAGCATCAGATTCCGATTCGCATAAAAAATACATTTCATCCGGAAGCGTCTGGCACTTTAATTGACAACAATACAGAGGTTGTTGATAATAGACTGATTAAGGGAATCTCATCTATAAAAGAGGTGTCATTGCTTACGGTTCAGGGAGTTGGAATGGTAGGCGTGACGGGCATTGCCATGCGCTTGTTTTCATCTTTGGCCGCCAGAGAGGTGAATGTTATATTAATTTCGCAGGCCTCATCCGAAAATAGCATTAGTTTGGTTATTGAAACAGCACAGGCCGGGATTGCGCGCATGGCTGTGGAGAATGAATTTGAGCGCGAAATAACGCACCGGCAGATCAACAATATTATGATTGAGGATGAGATGGCGGTGGTTGCTATTGTTGGCGAAGGCATGAAAAAGACCACTGGTATCTCAGGCCAGTTATTCAACAGTGTTGGTAAAAATGGGGTTAATGTGTATGCCATTGCCCAGGGCGGTTCGGAACTGAATATTTCTTTCGTTATTAAGGAAAAGAATATTCGTAAGGCGATGAATGTGATTCATGAAGCTTTTTTCCTTTCCGAATATTCGCGACTCAATCTTTTTCTGGCAGGAAAGGGCACAGTGGGAAGTAAATTTTTGAAGAAATTGAGTGAGCAGAGTGAAAAACTGAAGCGTGAGAATAAACTGGTCATTCGTTTGGTTGGCTTAGCCGGGAGTCGTCGTATGCTACTTAACCGCGATGGCCTCGATCCGGCCAATGTGATTGAACAGCTGGAGAATGAAGGATTTGCAGGAACAATCGGTGATTTTAAAGATCGCATGATTGAGCTCAATGTGGCTAATAGTGTGTTTGTTGATTGCACTGCGAGTGAAGATGTCGCTGCCTTGTATCAAAATTTGCTTGAACATAATGTGTCGGTGGTAACGGCCAATAAGATCGCCAGCTCGTCAAGTTACAGTGCTTATAGTAAGTTGAAATCAACGGCCCGTGAAAAGGGCGTTAAGTTTTTCTTTGAAACAAATGTTGGTGCTGGACTTCCTATAATTGCGCCGATCAATGATTTGGTGCGTAGTGGCGATAAAATTATTCGTTTAGAGGCTGTTGTATCTGGCACGCTCAATTATATAGCCAATGAACTGGCCAATCACCGGCCGTTGTCCGAAATTGTTACGGAAGCTAAAGAAAAGGGTTTTAGTGAGCCCGACCCGCGCGTTGACTTAAGTGGTTCCGATGTGGTGCGTAAATTATTAATTCTGGCTCGTGAATCGGGTTATGTTTTGGAGAAGGCAGATGTTGAGGTCGAGACTTTTGTTCCAAAGAGCTATTTGAATCAGGAGCCTTTAGAGGTTTTTATGGAAAAAGTAGCCTCCCTTGATTCCGAATTTGAATCACGATACAAACAGCTTGAAAAAGACGGGAAACGATTGCGTTATGCGGCTCAGTTGAAGGATGGGAAAGCTCGTGTGGGACTGGTTGAGGTGGATAAATCTCATCCTTTTTATGACCTGGAGGGAAGTAATAATATTGTGTTGATTTGGTCGGAGAACTACTTTGAGCACCCGATGCAGATTAAAGGATATGGTGCCGGTGCTGATGTTACCGCTGCCGGTGTATTTGCCGATGTTATTAAAGTGGCAAACGTTTAATACTTGTTTTTTCAATTATTAGTGCCGATGATTCTTCGAATGCGTGGAGTCATCGGTCTTTAGTTTAATACCTTACATTCGTAATCTGGAAGTTGATGGTTTAATTGATAAGTAATTGTGTTTCTGGTTTCTAATCCTGTTATAACACTGACTATTAATTCAAATGTTATTACCGAATTTTAAAGGCACCTGTTAGTTTTCGCTGTATGGCAATAATTGACCCGACGCCTTCATAATAGTGCTTTCTATTGTTTCGAAAGAAATATTAGGCTGTCCGGTATAGTAGATGTTTCCGGTTGAATAAATTTTAGCGTTAAGCTGTTCTTCCGCATTAAGGTATATATTACCATAAGATTTATGGTTGACGTTTGTTATTTGCGTTTTTAGATTAAGCGCATCTATATCGGTTCCGCCTTCCATGGTGTATGAGGCTTTGCTTAAAATACCCGACAGTTTGTGGTAGCTTTTGTTTATGCCACCATAGACGTTTAGAGTCAGACTGTTTCCTTTGAGGGTCAAATCGCTGGTGGTAAAAATGCCTTTTCCATTAACTACTATCTGAAATTGATTAACAATCAGTGTGTCCCGACAGAGAAGGTGGCCCGGTGAATTGTAAATGATGGTTTTGAAGTCGGGCGCATAAAGGCGTATTTCAGCCATTTTTTCTTCCTGAAGCCAATTGGTTTGTTTATGTTCAATGGTTAGTTTCTCTTCTGATTGAGTTAGTTCGTAGCCATCAACGATAAAGTCCATGCCTTCGATTTGGATCGCTGTGGTGTCGCTATTGATTAATACGATCTGGCAAGGTGCCCATATTTCAATATTTGTAGCGCCATTCCAACTTAAGCTGATGGTTTTATTATCTCCGGTTCGCTTCATATCCGTTATATAGGTGCATGAGCTTAAGAGGGTTGTAAAATATAATAAAGCGGTAATTTTTTTCATATGTTTATAATTTGTCTCTCAGTTGCCATATGGAACTCGCCAGGATAATCATACTTCTGTGTGTGAATCAATTCCCATGGTTCGTTTCATCCGTCAATAATTTTTTGATGGTAGGATGGCATTTTTTTATATATATTTTGAAACCAGAGTCATTTTATTATTGGGCTATTGTTTGTATCGCCAGCGGTATCCCAATCCGAATTCAATAAATTCGGCGGTAAAAAAGTTGGCCTTTATGCCGAAATGACCAATCAGGTTACCGGCTATTTTCTGTCTGATGCCTAATCGTGCATAAACGGGTTGGCGCGGTGTGGTTTTAGAATAGAGATAAGTTCCTATTGCCATATATAGACTGGTGGAACCTAAATGTGATTCCATGGTGGCAAAGGCGCCGGTAAACAGGTAGTCGGAAGTACTGTAGGCGGTGGACTTAATTTCGAGGTCTTCAAAATTCTTTGAGGCCAATGGTGCCCCTCCAAATCTTATAAAATCAAGTCCCATCCCATAGGCTTTATTTTGTTTTTTATACCAAAGATGGGTGAGGGTTACGCTTCCCGACCAGTAAATTGTGGGGTTATAGGCAGCGGCCTGATTACGACCGGCACTAACAGTTGCTAATAACTCACGCGCTTTGGATCGTGGAGGAGAAGCAGCCTGATATTTGGGTGTTTCAAAATTATTTAGCTCGTAAACTGCACCAAATGTAAGTGCAGCTGTGTTAATTCCATTATTTGGTTTGCGCGAAGAACCATTACTCATGTGGTTGAGTGCGAATGATCCGGATAACGAAATGTGTTTACTTACGGGGTATCGTAAAAGTAATCCGAAACCTATGTAGGCGTTGAAATGCGAGCCAAAAACAGTATTGTAGGTATTCTTTTGATAGTCGAATGGATTGTTGGCATAGCCAAGTCCCAGTGCCACTTTGTATTTAGCGCTTAAGGCCCCCCAGTCAAATAATCTGAAATTGATATAGGGGTAAATGGCAAATCCCTGGCCGTAAATATCGGAACGGCCAAAAGTGCTGAACCACATTCCTATTCCTGTTTCAGGTCTGTTGATATAACTTTCCCATAAGCCTTGTTTATAGCGTTGACGTATCAAATTAATTTCACCACCACGCACATAGTCGTTAATAAGATAGGCCATGCTGGTGTGATGCGGAACTACTATCCCAAAATGATATTTTCCTTCGATGGCATAACGCGTACTATCGCTATCTTTTTGCGAAGCAAACAGTATGGTGTTCAGGCTATATATAAATATTATGAAAACATATTTGAGTTTTGGGCACTTCAAAATATATGATGGATTTAGGTATTAATAAAACAACTCCTTATTTGAATTAACAAACGCGGAGTTGTCCTGTTTATTTTATTCCAGATAAGTATATCCATACAGTCCGGAGCGATAGTTGGATAAGAATTCTTTGCCTTCCTCAGCCGATATCTTTCCATTTTTAACGGAGGTGGTCACCCATGTCTCAACCGTACGTACCAGTTTTTTAGGACTGTATTGAACATATTCCAAAACTTCGGCAACGGTTTCTCCGTCAATTATTTGTTCAATTTCATGACCGTCCTCACTTACCGAAACGTGTACAGCGTTGGTATCGCCAAACAGATTGTGAAGATCGCCCAGTATTTCCTGATATGCACCAACCAGAAAAACGCCAATATAATAACTGTCCTTACCTTTTAACTGATGCACGGGCAGGTAATGTGAGAAATTTTTGGTGGCGATAAAATTGTCAATTTTGCCATCCGAATCGCAGGTGATGTCCTGTAAAGTGGCGTTACGTGTGGGTTTTTCATCCAATCGATGAATTGGCATGATCGGAAATATTTGATCTATGGCCCATGAATCGGGTAGCGACTGGAATAATGAAAAATTACAGAAGTATTTATCGGCCAGTATTTTCGACATATTTCTGAATTCGTCAGGTGCATGTTTACTGGAAATGGCAATCTGGTTTATTTCATTGGCAATGGCCCAAAATAAACGTTCTACTTTTGCGCGCGTCACTAAATCCAAAAAGCCAAGACTGAATCGATCCAGCGATTCTTCCCGAATCTGAAGGGCATCGTGCCAGGTTTCCAGCATCCGAGGCTGGTTTAGCTTATCCCACAATTCGTAAAGCTCTTTCACCAATTCGTGGTCGTCTTCTCTTAATTCATCCACATCATCGTCCCACATGGGCGGATTGGTTGCTTCAAGTACTTCAAATATCAATACTGAGTGGTGTGCTGTTAGCGAACGTCCCGATTCGGTAATGACGTTGGGATGTGGAATTCCTTCTTTGTCGGCCGCATCCACAAAATGCGAAACTGAATCGTTTACATATTCCTGTACGGTGTAATTGACACTACTTTCGCTGATGGATGAGCGGGTCCCGTCGTAGTCGACACCGAGACCGCCGCCGATGTCAACAAAGTCGATATTAAAGCCATGCTTGTGCAGCTGTACATAAAATTGAGCTGCTTCTCGGAGGGCTGTTTTTATGCGACGTATTTTAGTCACCTGACTGCCTATATGGAAGTGGATTAGTCGCAGACAGCTCTCCATTTTGTTTTTGCGCAAGAAATCAAGTGCTTCCAATAATTCGCTGGACGTTAGTCCAAATTTGCTGCTGTCGCCACCTGATTCTTCCCATTTACCGCTCCCGCTGCTTGCCAGTTTGATGCGAATGCCAATGTTTGGCTTTATTTTAAGACGTTTAGCAACGGTCGAGATAAGTTTTAACTCATTTAGTTTTTCAACAACGATAAAAATACGTTTGCCCATTTTTTGAGCTAACAAAGCCAACTCAATATAATCTTCGTCTTTATAACCGTTACATATAATTAGAGAATTTGTTTCGGTATTGATGGCTATAACAGCGTGCAGTTCAGGTTTCGAACCGGCTTCAAGGCCAATGTTAAATTTTTTGCCATGGCTCACAATTTCTTCTACCACCTGACGCATCTGATTAACTTTGATGGGATAGATGATGAAATTCTGAGCCTTGTAATTATATTCTTCGGCGGCTTTTTTAAAACAGTTTGAAATGGTTTCAATTCGGTTGTCGAGAATATCGGGAAACCTGATTAATACAGGATTTGAAACGTCCCGGAGCGTTAACTCATCCATTAGTTCCTTTAAATCAACGCCGGCTTTGTCAGCTTTGGGAGTCACCATTACGTTCCCGTTTTCGTTAATGGAGAAATAATCTACTCCCCAACCGTTGATGTTGTATAACTCAGCAGAGTCTTCAATACGCCATTTTCTCACTTTATGCCAATTGTTTAGATGTTTAATATTACAATGCGAAATAACTACTTTTTTATGACAAATGAAATACAAGAAATGGATAGATTTTAACTTATTTCAGTTACTGAGATTTTTGATTTTTCTGGCGTTTTTTAACAAATCAGGTATAATTCTAACTATCACTGGTGTAGGGGAGAAGTGAAACGAAAAATTTATGACACCAGTCAGTATTTCTTCAAATTGATAATTGTTTGTAAGCGCTCTGATAAAGCAGGTTAAATTAAGTCAGGCCTTTTGTCCTTACTATTTTATTTATGTAATATTTTAATGCGATGTCATGGGATAAGATTGCCTGTGTTTGCAGAAGGGAAATGCAGCTTTGACACAAAAGCGGACAATCATTTAAATTTCTTCTGTGAATTATCTGAGCAAAGAAGAAGTCGACAAATTGCCTGCTGTTTGATATAATTATTTAAATTTGGACTACTTCAAACTTTGTAAATTTATAATCTATGATGACGAAAAGAATTGGTTTCCTGTTGGGGATGCTACTCCTTTTGGTAGTTGCCGGTTGCAACTCTAAATACGGTGGATTGGTTGATCCCGCTAATTACGACGCGCCTGTAAAGGTTGCTTGCGTTGGCAATAGTATTACATTTGGCTATGGTATTGAGAATCGAGACAGTTTGAGCTACCCGGCTCAATTGCAGCGCTTATTGGGGCATGATTGGCAAGTCGTGAATTTTGGCGTTAGTGGTCGGACTTTACTTTCCAAAGGTGATTTGCCTTATGTTAATGAACAGGCATATTCTGATGTCAAAGCTTTTCTACCCGATGTCGTTTTGATTAAATTGGGAACAAATGATACCAAGCCTTTTAATTGGAAGTACCAATCTGAATTTAAAATGGATTATAAAAATTTGATCAATTCATTTAGAGCATTACCCTCGAAGCCTATGGTGATATTAATAAAGCCTGTTCCTGCGTTTCCTGAACGATGGGGTATTACTGACAGTGTAATTGTTAATGGTGTGATACCAAAGGTAGAACAATTGGCTGTTGAGCTGGATTGTCCTATTATTGATCTGTATTCTCCATTTATAGGAAAAGGTCATTTATTTCCTGATGCCATTCACCCTAATGCTGAAGGAGCCGGTCTGATGGCTGCTATTATTGCGGCTCGTTTAACGGGACAGCCTGATTTGGTGCAGAACTGACTTTAAAAGCACAAAAAATCCTCAAAGAAGCATTGTTATTTTGAGGATTTTTTGCGGAGTAACTGCGGTGTTTATTCCAATTTACGACGCATAAACCAGGTTTCTGCAAATGACATACTTATGGTAAATTTAACGGCGCTTGTTTTTATGGGAATAGTGCTTGCATCCAGCTGATCTTCATATGCCACCGATACATCCAGCGAAGATCCTCTTTTTAGCGGAAAGCCGATGCCACCTGTCACATTATAGGTCAAAGGATTGTTGTTACTTATAACCAGATAATCATTGGCAATGCTAAAGCCAGCTCTATAGCTAAGCCCTTGCAGAAAATTAGTTGCCGTTCGTGGTCTGGGAATAAATTCGATACCTGTTGAAATTTTGTCCTGTTGAGTAAAGCCTATGTCAGATGAACCCGACTTATTTTCGGACCAATCGAGGTGATTTAAGTCAATACCATAACTGAATTTTTCGCCTACCATTCCCCATAAACCGACACCTATTTGTTCGGGCATGTATATATAGGTGTCTGCCAGATCATCCTCCAGAATAAGACTTTCATCAGATTGTTTGACATCTATTTCATTACTCATTTTCAACTTTTTGCCGCTGCCATAAGTTAGACCAATGGATAGTGGCATTTTTTCTGTCAGTTTGAATTGGTATTGAAGACCCAGGTCTGCATAAATAGCTCTTGTGTATGACTTTTGCGAAATGGTAAGTGCCGATTGTATTTCGTCCTGATAAATAGCTCCGAAAATAAAGGATGTATTGATTCCAAGACTTAATGAGGGAGATATTTGAAAGGCATTGCCTAAAAAAACTTTGGATAATCCGCCGCTGCCCTCAAACCAAACATCTTCTTTTTGTGTTGATCCTTCGATGTATTGCGGATCATAAATTTTATAGCCTGTCGTTGTATAGGGTACGAAGCCAAATGCCATACCCCATTTTTTCATGGGCTTAAACCCCATAGCCAATCTGTTAACGTTGCCTTCCGAAGATTTTTCGGTGCCTGTTGATCCGGTATAAGTGTACATTCGGGCTGCTACCCCTACGTCAAAATAGAAGGTGCCGGGCGTCAGATGGCTGTAGCTGGCAGGGTTCAATATATTTACATACGAAGACGAGTTCATACCGATGCCGGTACCGCCAAGTGCCGAACTACGTCCATTTTCTCCTGTTTCATATTGACCGGCACCATACATCGAGTAGGGTGAAGAGGTGAGGTGTTGACCTTCGGCGTTGACCACAAATAGACCCAGTAAATAGAGACTTGTCACTAACTTATTCATATAGGTTGTAGATAATCTTTAGTTTGACATTTTGATTTGAATCGCCCATAATAAGGCTTTTAAAGGTGGTATTCATCTCTTCATCGGGCAGCGTTAATTGCAGAACTTGTTTGTCAAGACCTAAAGCAAAAATTTGTGTATCGATAAAGTCGGTGATCGTGAACGAATAATAGGTATTCTGACCTCCGATATCGTCATAAACCAGACTTCCGGTTTGCAATGAACTTCCATAACTATCTGTAATAGCATCCACGGTTGACCCAAATTTATCGGCAACGTATAAGGATAGCGATTGCGGCAGATCGGATTCTTTTGCAAAACTGCTTTTAACAGGATAGATTGATAGCTGTGCGCCTTGAACAATGCCGGCAGTTCCCAGCTTGGCTATTTCGTTTAGATAGGGAAATTCAATACGCGTGTAAAAGCCGGCCAGTCCCATTAAATAGCTCATATTGTCACTTATTGTAGATGATAATCCTTCATAGTCGTCTGTCAGGTTTTTTATAGGTGTTTGAGAGTAGTCATGGTCTACACGAAAGAAACTCGTGGAGCTAATGGGTTCAATAGAGAGTTCTTTTTCTATTATTTCTTCTTCGGTATAGTGATAGTATAGTTTGATGACGGAACTTGAATCGCCCACAGAATAACTGAATATTGCGGCATTGTTGTTCGTTGGCGTAATTCTGAATCCCGGGAAATATTCCTGAAATAATTCGGAGGTTGAGACATCGTCGTCAGAAGTACTTAACTTATTTAGGAGATCGTTACCCATGTCATCCGGTAATCGCACCACCATAGCTTGTCCCAGATTTGGGTGCGGTATGAATCGAGTTGCAACCAACCTGTCTGATTGCGATGAGACCGTTGAGGTATTGTAGAAATCTCCTGTATCAGGTAATTTAAGGGGCGATTTTAACTGGTAAATTTCGAATTCCTGATAGGCTGTTGTATCTCCTGTGTAGTAGGTGTCGTAATTAAATTCAAGCGTTAAAGAATCTAAAATATATGGCGTTGAGGCATAAGTCCGAGTGTCCGAAAAGTTAGGTTTGCTATATGAAACAAAACTCTCTGACATAATAGTCCCTCTGAGATCATCGGTGAGTTTACCAACAATCAATAAGCCTTTGCCCGACGTTTCCAATGAATCTATTTTCAACGTAGTAAGCGATACCGTGCAGGTATCAATAATAACAGAGTGTGCCTGACTGTCAACCATCTTACTTCCGAGGCTGAAATCATCATTGCTGCATGCAACCAGCAGGTGCGTGATGCTTGCGATAACAAAGAAAATAGGATACTTCATTTTATATTGTCTTTTACACAAAAGAAGAAGACTGATTCTATTAATTAAAAGGAAATAGACAAATGGGGTCTTAAATCAGACGAAAAGCTCATTTTGACCGTTGAGTCAATTTTTATAAATGTTACTGGCTTTCATCTTTTAAAGTTGGGTGTTCGTCGATAAAATCTTTCCTTTCAACGGTTCTTTTTGATGTGATTAAACGCTAAGACTACATTCGAATTTATTTTGATTTAATCATTACAATAACAAACTTGAAATTATGAGATTAAAACAGCTTATAGGAGGTGTCATTTTATTGGCAGGGATGATGATTACCACTACGGCCTGTAGTGATGATGACGATGACGACGTTTTGGGAAACTGGTTGTGGATGGCCGATTTTGATGGTGTTGCCCGTAGTAATGCCGCTTCGTTTGTGATCGATGGTGTAGGTTATGTAGCAGGTGGTTATGATGGCTATGATCGTCTTAAGGATTTGTGGGCCTTCAGTCCCGAAGGTTCTTCCAGAGGGAGTTGGACACAAAAGGCGTCGATGCCCGATAGTGCTGTAGCCCGTAATTCAGCTGTCGCATTTTCGGCTGGCGGCAATGGGTATGTTGGATCTGGTTTCGATGGAATTAATTATCTCAATGATTTTTGGGAATATTTACCAGAAACAAACAGCTGGCGACCCATCGACGATTTTCCGGGTTCAGCTCGTTATGGGGCAGTAGCCTTTAATTCTAATGGTTACGGTTACGTTGGCTGTGGCTATGATGGCAACTATTTGAAGGATTTTTATATTTATGATCCAACATCGGACTCCTGGGATTCTGGTATTTCGACTTCGTTTCCCGGAACAAAACGTTTAGGTGCTTCCAGTTTTGAGATTGATGGTAATGTATATTTGATTGGTGGCTTGAATAATCAAAAGTATGTTTATGATTTCTGGATGCTTGATAAAACAACCGGCGATTGGAAGCAAAAACGCGATATCGTCAACACTTCTGATGATTCGTATGATGATGATTATTCTATTACCCGTTCCTATGGTGTTGCATTTACCATTAATAGCCTGGGTTACTACACAACTGGTGAAAGTGGTTCTTTAAAAAGCGATGCATGGGAGTATAACCCCACAACCGATGAGTGGGAAGAGAAAACAGCATTTGAAGGTGCTTCGCGTAGTGGTTCGGTGGCCATGTCTTTTGGCGATCGTGCATTTGTGGGGTTAGGACGTAGCAGTAGTTATTTCTTTGATGATATGTATGAGTTTAAACCTTTTGATGAATATGAAGAATACGACTAAACTCGTTAGGCTTTTACTGATTGTTAGTTCGTTTTCAATTGTTATATTAGTTTTCCTGAAGGCAGTTCAACCAAAGGACTGCCTTTCTTTTACTGTTTATGAAGTAAATGATGGATGGGGATATGATATTCAATGTGAAGAAGAAACAGTTATTCATCAGCCTTTTATTCCTGCCGTGCCGGGTTTTAATGCTTTCAATAGTGAGGATAAAGCGCGTGAAACGGCTCAATTTGTAATAAAAAAATTACGTCAGAAACGCAGTCCGCAACTAACCGTTGCCGACTTGAAGGATTTGAACGTTATTGAATAGAATTTTTTTGTTTTTATTTGTTTTTTCAAAGTATTGATAAGCTTGTAATTATGAGTTGGAGCTTAAAAATACTGGAATTTTTAGAAAAAAATTAGGCCGAAAATGTTTCAGGTTTACTCAATTTCTCTATCTTTGCAGCGCATTTGAGAACAAAATATATGTTCAGGCAAATCGATTCCGTAGCTTAATTGGATAGAGCACCTGGTTACGGCCCAGGAGGTTGGGGGTTCGAGTCCCTTCGGAATCACAAAAAACACCGCAAACATTAAATGTTGCGGTGTTTTTTGTTTATTGAACTTTGGTGATTTGTGATTAAAGGTATTCGTTTTTTCCACCTCTCTATATTGAAATTATGAGGCCTGTTTTAGCTATTCTTTTATTTAGCCGACAAGTCGGTCACCTCTTCCATTAAACGGCTGTATTTGGCCGGCTTAAGATTTAAAACGTCTACTACCTTTGGCTGATTTTTGATTTCTTTACACAGCACAACACCTTTGGCTAACAACTGTTGTTTTTCGCTTTTGGTTAACTGCGTAAGTGTTGTTATGGGGAATAAATTTTCACGTTCGATGATGGCTTTGATGCTTTCGCCATCGGGATAATCCCAACTAATTAGTTTCAGGCCACTACATAACCCAAAGCTCATGGCATCGCCTGTAAAACGGGTGTTGGTGGCTATCCAGCCATGAAAGGTGAAGCCTGCATATTCAGGTTGGTTTTCGCGAACACTCACAATATCATTTACCCGTGAACGGATGTACAGAGGCACCTGCACGTTGGCATATTTTCCCTGACTGTTATAATACTTGCACTCCACTAGGTGTTGTTCTTTTTCACCGGTGGCCACAACATCGACTTCGTGTGTCACACATTGACCATTAAGTACTTGTCCGGTTTGGACTTCCAATCCGCGGGTGCGAAATATATGCCCCATAAATTTTTCAAAGGGATACCCCGACGGTCCCAGTTCCATAATGGCACGTTTTAAGCTGTAACGGGCAGCCATACTGCGTTTTTTTCGGCGTAGAAGCAAAAAGGCCCGTGCATATATTTTTTGTGTTGTTGTTACATCGGCCAACCACGATTTTATATCTGTTATTATTTCATGTATTAACTCTTCGGTAGCTCCTGCCCGTCGAAGTGAGTTTTCCAGTTTTTCTGCCGAAAAGGGCTGTGTTTCGCCGCTGGCCTTCTTTACAAGATATTTTCCTGTCATTGTTCTTTTATTGAAATTAATATTTAGTGTTTGCACAAAAAGTTCAACTTCGGCGTTTCGCTTGCCCTTAAAATGGTCATATGCCATTGTAAACTTTCATTTTTAGGACTTCGCAAGTTTTGAATTTGAACTTTTTTAATCAAGTACTTGAGTTTTCTTGCTGATACTATTTAAGATACGTAATTTGCAGAGCTGTTAGCATCTGTTGTGAAAAAGAGGTATAAATTAAGGTAATTAAAATTATAATTATGAAATTTTTAGAATTAATTATCCTGGGAATTTTAATTGTCGCTTGCTCAGAAGTGAGATTTGAAAGCCCACAGCCTAAAAATGTAAAAGAAATTACCAAATTCCCGCAAAAGTTCATCGGTATCTTTTCTGACAATGAAAACAAGGATACCTTATTTATTTCAGAAAATGGGTTTAGATACGGTGAAGACATAAAGAGGTTGCCAGACGAAAGAGTTGTATTGAAAAAAACTGGTGACTATTACATTTTATCGTGCAAAGAAATTTTACTTGGAGACGATACGACTGATCTGAAAGGTTGGGATGTTTTACCATTTAAAATGGTAGATGACACATTGATTGTTTTTTATATCGATATTTCAGATAATGACGAAACAATGAAAACAAGATTTGAAACTATTTTGGCCAAAGGGATCAAAGAAGAGATAGAGAAACGAGATAACGATGATTTTGAATATTATCTCATAAATCCATCAAAGCGGGAATTTAAAACCATGTTGAGAGACGGTCTTTTTAATGAGCAGGTAAAATTTACTAAAATAAATTGAATCAAGTTGCTAATATATAGGGCTTGCAATCAAAGTCCAACTTCTGCTTTATGCTTGTCCTAAATAGGATTATTTACCATAATAAAGCTTTATGGTGAAGCTTTATTATCTGTCATGGAAGTTTTTGGGCAGGTATTAAGAGGTTTTATTATTTGAGACTTCCATTATTGTCTTTAGTTTTTTCTGTGCTATGAAACTTCGCTAATCCGGCCATGGGTTCTTTGGTAACCTGGCCGATACAAAAGCCTGCCTGGGTCGCAGCCTCTTTTAGTATGGGCTGAAAATGCCAGGCAATGCTGCCTGTGAAATGAACCGGTAACGATGAAGCTTCGTGGTAGTGCCGGATATTTCGAACAAAAAAATCGACAAAAGATCTTTTTACCAACTGGCGAATGCACTCTTCTGTTCTGTTTTCGTACAGAAAGACGGAAAACTGAGCCAGATATCGATTGGGAAAACTGTTTTTGTAAACATTATTAAGAATCTCATCGGTTGTTAATTGATAGGTTTGTTCAAAGCGGCTAATGATCTGTTTGGGTAACTGTCGTTTCAAAATATCCGAAACCAGTTGTTTACCCAAAGCGGCACCACTGCCTTCATCGCCCAGTACATAACCCAATGGCGCTACATGTTTAGTAATAGCTTTACCATTGTAATAGCATGAATTGGAACCGGTGCCCAAAATTGCGGCAATTCCCGGTTCATGGCCGCACAATGAACGGGCGGCTCCCAGTAAATCGCTTTCTACGGAAATTATTTGTGGGTGAAAAAAGCGTTCCAAAGCATTTAGAACAACGTTTTTTTTGTCAGCATTGGAACAACCTGCACCATAAAACCATATTTCACGTATTCCTTCGTGTTCCAAAAGAAAATTATCACTCAACAAGCGATAAATCTCTTCTTCACTTTGAAAAAACGGATTTATTCCTGATGTTTGACCGGCTTGTGAAATTCCATCTTTTAGTAGTAACCAACTGGTTTTTGACGAGCCGCTATCGGCAATTAATATCATATAACTAATGTGCTGTTAATAGTGTTAGCAAGAAAACGTTTTTATTTTCGTTACTCTCGTTTTTAAAATGGTTATTTACATCAGTAAAGGTTCATTTTTTAAGCTTCGAGAGCCTTAGAAATAAAGCTTTCGGTTTTATAACAGGCGTTTTCGGGCACGCGCTAAATAAATGAATCTGTTTGACAGATGTACGTATTTTAAAAATGTCTAAATTTATACTTTTCACGCGAAAAGATGCGCAATATGGCTAAAAGAATCACTTGTTTTATTCCTTATGGGACAGCTGAAGACACCAAATTTACTATTACTGCTCTGGAAAAAGACCCTCTGGTTAATCAAATATACATTCTGGCACCTGAACTGCCAGAGACTTTAGTGTTGACCGACACTGTAAAATGGTTACAAACGGATGCCGTATTCTCATCTGAAACCATTAGGACTTTAGCGAAACAAAGTTCCGCCGACTTTACGCTGTTTTATACCAGTTATGCTCCTTTACAACCCGGCGCACACGCATTGAAACGGATGTGTCATATTGCCAATATAACCAGGGCCGGAATGATTTATTCCGATTATATAGAACTGACGGACGGACGTGCTGAGAGGCACCCTGTCATCGATTATCAGCCAGGGAGCTTACGCGATGATTTTGATTTCGGTGCATTGTTGTTTTTTAACACGGCGCTTATGAGAGATGCTGTTGTGGGGATGAACAATAATTATCAATATGCCGGGCTGTATGAGCTTCGGCTAAAAATCTCGCAGGCAAACAAAATTATTCGTTTGCCTGAGTTTTTGTATACGGTGCATGAGGCGGCCATACAGTTGAAGGGCGAAAGACAGTTTGACTATGTAAATCCTAAGAATCGTTCAGCACAAATAGAAATGGAACAGGTCTGCACCCAACATCTCAAAGAAATTGGGGCATGGGTAAAGCCTTCTCTGACCAATATTTCTTTTGAGCAGGAGGATTTTCCCGTGGAAGCCTCAGTTATCATTCCTGTTTTTAACCGAAAAAAAACCATTGGCAATGCCATTGAAAGTGTTCTTGCGCAGCGTGCAAATTTCTCTTTTAATCTTATCATTATTGATAACCATTCAACAGATGGCACTACTGATGTTATTGGTCGGTTTGCAGAGCACAATCCGCAGATTGTTCATCTTATTCCCGAAAGGGATGATCTGGGTATAGGTGGTTGTTGGAACGAAGGTATTTTTCATTCGCAGTGCGGCAAGTTTGCCGTTCAGCTCGACAGCGATGATTTGTACATCAACTCATCGGTGTTGCAAACTATTGTTGATACATTTTATCAACAGAATTGCGCCATGGTTATTGGCAGTTACCGAATGGTTAATTTTAAGCTGGAAGAATTACCCCCCGGACTTATTGATCATCGGGAATGGACCGACGACAATGGACGGAACAATGCCATGCGTATTAATGGACTGGGCGCGCCACGTGCGTTTTATACGCCGGTAATACGTCAAATAACATTTCCAAATACCAGTTACGGAGAAGATTATGCTGTAGGTCTGGCACTCTCAAGAGAATATCGCATCGGTCGTATTTACGAACCACTTTATCTGTGTCGTCGTTGGGAGGGTAACTCCGATGCGGACCTGAGTGTTGAAAAAAACAACGCCAATAACCTTTACAAAGACCGCTTACGCACCATTGAATTATGGGCCCGGATAAATATGAATATTTGAAATTATGACGATTCAACAATCGGTAAATAATCTGCTGCTTTCGCAGCTAAATGACTGGGAGCTCGCTAAAACCAATTATGGTGATTTGGCAGGACTTCTGACGCGTGAGATTGTTGTTAACAAACAAATGATAAAAGTTCAATATAATCCACATCGAATCCAATCGTCGGCAGCAAAGGTTGATAACGCATCCATCAGTCAACGTCCTTGCTTTTTGTGTGGAGATAACCGGCCCGCAGTGCAGGCGCATGTTGGCTTTTCAGATGAGTATGAAATTTTGGTAAATCCGTATCCCATTTTTCCTAAACACCTTACCATCGTTGAAAAACATCATATCCAACAACGTCTCGGAGGTCATTTTAAAACGTTGTTGCAGCTGTCTAAAGCATTGGATGATTTTACCATTTTCTATAATGGCCCCCAGTGCGGAGCTTCAGCCCCCGATCATTTTCATTTTCAGGCAGGCAGTAAGGGTGTGATGCCCATTGAGAAGGAATTGGAGTCAATACCGATGTTTCCGATTCAGCAGTTTCATTACAATGAAGTCCTGGCTATGGACGATGGTTTTAGAAAGGCGATTGTGATTAAAGGAAATGAAGAGAGTTTAATGATTGATTTGTTTCAATCTGTCTGGAATTATTTGATAAAAAAGATTCCCGGCGAGCCGGAACCTATGGTTAACGTATTGGCACGTTGGGAGGACGCGGCATGGCAAATTGTTATTTTTTTACGCGGGAAACACCGGCCGCAACAGTTTTATGCCAAAGGGTCGCAACAACTATTACTCAGTCCCGCATCGGTTGATTTTGGTGGGCTTCTGATCACGCCCCGCGAAGAAGATTTTTACAAACTGGATGCCGGAACGATTCGGGATATTTTTCAACAAGTTGCAATAGATGAATCGAAGTGGATGAATATTATTAATTAATGTTTGTCTATAAAGTTAACTTCTGCGTTACGCTTGTCATAAAAACAGTCATTTACGAAAAGTAAACTCCTTGATTTTTATGACTTGGCAAGCCTTGAATTTGAACTTTATATTTCAAACATTTAGTTTATGGACAGACTCTAATTAGAGTTTGGCTGTAAAGTCCAACTTCCGCGTTACGCTTGCTCTCAAAATGGTCATTTACTGAAGTAAACTCACATTTTTAGAGCTACACAAGCCTTGAATTTGATTTTTAAACATAAAATTATGCAGCCAGATATATCCATCGGAATATTAAATGCGCGGGTCATTTCATTCAAATTAAATGGCACCTATATTCATCGCAAAAGTAACAAACGAATAGAGGGGATTTATCGTGCTTCGCTTCAGGGAACTGACCTGAAGCTTGAAAGTGAACAGTCTGAAATAGTGACCCAATTGCCATTTATTTTGGAACCTGAATGTTATGATACCGCATCACTTGATATTTATGACGTTGTTATTGGCAAAAAATTTCATTGGCAACGCACGGAAAAACAGTCGTTTAAAGGCTCTTTGAAACTGATATTTGAGGAAGCTCAGCTGACGGCAGTAAATTTGTTGCCGTTGGAAGATTATCTTCTTAGTGTTATTTCATCAGAGATGAGTGCAACTTCGTCTGTAGAGCTGTTGAAAGCACATGCTGTTATTTCGCGGAGCTGGCTGCTGGCGCAAATTCAAAAAGGCGAAACGGTGAAACATGAGGGTGACTATTTAACCGGTTACGACACCGATTCGGAACACGTTAAATGGTACGACCGCGAAGATCATTTGTATTATGATGTATGCGCCGACGATCATTGCCAGCGTTACCAGGGTATCACAAAAGCCTCCACGGCACAGGTAGCAGATGCGGTTGAAGCAACCATGGGGCAGGTGCTCACCTACGATGGACGGATTTGCGACGCCCGTTTCAGCAAATGTTGCGGAGGTGTCACCGAACAATTTGAAAATGTGTGGGAGCCTGTGAAACATCCCTATCTTATTTGTTTAAGGGATAGTGACGAAAAAGAAGCCTTGCCCGACCTCACTGTAGAAGCCAACGCCGAAAAATGGATTAAGTCGTCGCCGGTGGCCTTTTGTAATACCAATGATGCCAAAATATTGTCGCAGGTTCTTAACGATTACGACCGCGAAACAAGTGATTTTTACCGTTGGAAGGTTGTTTATAGTCAGCCCCGGATACAAACACTTCTGAAAGATAAAGCCGGATTACAGCTGGGGGATATCCTAAGGATGAGTGCCGTTGAGCGTGGAAGTTCCGGGCGCATCATCCTGCTAAAAATTGAAGGATCCGAAGGCACTCAGATTATAGGAAAAGAGTTGGAAATCAGAAAGGCATTGTCTGATTCGCATCTTTATAGTTCTGCATTTGTTGTTGAGACTTCAGATTTTAAGAATGGAGTTCCGCAAACGTTTACAATAACGGGTGCCGGTTGGGGACACGGCGTGGGGCTGTGCCAAATAGGGGCAGCCGTTATGAGTGCACGTGGCTACTCTTATCAGGAAGTTTTATTTCATTATTTTAGAGGCGCCGAATTGAAAGCGATGTATTGAGATCTAAAACCACTCATAGACCTTTACCGACCAGTACCTGAAATTGGGGGATGACAAAATATTGGAGCTTTGTTATTTAATGTTTCCGTAAGTGTCTTGTCCAGTTTATAGTTATATAATTAATCGTATCGATTATATGAAACGAGCATGAGAGTAATCTTTTACACTGGTGAATGATTATTCCGGCGAGTTCCATATGGCAACTGAAAGACAAATTATAAACAGATGAAAGAAAATCATATTAAATCAGGCTGGGCATGGATTCCATCTCTCTATTTTGCCGAAGGGCTTCCGTATGTAATTGTGATGACTGTTGCTGTAATAATGTACAAGCGCCTTGGCCTGTCGAATACAAACATTGCGCTTTACACCAGTTGGTTATATATTCCATGGGTTATAAAACCATTTTGGAGTCCAACGGTTGATCTACTAAAAACCAAACGATGGTGGATTGTGACGATGCAGCTTGTGATAGGGGCAGGGCTGGCCGGCGTTGCGTTTACCATTCCGACAACTCATTTTATTCAATATACATTGGCGTTTTTTTGGTTGATGGCATTCAGTTCGGCTACGCACGACATTGCAGCCGATGGTTTTTATATGTTGGGTTTGACCGATGGTGATCAGGCTTATTTTGTTGGTATCCGAAGCACTTTTTATCGTGTCGCCATGATTTCGGGTCAGGGGTTATTGGTCATAGTTGCCGGTTATTTTGAGAATCTTACAGGTAACATTGCACAGGCCTGGAGCATCACCTTTTGGGGTATCACAATTTTGTTTCTGTTACTTTGCCTGTTTCATAAAATGATTTTGCCGCATCCGCCGGCCGACCAGCAGGGCTCCATTGCCAACGGGAAGCAACTATTTATAGAATTTATAAGAACATTTGAGTCGTATTATAAAAAGCCTCATTTTTGGCCCGCTTTGGCATTCATGTTATTTTTTAGAATGGGTGAAGCACAACTGGTCAAGCTGGCCTCACCATTTATGCTCGACGCAACCGTGAAAGGCGGTTTGGGACTTACAACATCGCAAGTAGGACTTATTTACGGGACGATTGGCATAATCGCACTAACGCTGGGAGGCATTGCAGGTGGAGTTTTGACGTCCAGACATGGTCTGCGTCGTTGGATTTTCACTATGGCTATCGCCATGAATTTACCTAACGTAGTATATGTATTTTTGGCTTGGTTTACCCCCGGAAATATCTGGCTTATCAGCAGTGCGGTAGCCGTTGAACAATTTGGTTATGGTTTTGGATTTACGGCTTATCTTTTATTTTTAATTTATTTTTCGGATGGAAAACATAAAACCGCACATTATGCTATTTCAACAGGAATAATGGCCATAGGTATGATGTTGCCAGGTATGATATCCGGGTGGATACAAGAATCTATCGGTTATCTGAATTTCTTTATATGGGTTTTGCTTTGCACCATTCCCGGTTTTGTTATCATCAGGTATTTAAGCATAAATCCAACCTTTGGAATTAAAAGAAAATCATGAAATACGAGAGAAGAACAATTATAGCGATAGCTTAAACTCCTGACTTAATTGACAGGCAAAAAATATCATGTAGAATGATGAAACGAGCCATGAGAATTGATTCACACACAGAAGTATGATTATTCCGGCGAGTTCCATATGACCACTGAGAGACAAATTATAAACATATGAAAAATTCAATAACACTATTATTTTGTTTTTTGATGATAACAGCTTGCACCAATGCCGGGAAGGCATCGGATGACGCGACGATGATTCGCACAGGGGCTGAGCAAATGGATCAATGGTTACCCCTGCTGAAGGGAAGGAAAATTGCATTATTGGTCAATCACACTTCTTTGGTTGATGGGGTTCATTTATTGGATACACTCGTTAAGCGAGAGGTTGATATTGACCGTGTTTTTGTCCCGGAACATGGTTTCAGAGGGGATGCAGATGCCGGTGAGCATATTGAGGACAGCAAAGACGCGCAAACAGGATTGCCCATTATTTCGCTTTATGGCAGTAACAAAAAGCCAACAGAAGAACAATTAGAAGGTCTTGATATTGTTATTTTCGATATACAGGATGTGGGCGTCAGGTTTTATACCTATATCTCGACTTTACACTATATGATGGAGGCCTGTGCCGAAAATAATGTTGCCATGATCGTTCTTGATCGCCCTAATCCCAATGGTGATTATATTGACGGACCGGTACTTCAAAAAGGATTTGAATCGTTTATCGGTATGCACCCTATACCTTTGGTTCATGGTCTGACCGTTGGCGAACTGGCAGAGATGATTAATGGAGAAGGCTGGCTTAAAGATGGCATTAAGTGCTCACTCAGCGTAATTCCGGTTAAAAATTATACCAAAGATTTAGTTTATGAAATTCCGGTAGCGCCTTCGCCAAATTTACCCAACTATTTATCTGTACGCCTGTATCCTTCGCTTTGTTTGTTTGAGGCCACAGAGGTTAGTATTGGTCGTGGTACTTTATTTCCGTTTCAGGTGATTGGTTATCCCGACACGACTTTTGGCGATTTTTCGTTTACCCCGGTTAGTATAAAAGGTATGGCCAAATCACCGCTTCAGGAAGGGAATATTTGTTATGGCGAAGATTTGCGAAATCTGAATGCCGGCCAGCAGCGATTTAGCCTTAGCTATTTCATTAAATATTATCAGCTTTCGGGTTATGATAAAAATTTTATTTCCAGGAAGCGATGGTTTAACCTTTTGGTTGGCAATGACTTGTTGATTCGTCAAATAGAGGAAGGAATGAGTGAACAGTCGATACGAGCCAGCTGGAAAAAGGAATTAGAAACGTATGATGAGATGCGCCAAAAGTATTTGAAATACTGATTGTTAGTAATTTTTTTATGTGTGCGAAGGAGGTTGTTCATAAGGTAAAAAGTGTTATTCGTCAAAAAAAAGTTGACAATGCAATGATCCATTTCTATATTTGCCCCAGACAAACATTTTAGGACTACATTTAAATTTTGAGGGATGAGATATGTTGGGTTAATTGCATTATTGTTGCTTTGTTGCATACATATTAAAAGTCAGGATACTGTTGCTTTTTTTCCAAATCCGTTGAAAACACTTACTCTGAAAGCAACAGAGTTAAAAGTTTCTCCTCGCTTTGATGCGTTGGATATAGATACACTGGCAAGCGGAACCGAAATAGTTTTGCTTCAGTTTCTTGATAACTATTGGCTCTGCCAAACGCAATCGGGGCCTGGTTATGTATCAGATCAAAGTATCAAACGAAATGTTAAGATTAATAAAAAGCGGAAAGAGGAATTGAGTAATCAGGTTAGTACCGAATATGGGGCTTTTATTTCCAAACGAATATTGCAAAATAAAGTTTGTATAGGAATGACCCAACGTATGGCTCAACTTAGCCTTGGCGAACCCATTGAAATTGTAAGAGAAAAAGAAAATCATGGCATCTCTGAACGATGGGTTTATAATAACAAAGAGTTGTTTTTTGAAAATGGAGCTTTAGCGGTTTGGAAAGATTAGAATTTTGCTACACTGAAAATTGAACGTTTGAGGGGTCGGTTAAAGCACAATTTTAAAGCGAATAATAATTATAATGGTGCCTGTTTTTTTTTAGACAGGCACCATTTATTTGTTGTCCTAACGGTTGCTTTATTGTGAAGCTTCTATGCCATTTTAATGATTTGAAAGACATAACGTTGGTTGCAGTATTTTGATATTTCAGTAAAAATTTGGTTGTTTTAAGTGATTGATAACCAATTTGTTTATTTATTCCCGGAAACGACCAAATTGTACCGCATGCCAATTTCTTCTACTGATAATGGGCTGTTTGGCAATAAATCGGGTGGGCAGACACCGAATTCTTTATTTGACAGAAATCTTTTACACATAGTATATCTGGCGTAACCTGCTTCGCAATATTGCCGTTTGTATGAATTAGCAGTCATTTCTTTGCCAGATAGTATGCCATTAAAAATGGGGCATTTGGGGGTGTTTGGACAAGCATTTTTCATAACAATAAATATTTATTATATAAATATAACAAAATGGTTATTTTCGGAATGCGATATTTTTATAAAATTGACGAAAGGTTAAAAAATGTTGATTAATGGAGCTTCTCTGATGATGAAAATCATGTATTGAAGTTGTAAGTAGTTTATATATAGAAATATAGACATAAATGACTATAGGGGCTTGTTTTTTACACCTAAAACGAGCCATGGGAATTTCTTCACACATAGTAGGATGATTCATTCAGGTGAGTTCCATGTAGCCTTAACAAACAAATTATAAGCAGCTGAAATAGATTATGTGCGTGTAGCTGTTTTAATATATGCAGTTTGCAGTTTATACATTTTTTGCATCATACTTGCTCGCAAAATAGTTGTTTACGGGAGTAAATTCATGTTTTTTTAGCTTCGGAAGCCTAAAAAATGAGCTTTATTTATTTATCCTCGGAGTTTTTGGCAAGCACTACTTATTAATAATCAGTTTCTCAACTTTTCTATCTCCATTTTTGAAATCGGCAACTATTACATAAACCCCGTTCTTGAAATTTGAAATATCAATTTTACCGTTGCATTTGTTGGCGGCACAAATAACAGACTGTTGTCCTGAAATGTCGAATATGGATATTTTTTCAATCAAACTGTTGTCGTTGTTAACACTGTAAAAAACATAATTATTTGCCGGATTGGGAAATATTTTAAATTCAAAGTTATCGATGGTTTTATATTGGTTGATATTTGTAATCAGCAGCGGGTTATTAAAAATTTTGTCTAAATATATCAATCTGTTTTTAAGCCATTCGTTGGTATATTGAATATTATTATAATCAAAGAATTCACAGTTTTGCCATGCCATTAATTCTCTTTCATATACACCGTTTCTATTTAAGTAGTTGAATTGTGCATTAAAACGGCCTATAATATTTTCCAAAGTAATAGCGTTGGTTCTTAATTCGTTCCATCTAAGTTTCAGTTTTTCGAGAAAGCCATTATTTGAGTTATCCAATATGAGTCGTTTGTATAACCCGTTTGTCAGTATATCGTTGAAAGTATTGTCTTTTGTTCCATTCCATATTATACCGAAGGTGCCATCCAAATCCCAGGGGATGTAGAAATATGGTTCGTTGCTATTATATCTGGCGATAAATATATTTTTTCCAGTATTATCGGTTGCTCTTAACAGATTAAGAAAAATGAAATAATCGACGGCGTTGATTATATTGAATTTATCGGGATAGCTATTGTAAAAAGAGATGCTATCTTCATTTATCACAAAATCGACTAATTGATATATGTTTTCCCAGTTAATATTCTCGTCGGGGTACTCATATTCCAGTCCCGCCCAAATTTTCATCGAGTTATTGTATTGTGGTAAACTGGAAAATGTAGAAGCGCCCCAACTAACGCCTTTGTATAGTTCTCCTTTGATTTGGTCATTTTTGAATTTTTTTAATTTGAGTTGTTTTCGATCAACTCTTTCACTTACGGCATATACACCCTGGTAACTTTTATTTACAAACAGCTCAACATACATTTGATTGACACCATTTATGGCATCTGGCTCATCGTTGGCGTAATAGAGGGTATTTATATCTTGCCATAACTGATAATTAATTTTGCTACGCAGTCTAAGAGGTTCGTTATACATGGCCTGTAGATTCCAGTCGTCATCATTTCTCATTCCCAGCAGACTCACATCCATGGTTTCGTTACCCATGTTGTCTTCCCAAAATTCGATTCGGAAAGATTTTTTTGGTAACGATTGCGTCCATGCGCCTCGATATTCAATACCTATTGCATTTTCGATAAAACTGCCATCGGTTTCAGTCATCGAGAAGTGAGCCAATACCCTGGGTTCGTCGACGATGGTGTTCCGGGAATTGATGTTTATTATTGGCAGTTCGGTAAAATATAAGTTGTAGGTTACATTTTGAGCGTCAGTTACTTTATATGCTTTACCAGTTTTGAATTGCGGCACTGGGGAGATAAAGGAATAGCTGATATTGTTTGAGACTATTTTTGTTTTTGATTCAGGGACCAAAGAATTCAGGTTTTCAGGTTTTTTATTTATCAATATCAACTTCTTACTTGCATCGATATTGAAATAGATTGTGTCGATATTTACTGAGCCATTTTGCGAATAAACCACAACGTGTACAAAACTCAGAAATAAGAGCGGTAATGTTATTTTTTTTATCATTTGGGCAGTTACTATTTTCATGGCAATGCAAGATTTGGTTTAAGGTCGATTGGAAAAATTTTTTGATAAAGTGGATTTGGTTGTGATGTTAGTTGGTGAAAAATGAAAGTCGTTGCTGTTTATGATCGAGGCATTTGAGTTGGTATTTGAATTAATTTGATCGGTTATAAAGATATAAAAACAGTTTACAGATATTATTGTTTTAGTGCGTTTATGGCGTGAGTTGCAGATGCCGTTGTTTTTTTTAGTGGTTTGGTATATGACATAATAAAACTGTTTTATTTGATTTTTTTGTTGATGTATTTGAGTAGCGCTGCGTCCTGATTCAGCTTTACGTTTGTTTTTGAAATGGTTGTTGATACCAGATACCATTTATTTATTGAACTGTATAAGCCTTGAATCTTTGCTTTTCAGCTTAGCGGTAAGGCCTGGAATTTTACCGACGGCTGTTCCAATTTTTCGGTTGTCAGTTCCAATTTTTCGGTTGCTTGTTCCAACTATTCGGTTGTCAGTTCCAATTTCGCGGTTGCTTGTTCTAATTTTTCGGTTGTCAGTTCCAATTTTTCGGTTGCTTGTTCCAACTATTCGGTTGTCAGTTCCAATTTCGCGGTTGC
>NZ_JBQTGJ010000015.1:70524-89854 GCF_052400685.1 Geofilum sp. OHC36d9
CTTGTTCTAATTTTTCGGTTGTCAGTTCCAATTTTTCGGTTACTTGTTCCAACTTATCGGTTGCCTGTTCCAATTTTACCGGAGTCATGTCCAACTTTTCGGGTAATTGTTTTAACTATTTCCGGGTGGCAGATAGGGAAACGCCATTTTTTTGTCATTATTTTTTCGAACTGTTTATTTATACCCGTTTACTTGTCTTATGGCAGCTCCGTTAGTTTCAAAAATGAAGCTTGCGAAACTGCCATAAGAGATTAAAGATCGGCACTATTTCTTTTTTTTTTGATAATGCCGTTTTCAACGGCTAAGGATCAGCTCTGGTCACGGAAATTCAATCTGCTGATGGCTTTGTACTGCGGCGCTGTTGAACCAAAAACGGACTTGACATACATTTTGACGTCAAGAGAAATGTCGACGAGGCCGGAATCGGGAGCATAAAGGGTTGTGTCTCTATTGATGCGTGCATTGCTTAAGGCAACCGTGGCATCGATTACCAGAGTGTTATTTGTATATAGATTGTTGTACAGGGCCGATAATGAATCGGTTGTCAATTCCGTTTCATTAGGGGCGTATTGCGGCGTTGTTTCGAGTAACTTGATTAGTTTGTCGAAGTTGTCCAGTCGGCTGTCGTAGCTCATTTGAGAGACCGAAATTTCGTTTACATCGAGTCCTTTTTCCTGTGCGGCCATTTTTTCTTCTTCGGTCATTTTAGGGGTAGACCGGCGGCCTTGTAATTTGCGCACTAAAGTCATTGCGCTATCGATGACTTGTTGAGATGCCCCCGATGCTTTTAAAGCGCTGTTAACCCTAGTGATGAGTTTTTTCATTGGCTTAAACGCGGCATATCTGGTACTTACGGCGTGTTTGTAGGTAGACTCGGCTGCGTTAACGTTGTTAATTGCTTCGTTTGCAGCAGCAAGCAGTTCGTTTAGAGAAGGCAGTTGGATGTTTTCCTTTGAGGGATTGTACTCTGTACCGAGACCGGTAACGTAGGTTGTTAATTTCTGGAAGTTGGCCACATTTTTTGAATGGCCTGTTTCGCTAGTACTTGCCATAATGTTGGTATTAAGGTTTAATAAATAGTGCTTGTAAAAAAAAAAATCAACTTCTGGCGTTATGCTTGTCGGCAAAAAGATTATTTATTGGATTAAACTCACATTTTGGGGACTTCGCAAGCCTTGAATTTGAATATTTTTTCAAGCACATGAGTTTTCGTGCTGAAACTTATTGTTGATTAAGCGACAAACAAGTTATATTATTATTTTTAAAAATCAAATTATTGTGGGAGAAAATGTTGTGTGACACGCTGATACGGATGATTTGAATGCCTGTAAAATGGGGCATATTTAGTACTTCTGGCAATGATTTTTCCCCCGGATAAATCCGGGGGTTATGGATAGTATCGTTTTTGGGGTTATTTTTTTCCCAGGTCAATGTATCCGGAAGGGGTAAAGTGGGGCTCAATATTCCCTGTTATATGTATCCTTTCTGCGATATGCTATTTGTTGCAATGGGGAATGGAATATTGATTATTTGTTGTACGATTTTTTTTCAGGTTCATTAAAATTCTTCGATAGTTTTATTTCCAGAAAGGGATTCAATCATGTTTAAGACCAGGTAATTCCAGTTTTGAAATCCTTTATTCATAATAGGTTCACCCGTATCGGGGTTATAATACTCGTGCAACGCGCCATTTTTTTTATAATCATTGCCAAAAAGCATGATTGTTTTGTAAGCTAATTCATCGGCTTCTTTCTGATAGCCGTATTTAAGCAGACCTCTATACGTCATATAGTTAGATACGCCCCATATTGGACCCCACCAGTTAGATGGATTATTACTAGCTTTTAAACTGTACATTTTCTCCAATTTTGACAAAGTCCGGACACCATATTTGGCATTAAAAGTTCTGGTATCATTATAATTTTCGTTTACCATTCTTTTAGCCTGATCATCAGTGGCTATCCCTGCCCACATAGCCATAAACCCCGACCATACCCCAATACGTTGTATCAAACCACTATAGGTTCGAGGCATTCCTTCATGTAAAATCATCGAATGGCCAAAAATGATTGATGGTTCGTTTGTAATAGGTCGCAGATTAAGGTCTACAGAATAATAAAAGCCATCTTTTTCGTCCCAACAATTTTTTTGAATAGCTTCTTTCAGCATTTGTGCTTCCTTTTGATACTGGTCGCTCATAGAATCAAGATTTAAGCAGACCGATAAATAGGCCATTGCTTTTAATTCTTTATACATTAAGCAGTTTAGAAAGATGGAAGCCGAACTACGGTCGGGGCGAAAAAAAGTAGATGGATCATTGTCGACCCCAATGGCTAAATCATTTTGCCAAAAGAAAAGGCCTGTATCTGAGTTTCGGTGATGTGATTGATAATTTAGAATAAAAGCCTGCATGCGATTAAATTTGTCGCGCAGCCATTCAGCATTGTCGTTATTCAGTTTAGTAAGAAAGGCGGCATGTTGCGCAATGACCGGTTTATGCATGTTTGTGGTATATATGTCTTCGGGTTTTAATTTTTTCGGGTCCGAATTCATATCTATAACCATTGGCATATATCCGTCAGAAGAGTCGGTGTAAGCCAGGTAATTAAGAACACAACCTTGCTCATAAGCAACAGCTTCACTTTTATCAGCAGTGGTACCAGTGTCTTGCAAAATTTGTCTTAGAGCAATATTGCTTAACCAAGAATCCCAGTCCCAAAGTACCTTGGCATAAGTATGGCTTCCGGGTGTTATGTATGGATAAAGGAAGGCATTTTCAGGCTCTTTAAACATCTGTTTGTAATCATCAAACATGTATTTTTTGATGATTTTGATATTTTCAGTAATGCTATCAGGTAGCTGGGCAAATGTTGATTTGCCTAATAATATGATAGCAAATATAATAAGTCACTTTTTAATTTGCATAGATTTCATGGTCTGTGATTATTAATATTAACTCACCAATTAATAACTATTTGTTGATAACAATACCAGGGTGCAAGCTTCCTCGGCAATGATTCCCTGTTCCTCTAGTTGTTTAGCAAATTCTTTATTTTCAGTTCCCGGATTAAAAATAACCCGACGAGGTTTTAGCGACAAAATATAATCGTAATAACCTGTTTGGTTTTTTGCCGAAACATACATTGTTACGGTATCAACATCAGTATAGGCGGGATGATTTTTTGTTATCTCATTTCCGAATAAAACGCCTGCTCTGTTTCCAATCAAATAGATTTCATGCTTATGTGCTAATAGTTTTTCAGCAGCTTTGTATGAATAGCGTTCAGGATTTATGCTCGCCCCAATTATTAATGTTTTGTTACGCATTGTGTTAATTTATTAGTTGTGATTTATTATTAATAGTTTGTCTATAAAGTCCAACTTCAGCGTTATGCTTGCGCTCAAAATGGTCATTTACACCAGTAAATTTACATTTTTTAAACTTCGAAAGCCTAAAAAACAGAGCTTTCTTATGTGCCGCTGTCATTTTTGGGCAAACACTATATCTTATTTTTCACACTTAAGTCTATAAATAAAAAAGAATGAAGTGCTTATGATTAAAATGAACAGGCTGAAAAAAAAATGATACCCCATTTTACTGATGATACTTCCGGATACTAAAGGGAATAGGGTTGGCAGAATGTTTCCGGCGCCAATAAGCCCTGTATATAACGATCTGTTTTCGTTGCCCGAAATTTCAAGCAGAACCCCATTTAATGTTATCATATATAAAGAAACGGCAATACCACCTAAAATGAATACCCATTTTAATAAAGCAGCGTCGGGTATGAACAGGATTATTATTGCAAGCACGATTGAATTGGCGGCATTGATGTATAACAGGGCGTTGTATTTTATATGTTTGTTATAAATGAGTACAATAAGACTCATTGAAACAACGCCAATCACTTTAAAGAGCAGAAAGAGTCCGGTGTCAGAAGCCTGAGTATTAAAAGATTCTTTGGCATACAGCATTACAAAAGGAATAAATGAAATAACAATTCCTTGCGTATTAATGAATCCTAAAAAATAGATTAATTTTTTGTTGTGCTTTAACTCGTGCCGCATACTATGAACAAAACTTTTCAGCCCTGAAATTTTTGTTCCCGACGGTTCTGTTTCTTTAATATTCCAAAAGCCGAGTGAAGCAATTAATAGAGAAGTTCCACCTACCAAAAACATGATGGCATAATTTCCGGGAAACGGATTATTTGACAATATTTTTTTTGCTAAAAAAGCCGTGGATAATATAACAATACCTCCGATAATTTGACGGGCCGAAAAGAATGATTTGCGTTTTATTTTGGTGATTGATTTTCCCAGTACATCAATGTAACTAATGTTGGTAAAGGCGCCGCTAAATGAGAAAACAGAAATTAAAAGGAACAAGAACCAAAGTACTGAACTACTATTTTTTGCGACAAATAAGTACAATATAAATGCTAAAGAGAATAAAGAAACGATTCGTAAATTTATGCCAAACAGTAAATATTTTTTTTTGAATGGAATATTGCTTAAAACCGGTGCGAAAAATAACTGCGTAAAGCTGGAGCCACCCATCATTATAGCGGTCATAATACCAACATGCAATGAATTACCACCTGATTCAATGACCATGGCCGGAATAACCGTATCAACATCCATAAAATTTTGCGCAAAAGCCAAAAAAATGGCATGCCACAAAAAAGCGCTATAGTTATGTTTAGAGGTTGCAGTACTTAAAGCCATGTGCTATTATTTGGTTTGCTTAACATCTGTTTTTAATATGCCGTTTTTAATTTTAAACAATTTGTATTCTGTTTCTTTTTTTTGAAGTTCTTCTTCGATCCATCCAATATGATGGCAAAGTATGGCAAGAGCTTCTTCTCGTTTCTCTTTGTCGATAATTACGGGAATAAAAAATTTATTAACCATTTTAATATTACGTCCAAATTGCTTTGACACTAATACTTGAATATTGCTTTTTTGCAGTAATTCGATAATTGCATTACCTTTCTTTTTTGAGCCATGCTTCTGTTCTTCATCAAAAGATTTAAATGTATTAATAATTTCATTTTGAACTGTCATCTCATTGCCATTCCATTCAAAAATTAAATATTTATCGGCATCGCCAAAATGAGTTGTTTCGAACAAATTTGAATGACTGACAGCAAATGCAAATCGTATATTGGGATTCAATTTTTGGGTATTCATGTGTTTATAATTTTAGTTGTTTTTGCCACACGGAACTCGCCGGGATACTTGAGAGTTCTCTCTTATGGCTCGTTTTATGTGTTTATAGTGCAATTTGTTTTACGTCTTGAATATTTTTGAGCACAAACTTATATTGAACCAGGTTTTGAAACAAGGAAAAGGGTGTGACATAAAACCGGGAAGTAATTGTAATTTGATAATGAAATTTTTATTAAGTAATAATTTGAGATTGGATAGAAAGTCCAACTTCTGCGTTACGCTTGTCCGAAAAATGGTCATTTACTCTAGTAAACTCACATTTTTCGGACTTCGCAAGCCTTGAATTTGAATTTTTTATAATCACCCCCCGCCGGGTTTACTTGCTGATGCAAAACAGGTTGGGACAATCACTGTTTTTAATTGCTATTTTATAAATAGTCTCTTATGAAATAATAATATTGCAAAGGATTGTTTGAAATAATGATTAAGAATCACTATTGTCCGGTAAAAAATATATTTTCCATTTAAGTGCTCAAGCCGCACGGGCTTTTACTTTTTTTCTACAGCAAAAAAAAGTAAACAAAAAATGCCGCCGCTGCAAGTAATTTCCTAAAAATCAATTTCATTGTCTAAAATCCGGGAACTCGCTTCGCTCAGACAGCCCGGATTTCTTTACGCCAATAAAATTGATTTTCTTAACGGAAATTCCTTGAGGCGGAAAGCAACCCCAATATCTCCTAAAATATCTGGCTCGCACATTGGAGCTGGGTTCTAATCATTTCTCTAAATTTTTACCGGACACCAATGATTAAGAATATACTTTTCATTGGATCACCCATATTTAGTCGGTATTTTTGAGTTGTTGTTTTAAAGATTTATTTCAGAAAAGATGGAATATAATAGTATTGAACATATTTCGGGTTGTTTTAATAATTTGCCTCAGGAAGAAATTGATTTTTTAGGCGGGAAGAAAACACAAGTATCCTATTTAAAGGGAGAAACGATTTTTAAACAGGGCGCTTTTGCACCTCATGTTTTATTTGTGAATAAGGGATTAGCCATGGTTTATTTGCAAGTCGGTACATCTAAGCAAATCAATATTTATATAGCCAGGCAGGGTGATTATATCGCATTTTCATCGGTATTCAACGTCAAAACCTACCAGTATTCAGCGGTTTCGCTTAGTGATTCTGTTTTTTGCATGATTGAAAAAGATGCTTTGACAGAAGTCATCATGAGAAATGCTGATTTTGCGATGCAGATTGCCGCAAAAAATAATTTAAATGAAAGCCGGTATCTCGATATAATTAAAAATTTATCCTACAAGCAAATGCGGGGTAAATTGGCTTCTGCCATATTATACCTGTGTTCAGAAGAATTTCAAAACGATGGGATATTTCAATTTTTAACCCGTCAGGATATTGCTGATTTTGCGTCGATCACTGTTGAGAGTGCGGTAAAATTTTTGAAAGAGTTTGAAAAAGATCAATTAATTCGCTTAAAAGGGAAAGAAATAATCGTTAAAAACTGGCAAGGGTTAAAGGAGTTAGATTTACGAGGATGAAAATAGAAAAGCTTTTAAGCATCCTTTTCCTATAAAAAAGAAATCCCGGCAAACGTTGCCGCTTTTAACCAGAATCTCATCTTTTTTTGCTTTTACCGGTCTAAAATATTTTATAACATCAAAAATTTCCTTTTCGTTGGTTGTAAATTTTTCTGCAAAAAATTGTTCTAAACTTTCTCTCATAATTGTGAGTTAAACTGCTCATCTTTTTGTTGCAATACCGGTTTCTGATATAGAGTTTCGCGTTTAAAGGCGGGCCTTAGCCTTCTTTTTTTTAGTCGTCATGTGGAGGTATAACTTGTTTAGCGCGTTTTAACACCCATAATTCGACGACTTCATTGGAGCGCCAATGTTGGTCTCTTTTTGTTTTTTCGGATGCTGTTTTTACCGATTTTTTAAAACATCTGTCTAATTCAAAGCGACCTCCATTCAGGAGTTCATATTCTATGGGATGCTGTTTCGCCACATTGGTAATTAGTCCCAAATTGGAGAACAGCAAGACAATTCGGCCTTCCGGCAGCAGGCGTTTTTCTGCTTCTTCAAAGAACTCAGGAAAGAGTTTGCCATTATAATATATTGCCTCATCCAGTCGATCTAAATTACGTGAGGTGGGTAACCAGGGCGGATTAAAAACGATCAGTTCTGTTTGTTTTATCCATTTGCCGAATAAATAACCACAGTCAAGTTCTATTTTCCGAGCCAGCTTTGTTCCTTCCATCGATTCTTTTAAGCCAATAATTGCATTGGGATTGATATCTGTTGCAAAGGATTTTTGAAAACCATGTTTCACCAAAAGCAGAGACAAAACACCACTTCCAATTCCCACATCAATCGCTGACTTCCTGGGCCCCTGATAGTGTTTTAACCAATTATCAAAGAGTTGCAAATGTTCATAGCGGGTTGGAAAATAAACCCCATAATAGGGATGAATCTTGTTTCTTATTACTGGAATTATAACACCATTGGTATACCATTGCCAGGCACTGTTTAGACCTTGAATTTGAGGAAAGGGAAGTATAAAATCGGATATTTCAGGATATAATTTTTCTAACCATCCAATCCAGGGGGCTTTTTTTACTACTAAGTTATGGTCCTTAATTTGTAATAATATGAGGTTAGATAATTTTTTATAGGCCGCACGAAACTCTCGTTGTTCCTGAAAGGATTGATTTGGATACTTTTTACTGAGGTACAACCGCAATTCATATAAAAGCGTCAATCCATTGTTGTAAAAACCTTCTATCAGAATGTACTTACCTGCAAGTAACGCATTAATTGTTTCTTTAATATCAGAGTTGTGAGTAAACGATACTGTTTCGATTTCCCCTTGTATCAGCTCGGGTCTGTTTGCTTTTAAGTCGTTACTGATCATTTTTTACCATTTTTTCATTATCGTAAGGTAACGACATTTTTGACTTAGAAAGCGGAAATCGAATTAAAATTTATTGCGTTAAAAGTGTCTTATATTGGCTGAATTTAATGACTTACTTTCTTACGGTTATTCATCGTTGTGTTTAATCTCATATTCGCAGAAACTCTCTCCATTTTCTGTCTTTCCCTGTTGAATAAGTTTCATTCCGCATTTTTCTGAAAGCTTTATGGATGCCATATTTTGTTTGAACATTCTGGCTGTTAATCTATCTGAATTTAGTTTGTCAAATCCATAATCAATCAATGATTTACATATTTCGGTTCCATAGCCTTTTCGCCATATTTTATTATCAAGTATGTAGCCTATCTCTAAATGATTTAAATCGTGAAATGAATTGAATAATCCAGCCTCGCCAATAATGCTAGGTTTATTTTTAATCTGAACAGCATATATCCCAAATCCGTTTATGTAATCTTTATTTATCGTATCGTATTTCTTTTTGAGTTTTTCTTTTGTCCATTCAAAATCGGTATTTGGAATGAATTTCAAGTTTTGAGAATCTTGATAAATTTCAAGCAAATAGTCTAAATCATTAGGCTCTATTTCTCTAATCCAAAGTCTCTGTGTTTCTATGATTATATTCATTTTCACTATTGTCCGGTAAAAAATATATTTTCCATTTAAGTGCTCAAGCCGCACGGGCTTTTACTTTTTCTATTCATTAAAGTTTTTATTTCAACGGTATTCGTGATCCGCTTCGCTCCACTACAGCAAAAAAAAAGTAAACACAAATTTTGCGTTTAGTGAGTGCAGTGTGCAAATTTATTTGCAACAATGCCGAACGTAGCAAAATTCAATCACATTAAATTTTGCGTTTAGTGAGAGCAGTGTGCAAATTTATTTGCAACAATGCCGAACGTAGCAAAATTCAATAATATTAAAATGCCGCCGCTGCAAGTAATTTTCTAAAAATCAATTTCATTGTCTAAAATCCGGGAACTCGCTTCGCTCAGACAGCCCGGATTTCTTTACGCCAATAATATTGATTTCCTTAACGGGAATTTCTGGAGGCGGAAAGCAACCCCAATATCTCCTATAATCTCTGGCTCGCACATTGGAGCTGGGTTCTAATCATTTCTCTAAATTTTTGCTTTGAGGCTATTAGCCTAAGCTAAAATATTTGTTGTTTTTAGGTTTGTTTGGTTGCTAAATTGGGGTTGTCGGCCTCTTGTTTTTAAGAAAACCGACATTGTTTTTTTGACGCTTTAAGTGTTTTTTGACGTCTTCTGGAAGCCATTGTTTATAAGACTTTCAAGAGGGGGCAAAAAGTATCAATACTTTTTATTGAAAGTATCAATACTTTTCCCTGAAAGTATCAATACTTTTTGATAACACCTCAACATGAATGAATAAATCAGCGGAGATATTCGTCGTGCGGGTCTGATTATTTGTTCTCTGGTTTTGGTATTAGTCGTTATTTTGATGGTCGAAAATGAACCGTATTGAATTGGGTCGATTTTGCGTGTTGATTATTTGTTTTTTGTTTGTGCAGATCGGTAACCAGCAAGCTTTTGGCTTCGCAGCCCGAAGTGCCGCAACCCGAGCAGGGCGATTGCCCCGGTGCCGGTCTGAATGTTCTGTAAATTCCGTGAATGGCATAGCCTATGGCGTAGGCAACGGTTATATAAACTAAAATTTCCTGTAGCATAATAAATCCTTTCTTTTGATCAATATATTTCAGTTTTTACACTCACTTTGCGAAACAAGTTACCCTATTGTAACCAACATTTTGTGGGTAAAGTTCCGCTCTGTAGCAGGTCTGTTACCTGTCACAGGTGGGTTTCTCTATCAGTTAAACAAATAAGTGACCCGTTTGGTACACTATAAAAGCCATTATCCATGCCAGCGATGTGGTATAAAAAATGGTAAACAGGGCCCATTTCCATGACCCGGCTTCTTTTTTGATGGCTGCTATTACCGCCACACAAGGGAAATAAATGAGAATAAATACCAGAAATGAGAGTGCTACGAGGGGTGTAAACACCGGTGTGCCATCGGCATACTTGTCATCGCGCAGGCTTTGTATCAGTTCAGTGGTTCCCGAAGTCCCGGACGTTTCATCGGCATGTGGCGATTGGTACAGCACGCCGATGGTGCTCACCACTATTTCTTTTGCCGCCACGCCGCTAATGAGACTGATCCCCATTTTCCAGTCGAATCCCAATGGGCGGATTAAAGGTTCTACTGCATGTCCCATACGTCCAATCAGACTCTCTTCCTGTTGAAGCCTGTGCTCTTTTTCTATTACTTTATTTAGCTCAATATTTTTTGTTTGGTTGAGGTTGTTAATCATGTTTGGAGAGTCGGCCATTTTTTGCAATGAGTCATACTTTAGGTTAATGGCTGCTGTTTCGTGTTGGTGTTGGTCAAAGCGACTGCTTTGCCTTGGATAGTAGCCTAAAAACCAAATGATGATAGAGGCTATCATGATTATGCCTCCCATTTTTTTCACATATTGTTCACCCTTATGCCACATGTGTCGTAGGGTGCTTTGCAGTGTGGGCAGCCGGTAGGGGGGGAGCTCCATTACAAACGGAACATCGCTGCGTTTAAATAGAAAACGTTTGAATAGACGGGCAACAAATACCGCCAGTAAAATACCCAGACCATACAATACAAAAAGTATCGTACCGGGATTTTCCGGAAAAAAGGCAGCGATAAACAGAATGTAAACAGGTAGTCGGGCACTGCACGACATAAATGGGTTGATGAGTATGGTGAGGATTCGGTTGTTGCGGTCTTCAATGGTCCGCGTAGCCATAATAGCCGGCACATTACAGCCAAACCCCATTACCAGGGGAATAAATGATTTGCCGTGCAATCCCACTTTGTGCATTACTTTATCCATAATAAAGGCGGCTCGTGCCATATAGCCTGTGTCTTCCATAAAAGAGATGAAGAAGAACAGGATAAGTATGTTGGGCAGAAATACGATAACGCCGCCAACGCCGCCAATGATACCATTTATAACCAGGTCTTTGAATGGGCCGTTGTTCATGACCTGTCCCAGCCAGCCCGAGAGCCAATCTACTCCGCTTTCAATCCACCCCATGGGATATTCGCCCAATGAAAAGGTGGCTTCAAACATCAGAAACATAAACAGAAAGAATACCGGAAAGCCAAATAGCCGGTGCGTTAAAAACGCATCAATGGTATCGGTACGTCGCCGCCGTTGTATTGGATTTTCCTTGTAGGTCTCCTTAAGTGCGCCTGCAATGAAACCGTAACGGGCATCGGTGACTATGGTTTCTATTTCTTCGTTTTGAATGGACTCGATCTTCTCTTTTTGTTTTATTACTTCGTCAATAACCTCCGGATAGCCGCTTCTTTTGATGTGTTTCGAATAGTTTTTGTCACCTTCCAACAGTTTGATGGCTAAAAAGCGTGGCGTGGTCATCAGGTTTAGTCCCGGTTCCGACTGTATTTTTTTCTGGATGGCATCGATGGACGACTCGAGAGTCGGGCCCAAATTGATTCGCACGGCGCGGGCTTCGGGAATGCGATCTTCGTAAACGTCAATTACTTTTTTAAAGAGTTTGTTAATGCCTTTTCCTTTTGACCCAACGGTTGGAATAATGGGCATACCAATCATCTTACCCAGAAACTTATAGTTGATGGTGTCGCCACGTCGTTCCAGATCATCGTACATATTAAGGGCTATTACCACCTTTACATCCATATGTATTAGCTGCGTGGTGAGATATAGGTTGCGTTCGAGGTTGGAACCGTCAACCACGTTAATGATGATATCAGGCATTTGCTTGCTGATAAAATCGCGTACATAAATTTCCTCAGGGCTGTATGCCGACAAAGAATAGGTGCCCGGCAGATCCGAGAGATTAAAGGTGTATCCCTGGTAGTTAAATGAACTCGTTTTAACGTCGACCGTCACGCCGCCATAGTTGCCCACATGTTCGTACGAGCCGCTTACCTGGTTAAAGATGGTGGTTTTGCCGCAGTTGGGGTTCCCCACCAGAGCGATATTGATAGTTTTTCGTTTTTCGTGTACGGCTTTTCTGATAAATTCTTCTTCATCGCTGACGCCATGAAATGTTATTTCGCGGTTTGGCTGAACCTCGTCCATTGGTATGACTTCAATGAGGCTGGCTTCGGCACGGCGTAGCGATATTTTGTAATTTAGAATCTGATATTCAATAGGATCCTTGAGTGGTGCATTTTTTATGACTTTAACCGGCTTGCCTCTTAAAAAACCCATCTCCAGAATTCGTTTTCTGAATTCTCCATATCCCCTTACTTTTGCAATTACAGCTTCCTGTCCGTTGGTAAGATCCGCTAATGTCATTTTTCTCGTTTTTCATTAAGTTGGCCAACAACAAAATGGTTGGCAGGTGCATTTTTATTGGCGGCTCGTGGTGCTATCCATGGTCGTTGTTTAGGTGTGTTTTATTCATCCATTTTTAAATGGCCAAAATTAACCGTCCTTCTCAAATTTTACAATCCCCAATTGTTGGGGTTTTTAAACCAATTCTTTTTTTCGGGGCGAAAGTTACGGAAAATAGAGTAGTTTTGGTCTCTATTTGTTTGTTCAAAAAAATCATAATGATGTCAGAATTTTTAAAAAGTAAAGTGAATGTAGCCGTTCAGGTGCTTCCAACTGCGCCAACAAAGGCTGCTTATGATGTAGTGGATGAGGCGATTGCAGTGATTGCTGATTCGGGAGTGAAATACCGTGTTACGCCTTTCGAAACGGTCATGGAGGGCAGCTATGACGAGTTAATGGCTATTGTGAAGCAGGTGCAAATAGCTTGTTTTAACGCCGGTGCCGAAAAGGTGATGTGTTATGTTAAGGTACAAAGCAATGCTGCTGACGATGTTACTATTGATGATAAGATGCAGAAATATGATATTTAGCATCAGTCAGAAAACATTAATTTTTCGTTACGCTCGCTTTTAAAAAGTTTGTTGACTTCGATAAGCTTCTGTTTTTCAGGCTATACAAATTTTTAATTTAAACTTAATAGCTGTAACTACAGACTTTATGGACAGTCACTATTTTAAGCGGCTAACCTATATTAAAATAAAAGAGACACCAAATTTGGTGTCTCTTTTATTTTGATTTAGTTGCTTGTAAAAAAAAAAGTTTAATGTTTACGTTATAACTGTCGTAGAAATGGTCATTTACTATAGTCAAATCACATTTTCTAACTTAACCGGCCAGCACACTGTAATTCATGGATGAATTATTTCTGTAAATCTTCAAATTCAATATTTGATAATTCTTTAGAAGCCTCGGAACTAAACGTATCGATTTTAATATCTTCAGTTGTTTCCAAATTTTGTTTTATGTATTCAATAGCTTCTTTTAAGCCTTCGCTGAATTTGTCGAAGTCTTCTTTATAAAGAAAAATTTTGTGTTTTTCGAAGTGAAAACGACCATCGTCTTCAAATTTCTTCTTGCTTTCGGTTAAGGTTAAATAATAATCATTTTTACGGGTAGCTTTAACATCAAAGAAATAAGTTCTTTTGCCGGCTCTTACAGCTTTTGAAAAGATCTCATCCTTATCATTTCTCTCAAAATCATCAATTTTGTCAAATCCTTCCATCTCAATTTTGTTTAATTAGTAAAGCTTTTTTGGGTTTTCATGTCAAAAGTGAACATTATTTTTGTAATTACCCAGTAATGGTTTACATTTTTTTCTCATAATTCCAAATCATTAACGTTGGTCGAGTTAAAATTTATTTTTTGGATATTTAACCTTTATCCGATTTTCGGATAGTGTATATGATTAAAAAAGCATTAATTTTGTGCTGTTATTATTTACTATACATAAAAAGTTCTTTGAGTAATGTTAAGTAGAAGATTACTAAGAGTAAAAGTGATGCAAATGGTTTATGCCTTCCATAAAAATGGGGGCCAATCGGTGCAGGAAGTAGAGAAAGAGTTGTATCACAGTATCTCCAAATCTTTCGAGTTGTATCATTGGTTGTTGTTGTTGCTGATCGATATTAAAGATTATGCGGCCAATCGCATTGAAAATGCGCGCAACAAGAAGATGCCTTCAGATGAAGATTTACATCCCAATACACGTTTTATTGACAATGTTGTAATTGCCCAATTGGCAGACAATAATGAGCTAAACAGCTATATTGAAGCCACTGGTTTATCCTGGGCCAATCAACCCGAATTTGTCAGAGAGCTTTTTGAGGTAGTGACCAAATCTGACCTTTATAAGGCTTATATGGAGGACGAGTCACAATCGTACGATTCACAGAAAAAATTTGTCGTTAAATTAGTTGAAAAAGTCATTGGACAATACGAGCCGCTTTATCAGCAATTTGAGGAGCAAAGTATTTATTGGAACGATGAATCGGAATTCGTGGTGAGTATGGTTATTAAAACGCTCAAGGAATTTGAAAAGCTGAATGGTTCTGACCAGCCTTTGCAAAAAGAGTTTAAAGATCAGGAAGATAAAACTTTTGTGTCGTTGCTTTTCCGTAAGTCTTTACTTAACGGTAAGAGTTATACCGAACTGATTAGCAAATTTTCAGAGCATTGGGATCTTGACCGCGTGGCTTTTATGGATATCGTTTTGATGCATATTGCTTTATCGGAGGTTCTGGAGTTTCCCTTGATTCCCGTGCGTGTCACTTTAAACGAGTACATTGAAATTGCAAAACATTATTCCACGCCCAAGAGTAGTGTGTTTATTAATGGGATGTTAGATAAGATTATTAACCATCTGACTGATGAGGGTAAGATTAAAAAAATTGAAGCCTAATTTCTCTTTTCGGATTGGTAGTCGTCTCGGTGTTATTTTTCTGTTTCTGTCTGTTTCAGCTTGTAATTTTTCAGGTTCCGTGAAACAGGAGCATAAGCCTTCGGGTAATACAGTAATGACATTCGATAAAACGGTGCACGATTTTGGCACTGTTAGCGACGATGAGGATTTGGGTTGTCGTTTTACGTTTGTGAATAGTGGAAGCGACATTTTGGTTATAAGCGATGTGGTAGCCGGTTGTGGTTGCACTGCCGTTGAATATAGTAAGAAACCATTGGAGCCGGGACAAAAAGGCTTTTTGGAAGTTGTTTTTGACCCCCGCGGACAGGCTGGATTCCAGCGCAAAAATGTGCGGGTCTTTGCCAATATCCCTGATGGTTCAATATTAATTGCGATTAAGGCGAATGTGAACTAAATTTGTTTTAATCGTCAATTGTAGTTACCATTGTAATAGAAATTTTTTGAGTTTTATATTGTTGTAATAAATTTTGAATAGTATGTATAGTACTTTTTTATCAATGGCACCCCAGGCTGCCGAAGGTGGCAATCCGCTGATGTCGTTACTCCCTTTTTTGTTAATCATTGTGGTGTTCTATTTCTTTATGATTCGTCCACAAATGAAACGCCAGAAAGAATTGCGTAAGTACCGCGAAGCCCTTAAAAAGGGAGATAAGATTATCACTACCGGAGGCATTTATGGTAAAGTAGCAGAGGTTAAAGACGACCATGTTGTTATGGAAATAGCTGATAATGTCAAAATTAAGATTGACAAAACCGCTGTTATTATGGATATGAGTGATGCTGTTCGCAAATAATATTTGTGGAGAAAGCAGACCGTTCAGATTTTAAAATATAAAGTCAATGCTTACATTTGTTGAAGCATTGGCTTTTGTTATTTTATATCTAACAGGTCAGGATTGATTGACGTGGTGTAGTAGCCCAAAAGGCTGTGTGGCATAAAAAATATTTAAATTCGCAGGTGTAAGGGTTTGACTATTCAATTAACACATTACTATGTTTTAGTTTTAAGCGGAAGTCAGACTTTGACTATTAGTCAATGATATTGCTATATGTGAATTTTGGGTTAATTACGAATAGGAGCCGTTGTACTTTGGTGCATTTATTTGTTGTATAACGTAGAATGCAAACACTATTTTTTTTAGTTTCGATGGTGGTCATCAGTCAAGTTTAAATACTATTGCATATCGATTTTAAATATTTGCGTAGATGAAACGAACCATGGGGATTAGTTCACACACATAAGTATGATTATCCTGACGAGTTCCATATGACCACTGAGAGACAAATTATAAACATATGAAACAATTTAAGATTCTTGTTGCAGAGGCCTGGAATAGAATTGCCGAGAAAGCCTGGTTTCAATCTGCTTTGACTTATTTCAGGAATAAAGATGTCCTTGTTTTTTTGTTTTTTCTTTTTATCTCTACCTCCTTTTGGTTTTTTAATGCCTTAAGGCACGACTATGTAACCGATTTTTCCTTCTCCGTTCGTTTAACAAATGTCCCCGACCACTTGGTTTTACTTGATTCAGATACAAAAGAAGTAACTATAAAGGTGCGATCGAGTGGGTACAGTCTTTTGCGGCAATATTTATCCAATTCATTTGTGCCGGTCAATTATGATGTTAGTCAGTTGCGGCGTTCTCCTGTTTCTGGGAAAGCTTACCTGTTGGCACGTGAGCAATTTAGAGGTATCAAAGAGCAATTACTGGTAGGGGTGGAGCTATTAAGTCTGACTCCTGACACGGTGTTCATTTCGCTTGATGAGAAAAAAGAGAAAAAGGTGCCTGTGGTTTTGGATGGTAATGTGGAATTTCAGAAGCAATATGCTTTGGCAGGCAGTATTATGTGTCAACCAGAATCCGTATCGGTTTCGGGGCCACAGAGTATTGTGGATACCATTGTTGGAGTGCAGACCGTTTTCCAGACATTTGGAGCGCTTTCGGATACCCTTGTGCGTGAAATAGATCTGTTGTCAGTGGATGGGGTTAGTTTTAGTGATTCAAAAGTGAAAGTAACCATTCCTGTGGAGCCGTTTTCCGAAAAGACATTTACCGTGCCGCTTGAAGTGGCTGGTCTGCCTGATTCTTTACGCTTAAAAACTTTTCCACCTGAAATAACGGTTACGCTTCGTGCCGGCTTAAGCCGATTCGAGTCCATCGAAGCCTCTGAGTTTAGAGCTGAGGTGGATGCTGCCCCTTTGGTTGCTGTGCCATCAGGCTCGCGTCCCCCGCGTTTACGGGTTAGGCTGACCAATAAGCCCAATGAGGTGCAATCCATTGATTTTTCACCTTTGTATGTTGAGTATATTTTGGAGCGCAGACGATGACTGTTTTTGAGGTTATATATGGATATCTTCTCAGCCATATTGATGACATCTGGTTGCTATATAACGATTCAATTGGACGGTCACTGGTAATTTTAAAAATGATGTAAATATGAAAATTGGAGTTACCGGGGGGATTGGAAGTGGAAAAAGTACGGTGTGTCGTTTTTTTGAAGTTTTAGGCGTACCGGTTTATGATTCTGATGCCAGAGCAAAGCAGTTGATTCATACCAATGCTGATTTGATTAGATTGTATAAAGCCATTTTTGGTGAAGATATATATGTGGATGGTCGGTTGAACCGATCGAAAGTGGCTGACAACCTGTTTCGCGATCCATCGCTTTTGAAACGGGTAGAAGCTTTAGTGCATCCTTTGGTGCGGGCCGATTTTGAGGCGTGGGCTAACAATCAGAAATGCGGGTTGGTTATAAACGAGGCGGCCGTGTTGTTTGAGGCGGGGAGTTATAAATTGATGGATAAGATTATTACGGTAGTGGCGCCTGTCGATTTGCGAATACAGCGCGTTATGCGACGTGATAACGTCTCCTCTGAGTCGATTCGTGCACGCATGAACAATCAGTGGCGCGATGAGCAGAAGATAGCTCTCAGCGATTATATTGTTTTTGCCGACGACCGCCAGTTGGTCATCCCGCAAATTCTTAAAATATGGGATGTATTAAAAGATTTTTTGTAGAATTTATCATTTTATTGTTATGAGTTTTTGGAAAGTTTTGTTTAGTGCAGGTATAGGATGGTGGATGGCCGGGCCGATAGGTGGCATCATGGGGCTAATTATCGGGAATCTGATAAATAGTGCCGGCGACGAGGTGCAAAGGCGTCCGGCATCTACCCAGCATGATGGTTTTGTGGCGGCATTGTTGGTTCTTATGGCCGCTGTGATGAAATCCGACGGTAAAATTCTTAAGTCGGAACTGGACTACGTAAAGGCGCATTTGAGAACCATGTTTGGCGAGGAACAGACCGCGCAGGCGCTAATAATACTTCGTGATATACTTAAAAAAGATATTCCGGTACAAGAGGTTGGTCATCAAATACGCGTTAACCTGGATTATCATGCACGCATTCAGTTATTGCATATCCTTTTTGGTTTGGGAAAAGCCGATGGTGTTTTACATGCGTCTGAATTGGAAGTGATTCATAACATTGCTCTTGCATTGGGGATTTCTGCTCCGGATTATACTTCGGTACTCAATATGTTTTACGATAATTTGGAGTCGGCTTACAAAATACTTGAGGTGGATGCCTCGGTAACCGATGAAGAAGTTAAAAAGGCGTACCGTAAGATGGCCATTCGCTTTCACCCCGACAAGGTGGCGCATTTGGGTGAGGAATTTCAGGCTTCGGCCAAGGATAAGTTTCAGAAAGTTAACGAGGCTTATGAGCGCATTCGAAAAGAACGTGGAATGATTTAACCAGCATTGCTTTTACTTTTGATCCAATATTGTATTTTTGCACGAATTTAATTTTTGAAATATGTTGAAAGATATTCTATCAATTGCAGGACAATCCGGTCTTTACAAGATGGTATCACAGGCTAAAAATGGTATTATTGTTGAATCGTTGACCGACGGAAAACGAATGCCGGCTTATGCAACGTCACGTATCAGCGCTTTGGAAGATATTTCTATCTATACCGAAGAAGGCGATATTCACCTGACTGAAGTGTTTATTTCTATTTTTGAGAAAAATGCATGGGTTAGTCCTAAAACCGACACTAATGCCTTAAAAGCGGCTTTTAAAGTTGTTGTGCCCGACTATGATGCCCAAAGAGTGTATACCTCTGATATCAAAAAGGTATTTGCATGGTATAAGTTGCTGACCGATAAAGAAGTGATTTCAGAAGCTTCTATTAAGGCCTACAAATCCGAGGAAAGTAAGAACGAAAAAGAAGAAAGTGCAGAGTAGTTTCTTATAGTCTGATAGACAAACAGGTCACTATTTTTAACAAAAAAGAATACGCATAAGTTTGGAAAGGGGAAAAAAAAGCTGTTGTTTTGCAGCCGCTTTCCGAACGAGGGGTAGCTTTACAAAAGGGTTTATGAGTAGTATTTTTAC